>BPUI01000005.1 GCA_019973575.1 Gemmatimonadetes bacterium T265
GACGCCGAAGGGCCAGGCCGCGTTGACCGAGGAGAACACGCCCTGCGTGAGCCCGCGCCACGCGGCCGGGTCGTGGCCGGTGAGGTTGAGCCAGAGGTAGACGACGCCGCCCACGCTCACCGCGGCCGTGAGGGCGTAGTCGCGCCGGCGCGGCAGACGCCCGCCGAGCTCGAGGTGGGCGAGCGCGGGCGCGACGAGGTTCACGATGCTGGCGGCGTAGAGCCCGTGCAGGGGGCTGCCCATCGGCCACACGCCGTTGGACATGATGGACAGCCCGAAGAGCGTCCACGCGGCGGCGCCGACCGCGCCACGCCGCGCCGTGAGCGACCGCGTGAGCGACCAGAGTCCGGCGGCGAAGGCGAGGAACGCGAGGCCGGAGCCGAGGGCCGCGACCCGGAGGCAGAGGGCGCCGGCCCCGCCGGCCGCGAGCAACTCGCTGCCCTGCTGCACGAGCCCGTGGTACCCCGGCGTGACGGCCCCGCCCAGCGTCGTCCAGAGGAGGAACCACGGCAGCGGGAGGAGCCCCGCGGCGAGGAGCGAGCGCTGCACGCGCGACATGTGATGGTGGGATGGGGTGGCCCCCGCGGGCTGACGCCCGTGGGCGGCGCGACGCGTCCGCCGCGCGAGAGACGGACGACCGACGCGCGGCAACGCCCGTACCGCTACGGGGGACGGCGCGCACGCCGGCTCCGACCGTGCGAGGGTTGGACACGGCGAACGCCGGGACGGATCGGACCACAAACGCAGGGCCCGCGCGTCGGGACGTTCGCCGTCGGTCCCGGCGCGCGTCCCCGCCCGGTGGTGCGCGACGCGTCGAGACGTCGCGGGAGCCGTCCCGAAACCCACCCCCGGCTGACGTGGTTGCGATGCTGTCCTGGGCTGCGGTGCTATTGCTAAATTTACTGCACTTGCTAGAATAGCAGCACCAGCGTGCACTCCATGCCGCGGGTGCATCTCGATGCGGTCGTCCGCCCCGTTCCGGTCTCGCCGTGCCCGACCCGACCCCCAGCGCGCTCAGCCGCCGCGAGCGGCAGATCCTCGACGTCCTCTACGCGCGCGGGCGCGCCACCGCGGCCGAGGTCCTGGCGGCCCTGCCCGACGCGCCGAGCTACTCCGCCGTCCGGGCGCTGCTGCGCGTGCTCGAGGACAAGGGCCACGTCGTCCACGAGGTCGACGACGGCGCGGGCCGCGCGTACGTGTACCGCCCGGCGGTGGCGGCCGCCCGGGCCCGGCGCTCGGCGCTCCGGCACCTCGTCACGACCTTCTTCGGCGGCTCGGCGGCGCAGGCCGCCGCCGCCCTGCTCGACCTCGACGGCTCGCGCCTCACGCCCGACGAGGCGGCGCGCTTGGCGGACCTGATCGCCCGCGCGCGGCGCGAGGGGCGGTAGCCCGTGACGGGCCTCGCCATGCCCGGCATCGCCGTGGCGCACCCGCCCGCGCGCGTCGTCGATGCCGCGTGCGGCGCCGTCCTGCAACTACTCCCGATCGTGCTCGACACGGCGCTCAAAGGCGCGCTCCTCGTGGGCCTCGTCGGTGCCGCCACGGTCCTCCTGCGCGTGCGCTCGGCCGCGCGGCGACACGCGCTGTGGGCCGCCGCGGTGCTCGCGCACCTCGCCCTGCCCGTCCTGACGCTTGCGGTGCCCGGCGTACGGATCCCCGGGCTGCCGCTCCTGCCCGCGCCCCCGTGGCTGCTCGCCGACCCGGCGCCTCTCGGACCGGGCGCCGACGGCGACCCACGCGGGGCGGCACTGGCGGCGGTCGCCGTCCTCTGGCTCGCGGGCGCCCTGCTCGTGGGACTTCGGCTGACCGTGGGGACGTGGGAGCTGTCGCGCCTCGCCGGCGCGAGTACGCCGGTGCTGGACGGCCGCTGGGCTGACCTCACCCGGTGCGTCGCGTCGTCGCTCGGGATCGCGCGGCCGGTCACGTTGCGCCGCGGGTCGCGGCTCGCCGTCCCGATCACGTGGGGGCTCGCGTCCCCCGTCGTACTCCTCCCCGCCGACGCGGACCTGTGGCCGGAGGATCGGCGTCGCGTCGTGCTCGTGCACGAGCTGGCACACGTCCGGCGGTACGACACGCTGACCCAGACGCTCGCGCAGTGCGCGGTCGCGCTTTTCTGGTTCGACCCGCTGCTCTGGCTCGCGGCGTGGCGCCTGCGCGTCGAGCGCGAGCGCGCCTGCGACGACGTGGTGCTGCGCGACGGCGCCGTACCCTCGCGCTACGCGGGCGCCCTGCTCGACTTCGCGCGGTCCCGCACTGTCGACGGGCGCGCGGCCGCCTCGCCCGGCGTCGCGGCGCTCACGATGACCACGCCTCAGGCTGGGCGCGCCCCCGCGTTCGGCGCCTCCGAGTTCGCCGCGCGCTTGGAGGCGATCCTCGACCCGGCGCGCGACCGGGCCGGGCTGACCCGCCGCACGGTGGTCGCCGGCGTGATAGCGCTCGGGCTCGTGACCCCGCCACTCGCCGCGTTCCGGCCGTTCCGCGCGCCCCCGACACCTCGGCCGGAGCGCCGCCCAGCGCCGGCCGTCGCCGCGACGCGCACCCCCCCAACGCCCACGCGCCCATGAGAACCGCTCGGCTGATCACGCGGCGAGCCGGCGGGCTCGCGCTCTCCCTCATGCTGGGGTTCAACGTGCGCACGCGTCCCGCACTCGCGCAGGCGGTCTGGGAAATGCCGCCCCGCAGCACGCCGGAGGACGGTACGAATGGGTGGGTCGCGACGGTGCCGTTCGCGGCTGACGGCAATCCCATGATCCTCGTGCCGGTGCGGGTCAACGGCAGCCCGCCCGGGTGGTGGGCGCTCGATTCCGGCTCGAGCGTGTGCCTCGTCGACCGGGGCGCCGCCCGCCGGCTCGGGCTCGCGACGCGCGGCACGCGACAGATCCACGGCGGGGGCCGCGGCACGGTGGGCATCGACTCCGTCAGCAGTCGCGTGCGGCTCGACTTCGGCGGCGGCTTCACGACGGCGTGCGATCACATCGCGGCGGTCGACCTCACCGGCCTCACGGCCGACGTGGGGCGGCCCGAGACCGGCGTGCTCGGCTACGACCTGTTCGCCCGCTACGTCGTCGAGGTCGACTTCGCGGCCCACACGCTCCGCCTCTACGACCCGGCCCGGTACCGGTACGCGGGGACGGGCGACACCGTCCCGATCACGCTGGTCCGGCGGCAACCCCGCGTGACGATCCAGGTGCACGACGGTGGGCGGCCCGCGGTCGCGCGTACCCTCATCGTGGACAGCGGCTCCGGCGACGCGGTTGACGACTCGCTCGTGCGCCAGTCCACGACGGCGCCCCGCTATGCGGTGAGCACGAGCGGGCTTGGGGCGTCGTACCACGTCGAGGTCGGCACGCTGGACACGGTGCGCATTGGCCGGTTCACCCTAGCCGCGGTGCCGGGTGTCGCGTCCGACGTCGCCCTGATCGGGAACGCGGTGTGGGGCCGCTTCACGTGCGTATTCGACTACCCGCACGGGCGACTGTTCCTCGAGCCCAACGCGCGGTTCGGGGGCACGTTCGATCGCGGGCCGCTGGGCGGGCTGGAGCTGTTCGCGGCGGCGTACCGCCGGATGCCGACCGTGAGCACAGTGCACGAGCGGTCGGCGGCGGCCCGCGCCGGATTGCAGGTGGGCGACGTGCTCGTGACCGTCGACGGGCGCCCCGCGACGGATTTCGGGGTGGAGCGCCTGAGCGTGCTCCTCAACCGGCCCGGGAACGTGTACCGCGTCGGCATCGCGCGCGGCGGGACGCACCTTGAACGCGTGCTTCGCTTGTAACGCGTGTAAGCGAATTCCCACAACGGCCGGAGGGGCCGCATGTTGGTCGGCTACGCCCGCGTGTCTACGGCCGAGCAGTCGCTCGCCCTGCAGCAGGACGCGCTGAGCGCGGCCGGCTGCGGCCGTACATTCACTGACGTCGTGAGCGGGGCCGTCGAGGAGCGGGACGGACTCGCGGCCGCGCTCGACTACGTACGGTCAGGCGACACGCTCGTCGTGTGGCGCTTGGACCGGCTCGGGCGCACGCTGCGGCACCTCATCGCGCAGGTGAACGCGCTCGACGCGCAGGGCGTCGGCTTCCGCTCGCTGACCGAGGCGATCGACACGACCACGAGCGGGGGCAAGCTCGTCTTCCACATCTTCGGGGCTCTCGCAGAATTCGAGCGCGACCTGATTCGCGAGCGCACGAAGGCGGGGCTCGCCGCGGCCCGCGCGCGGGGCCGCATGGGCGGGCGGCCGCGCGCGATGAGCGAGACGCAGCTGGAGATGGCCCGCATGCTCCTCGCCGACACCTCGCGGCCGATCGACGAGGTGTGCGGGGCGCTGCGCGTGTCGCGGGCGACGCTGTACCGCCACGTGCCCGCGCACGCCCGCCCGGCCCGCGCGGTGCCGCCCGAGCGCGTCGCGCACCTGCACCGCACGGGTTCACGTTAGGCGCACGCGTCTCACTTGCCCGCGTTCTGACGCGCGCCCCGGCCGGCCGCCAGCCGTCGCGGAACTCGTCAGCTCAGCGTTCGGGCTGTGGTATCGCGACGCCGCGAGTCGTCGCGCACAACCGACCGTACCCTGGCGCGTGGCTCGCCTGTTATGCCGGCTACGCCGGCGCGAGTGGCCGCGCCGCGCCCAACCGTGCGGCGACCGCGACCGGCGTCGCCCGTTCGATGCGCGACACCGGAAGCCCGGCGGTCTGCCGCCGCTGCGCCGCCGGACACGGGCGGCCGGCGGCGCAGGGGCGGCCGCACCGCGGTGTACCGCGTGGCTCCCCTTCCGGCGCCCCGGCGCCGGCCGGGGCGCCTACGCCGGCCGCCCGGCCCGACGACGCCGCGCACATCAGCGGCCATCCGCGGTTGCGGCCGCGTCGGTGCCGATCCGCTCGCCGGTCTCCCACGACCGCAGGCCGAGCAGCTTCTCGCCCAGCCCGCTCAGCTCGGCGCGCCCGTACCGCGTCTGCTCCCAGTTGCGCGGGTCGCCGGGGAAGGCGTAGCCCTCGGGCGCGCGCCGGTCGCGCCACGAGCTGACGCGCCACCGCCGCAGCGCCTCATTGTCCTCCTGGGCCGGCATCATCGAGATGTACTGCGCCATGCGCACCTTGTCCCCCGAGCGGTTCGGCCGGATGCCGTGCGGCTGGCTGCTGTGGAAGATGAGCAGGTCGCCCTTCTCCATCGGCACCTTCACGACCTCGAAGCCGGTCACGTCGGGCTTGAAGTGGTCGCGGTCGGCGGGCTGCGTGAGCTTCCAGGTGTCGTACGTGCGGAAGAGCTCGGGGACGCACTGGAAGCCGCCCATGTTCGGGTCGGTCTGGTCGGCCAGCGCGAGCACGCCCTGCACGTTCTGCGGCTTCGTCTCGGGGTCGTAGTCCCAGTGGATGAAGCCCTTGTACTCGGCGCCCGGGCGCATCGGCAGATTCAGGTTCGCGCGGTCGATGGTCACCCAGAGCTTCTCGGTCCCCCAGATGTCGACGAAGGCGTCGTAGACCCGCGGGGACGAGCGGTTGTCCCACTCGTACTGGTGGTTGTAGAGCTCGACCATGCCGGTGCCCGTCAGCTCCTTCATCTTCATCTCCGCGCGCGGCGGGGTGTACCAAGTCTCGGGGTCGTCCGGGTCCTTCTCCTCGAACTCCCACAAGAGCGCGGCCAACTGGTCCGCCTGCGCCGCCGGCACGGCGCCCTTTACGACCACGTAGCCGTTCTCGCGCCAGAACGCCCACTGCTCCGGCGTGAGCACGCGGAGGGATGCGGGGTCGGCGTGCTCGCGGAGGCGGACGCTGCTGCTGGTGGCGGTGGTCGGGTTGCCGGGGATGTCGGCGTGGGCGTTACTCGGGATCGCGGTCGTGGCCATGGGCGCCTCATCGAATGTTGGGGGGGCGGCGTGCGGGGTGACGCGGGGAAGGTCGGACCGGGAGCGGGACGGGGCGTAGCACGGCGATGACCAGTTCTTGCACTATCTTGCTCGCCGGTCCACGCCGGGTCACGGCCGTCGGGGGCACGTCGGAGGCACGAGGCGGAGCGCAGGAGGCGCGTATGCGAAGCACGCTCGAACACGTCGAGGCCGACGCCGGGAGCTCGTTCCGGGTGTTCACGCCGCGGCTGCCCGGCGTCTTCCTCTGGCACTACCACCCCGAGTACGAGCTCGCCTTCATCGAGGGGGCGAGCGGCACCCGCCACGTCGGCGACCACGTGGCGCGCTATGAGGGAAGCGACCTCGTGTTCGTCGGGCCGAACGTGCCGCACCTCAACTTCGACTACGGGCTCGCGGGCGCGTACCGCCAGGTGGTCGTGCAGCTGGCCCCCGACTTCCTCGGCGACGCGTTAGGCAGCCGCCCGGAGCTCGCCGGCATCGCCGCGCTCTTCGCCCGCGCGCGCGCGGGCGTCGCGTTCCGCGGTCGCACCAAGGCCGCCGCCGGGCGGCGGCTCGCGCGTCTGCCCGGGCTGCCGCCGTTCGAGCGGCTCGTCGTGCTGCTGCAGGTCTTCCAGCAGCTCGCCGCCGGCGCCGAGCGCGGCGAGGCGACCGCGCTCGGCGCGGGGCCGCTCGCCCACGTGCACGACCCGCACACCGAGCGGCAGCGGCTCGCGCGCGTGAGCCGGCTGGTCATGGAGCACTACCCGCGGCGCATCCCGCTCGCCGAGGCGGCGGACGCCGCGAGCCTGAGCGAGGCGGCGTTCTGCCGATTCTTCAAGCGCGCGACCGGGCACACGTTCACCGAGTTCGTCAACCGGTACCGGGTGCACGAGGCGCAGCGGCGGCTGCTCGCGGACGACTCCGCGACGCAGGCGGCGTTCGCGTGCGGCTTCGAGAGCGTGGCGTACTTCACGCGCGTGTTCCGGCGCGTGACCGGGGAAAATCCGCTCGCGTTCAAGCGACGACACCGGGCTGGCGCGACGCGGGGGTAGCTGCGCGCGGGGACGAGCGCCGCGCTGGCACCCGGACCGCGGCCGCCGCGGGTCGCGCCCGCGCCACCCCGCCCCGGCGGCGTCACGAACACGCCCGGGTGAGACGGCCAGAACCCGGACGTTCCTGCGCCGCGGCCGCCCTCGGCTCGAAGACGTCCGGCGTTCTGCGACCATTGCGCCGCGCGAGCTGAGACGCGTAGAGCGACGGCGTCTGACACACAGCCGCCGAGCATCCGAGAACCGACCGCATACTGGTGGCGAATTCCCCCAAGCATTGAACCTGCGAGGGAGCCGCCCCGATCTCTCCGAACGGGCGGCACCGGCTCCTCTTAGGGCCGCCGAAAGCTCCCCCCGGTACGACGGCTATTACGGCCGACTACGAGCCGGCGCCCGCGCTTGACAAAGCATAAGCAGTGACTTATGTATCGCCCATGCGACGTGGGGCCGAGCACCAGGTGTTCCAGGCGCTCGCCGACCCGAGCCGCCGGGCGATCTACGAGGCGCTCGCCCGCGGCGAGGCGGCGGTCCAGGACATCACCGTGCGCTTCGCGCTCTCGCAGCCCGCGGTCTCCCAGCATCTCGCCACGTTGAAGGCGGCCGGCTTGGTGAGCGGCCGGCGCGAGGGGCGCCACGTCTACTACCGGGTCGAGCCGCGCGGGCTCGAGCCGCTCGTCGACTGGATCGCGTACTACCGCGCGTTCTGGACGGAGCACGTCGACCGCCTCGAACACCTCCTGGAGCGGATGGACGGATGACGACGACCACCGACATGACCACCCCCGACATCTCCGAACGCACCGCCGGTGACCCCGAGCAAGGGGACAGGACCTCCCTGTCGCTCGAGTACGACCTGTCGCACCCGCCGGAGAAGGTGTGGCGCGCGCTCACCGACCCGGCACTCCTCGCGGAGTGGCTGCTGCCGGTCGTCGGGTTCCGGCCCGAGCCGGGCACGGCGTTCATGTTCCGGACGCAGGCCTACCCCGGGTGGGACGGCACCGTGCACGGCGAGGTCCTCGAGGTCGAGCCGCACCGGACGCTCCGCTACGCGTGGCACGTCCCCTTCGCGGGCGCCCCCCTGGACACCGTCGTCGCGTTCACGCTCGCACCCACGCCGTCGGGCACACGCCTGACCATCGTGCAGTCGGGCTTCGCACCGGGCCAGCAGCGCGCGTTGGGCGGCGCGCGCTACGGCTGGACCCTGATGGCGGGCAAGCTCACCACCCTGCTTGCGAGGACGTCATGAGCAACCAGATGCGCCCGACCCCTCGCTCGGTCTCGATCGCCTTCGCGGCGGCCGTCGCCGCCAACTTCGCCGCCCTGGGACTCGGACGCGGGCAACCGCCGCCCGCCTGGGTGCCCTACGCCCCGCTCCTCCCGTGCGCCGTGCTGCTCACCGGCCTGTGCCTGTTCGCGCTGCCGTCCGCCGCCCGGCGGCGCTCCGCACCACGCGGCCAGACGGGCGGCGCGCAGGCCGGGGCGCTGGGCGGCGCGCGGCCCAGCCCCCACGGCCGCCCCGTCCGATGACGGGGCACGACGTGGAGCACGACGCTCCCGCGGGCGACCGGCGCGACGCCATGCTCGCGCGCGTCCGCGCGCTGATCACGGCGGCCGACCCCGCGATCGTCGAAGAGCGGAAGTGGAAGAAGCCGTCGAACGGGATGACCGGGGTGCCGGTCTGGTCGCGGGACGGTATCGTCTGCACCGGCGAGACCTACAAACAGGTCGTCAAGCTGACGTTCGCGCGGGGCGCGGCGCTGAAGGACCCCGCGCGCCTGTTCAACGCGAGCCGCGACGGCGCGACGCGGCGCGCCATCGACCTCCGCACGGGGGACTCCATCGACGAGGCGGCGTTCCAGGCCCTCATCCGCGCGGCGGTGGCGCTGAACGTGGCGGGCCGCGAGCCGATATCCCGCAGGCGCGGACGGCAGTAGCCGCTCAGAAACCACCCGGATCACCCCCCCGCGTACCGCGCGAGCCACACGGACGCATCGCCGCACGCGCGGTCGCGCCGCACGTGCGACACGAGCGCGAAGCCGTGGGCGGCGAGCAGCGCGCGGTACTCCTCGTCCTCCAGGCTCGCGTGGTAGAGCGGCGCGCCCTCCCACGCCGCGATCACCTCGCCGGGCTCGGGACCCGAGGTGAACATCAGGACCGCCCCGGGCACCGCGTGCGCGGCGTACACGGGGAACATGGCCCGCTGGTCGTCGGGCGTGAGATGGAAGCTGCTGTGCCACGCCAACACGCCCTCGAAGCGGCGGCCGGCCAGCGCGGCGCCCGGCACGCGCATGTCGGCCACGACCCACTCGGCAGCGGCCCGGTGCTCGGGGGGTGTGGCCGCGCGCGCGTGGGCGATCTGCCGCGGCGCGGCGTCGAGGCCCGTGACGCGCAGGCCGCGCGCCAGCAGTGCGTGGGCGACCGGGTACCCAGTCCCGCAACCGAGGTCGAGCACCGTGGCGCGCTCGCGTCCGGCCGCGGGCGAGGGGGCCGGCAGGGCCGCGACAAACCGGTCCAGCCACGCGCCCTCGATCACGGCGTCGCGTCCGCGGACGGCGGCCCAGGCGTCCGCCGTCCGGTCGTAGAGCGCGATGATGTCGTCGGCCGAGGGGTGGGGCACGCGTCACCTCCAGAACGGACCGGCCTGAGCCGGCCGTTGCGCGTCAGGTGTAGGTCCCCGGCACCGCGTAGTGCAGACTCACGATCCCGGACGGGTACACGTGCGACCCGACGAGCGCGAGCGCCGTGCGTGCCATCCCCGCGGGCAGCAGCGGGACGCCGCCGCCGAGCAGCATCGGCACCACCGCGACCTCAACCCGGTCGACCTGCCCCGCGGCGAGCAGGCTGCCGAACAGCGCGCCGCCGCCGAACAGCCAGATCTCGCCATCGCCGGACTCTGCGCGAAGCGCGGCCACCACGCCGGGCGCGTCGTCGCGGACGACCGTGACGTCATGGTGCTCCTCCGGCCGGAGCGTGCGCGAGAACACGTACACGCGCGTGCCGGCGTGCCACGGCACCTCCGGTACGGTCCGCGTCAACTCGTAGCTGTGTCGGCCGAGCAGCACCGTGTCGACGCGCGCGAAGAGGGCCGCGAAGTCGACCGTGGGGTCGTCCGGGATCCAGTCGTACTCGCCGTTCGGGCCGGCGATGTAGCCGTCCAAGCTGGCCGCCACGTTGTAGCGCACCAGGCGCATGGAAAGTGGACCTCGCGTCGGCATTCGGGTGATCGCCCCGCGCCAGGCGGGGGCCGCGCAGCGGCATCCATCCTAACACGTCGCCATGTGTTCCGCGGCCACCTCCGGGCGCCGCGCGGGTGTTAGGCACCGTCGTTGGTGCTGCGGCACCCAGCCCGCATCCCGAAAACCACCGTGACGGAGGCGCTCATCGCAGAGCTCGACTGCCGCTAGTCGGCCCGACGCGGGTCCGCCGGCCGGCGTGACTGCCCCGCACGCGGCGCGGCGCTCGGGCCGACGTCGGCGGCGAGCAGTGCCTCGAACGCGACGGCCGGCGCGCTCGGCCGCCGGCCCTCCAGCCGCAACTGCGTGAGCGGGCGACGGATCACGAGCCCGGCCACGCGCACCGCCCGCACGCGGGCGAGCGCCAACTGATCCGCCGCCGCCGTGCGCGACACGATCGCCAGCCCGAGCCCGGCCGCGACGGCCTCCTTGACCGCTTCCGTGCTCCCGAGCGTGAGCGCCACGCGCGGGCGCACGCCGTGCGCGGCGAGCGCCGCCTCGGCAACCACCCGCGTCCCCGACCCGCGTTCGCGGGCGATGAACGGGTGCTCGCCTAATGCGGCCGGCGCGACCGACCGCCGGGTGCGCCCGAGCGCGTGCTCCGGCGGCGCGAGCACGACGAGTTCGTCCTCGCGCCACGTCGCCGCGCGCACCCCGGGGTCGGTCACCGGCCCTTCCACGAGGGCCACGTCGAGGCGGCGCTGCAATAACAGGCGTGCGATCGCCCGGGTGTTCGCGCTCGCCACGCGCAACGTGACCCCCGGGTGCGCCGCCCGGAACGCGCCGAGGAGCGGCGCGAGGTAGTAGGTGGCCACCGTCGTGCTCGCGCCCAGGCGCAACACGCCCGCGTCGAGCCCCCGCCGGGCGCGGAGCTCGTCCTCGGCCGTGCGTTCGACGGCGAAGAGCTCGCGCGCCCGCTGATACAGCGCCTCGCCCGCGTCGGTGAGGCGCGCGGCGCGCGCGCCGCGTTCCAGGAGCGGCAGGCCGATCTCGCGCTCCAGCCCGAGCACCGCCTTCGAGACCGCCGGCTGACTCAGGCGCAGCACGGTCGCGGCGCGCGAGAAGCCGCCGCGCTCGGCCACCGCCGCGAACACCCGCAGCGCGTGCAGGTTGAGCGCCATACCCGAAAGTAATGCGCGTATGAGAACAATGTCTTGGACTTATACCACGCGGGCCGTCACTCTTCGGCGCAGACACAGGGTCGCGCGGGCATCTCCGCCGGCCCAACGCTTCACAACGTCGCACTGCCGCCCATGGCCACCACGGTACTCCCGTCCGCGACGCCCCCCGCGCCTGCGGCACGCACGCCGCCCGCGTGGGCCGCCCGCATCGCCGCGCTCCTGCCGGGGGTCGGATTGGCGACGCTCGTCGGCGGCGTCGCGTGGGGCGTCGCCCTGGCGGAGGAGCACGCGTTCGGGCACCCGATCGTGGAGGCGCTGGTCGTCGCGATCCTGCTCGGGATGATCGTCCGCACGCTCTGGGCGCCGCCGGCGCGCCTGGCGGCCGGCGTGGGTTTCACGGCCCGGGAGATTCTGGAGGTCGCCGTACTGCTGCTCGGCGTCTCGGTCGACCTGCCGCTGTTGCTCCGCGCGGGGCCGGCGCTCGCGGTCGGGATCGTGTTGCTCGTCGTCCTCGGCATCGCGGGTAGTTACGGCCTCGGCCGCGCGCTCGGGCTCCCGCCCAAGCTGGCCGTCCTCGTGGCGTGCGGGAACTCGATCTGCGGCAACTCGGCCATCGCGGCCGTCGCCCCGGTGATCGACGCCGACCCGGAGCACGTCGCGTCGTCGATCGCCTTCACGGCGATCCTCGGCGTCGCGGTGGTGCTCGGGCTGCCACGGCTGGTGCATCCGTTGGGCCTGAGCTTCTACCAGTACGGCGTCCTCGCGGGGCTCACCGTGTACGCGGTGCCGCAGGTGCTCGCGGCGGCGTTCCCGGTGAGTGTGCTGAGCGGGCAAGTGGGCACGCTCGTGAAGCTCGTGCGCGTGCTGATGCTCGGGCCGGTGGTCGTGTTCTTCGCGCTCCGACACCAGCGGGCGGAGCGCGCCGAGGCACGCACGCGCACGGCGGTCGACGGCGCGGAGCGGACGGCCGGCGCCCCGCGTCCGCGGTTCTCCTTGACGCGCTTCGTGCCGTGGTTCATCGTCGGGTTTCTCGTGCTCGCGGGGCTGCGGTCGGCGGGCGTGCTGCCGGCCGCGGTCGCGGCGCCGGCGCGCGCGCTGTCCGCCTGGCTCACGATCGCGGCCATGGCCGCGTTAGGCCTTGGGGTCGACCTGAAGGGGATCGCGCGCGTGGGCCGGCCCGTAATCGCGACCGTCACGGGATCGCTCGTGCTGCTGATCGGGCTGAGCGTGGCGCTCATTCACGGCCTCGGCATCCGCTGAGCCGTCCCGGGCGAGGCGGGCGTCACGTCCCGCCGCCCTCGCCTAACACGTGGCTCACGCACGTGCACGCGCGTGCACGCGATGCCGGCCGAATCGGACCACGACTGCATGGCGCACGGCTCCCGGTACGCCGACGGCAGCCCGGTCACGACGACGCGGCCCACGGCGGTGATCGCCGCGCCGCTCGCGGGGGAGCGCGTGCGCCCGGGCCGCCGGCCCCTGCGCGACCGGGCGTGGGGCGGCACCGGCGCGATCCGCGCGGTCGACGTCTCGGCCGGCGCGGTTGGTCGGGATGCGCGTGGGGGTGGCCGAGGTCGAGCCGGGCGATGACCTCGCGGCCCTCTTCAGCCGCGCCGACGCCGCGCGGTACGCCGCGCGGCTGGGCCGGCGCGCCGCTGCGGATTTGTCTCGAGCGCGCCCGGATCGCACACGCGACGGTTCGACGGTTAGGGAGACGGCGCGTCCGCGCGCCGGTCGGCGCCGGTGCGCCGCTCGTGCGCGCGCCGCTCGTCGCGGGCGCGCCGCTCGGTCGCGCGGCCGTCGGGGTCGGTCGCTCGTCGGAGCGTGACCGTGAACGCGGCGCCCGCCCCCGGCGTGCTCCGCACGCGCAGGTCGCCGCCCATACCCCGGGCCAGATCGCGGCTGATCGCCAGCCCCAGCCCCGTGCCCTGCTGCGCGCGCGTCAGCCGCTGGTCCACCTGCACGAACGGGTCGAAGACCGCGGCCTGCTGCGCGCGCGCGATGCCCCGGCCCGTGTCCGCCACCCGCAGGAACACGACGTCGCCCCGCACGGCCCCCTCGCCCACCCGCGTCGCCACGTCCACGGTCACGCGCCCCGCCGCGCCCGGGGCGGCGTGGGGCCCGTCCGTGAACTTGACGGCGTTCGAGAGCAGGTTGAGGAGCACCTGGCCGAGCTTCTCCCGGTCCGCCCACACCAGGTACGCGGCGTCGGACGCGATATCGGGGGCGCCCGGGCCGTCGGGTCGCTCGGCCTCGGGGAGGCGCACGTCGAGGGTCAGCCCCTTCGCCGCCAGCTGCGGCGCGACGAGCGGCACCACCGCGCGCACGACGGCGCGCACATCGACCGCCTCGAGGTGGTACTCCACCCGCCCGCCTTCGAGCTTGGCGTAGTTGAGCACGTCGTTGATGAGCCCCAAGAGGTGCCCCTGCGCGGCCTGCACGCGGCCGAGCGCCTGGCGCTGGGCGTCGGTGACGGGGCCGTGGATCCCCAGCTCGACCAGCTGCGTGTAGCCGCCGATGGCGTTCAGGGGCGTGCGCAGCTCGTGGCTCATGTTGGCCAGGAACTGCGACTTGGCCGCGTTCGCCGCCTCGGCCTCCGCGCGCGCGCCCCGCTCGGCGGCGAGCAGCCGCTCCCGTTCGGCCGCCGCCGCCACGGCCGCGCTCACGTCCACGAACCGGGCGTGGACGAGGGCGCCCGCGCGCACGGCCGTCAGGGTCAGGTGCACCGGGCGGCCGAACCGCCCGTGGTCCTCCGTCTCGACCACGAACGGCACGCCCGCTTCGTACGCACGGACGTACCCGGCGAGGTAGCCGTTCGTCCCCGCGTCCGGGTACGCCGCGCACAGCGTCCGCCCCACGAGCCCCGGGCCGAGCGGCCCGAGCAGGCGCTCGGCGGCGGGGTTGCCGTACACGAACGTGAAGTCGATGATCGGACCAGTCGCCGCCTCGTACTCCGGGCGCATCAGCACCGAGCCGTCGGGCGAGGCGTCTTCGACGGCCCGGAAGCGGGCCTCGCTCTCCCGCAGCGCCGCCTCGGCGCGCGCGCGCTCCACGGCGGCCCACGTGCGCTCGGCCGTCTCGGCGACGAGCGCCAGCTCGTCGTCGGTCCAGGCCCGCGGTGCGGCCGCGTGCACCCCGAAGAGCGCCACGAGGCGCCCGGCCTTGACCAGCGGCACGGCCGCGTGCGCGCGGATGCTGGCGCCGCGGTAGGCCGCCCGCGCGGCGGCGTCGAAGCGCGCGTCGGCCTCGGTGTCCGCGACCCGGACGGCCCGGCCCGCCCGGAGGGGCGCGACCACGGCGTCGCCGAACGCCGCGACCGGGTAGCGACCGGGCGGCAGCGGGGGCACGTCCTGGGCGTAGTGCCCGACGAACGCGTAGGCGGCGTCGGGGCCGTCCCCGTCGACCGCGGTGTAGAACGCGCGCTGCACGCCCAGGTGGGCGCCGAGGATGTGGGCCGCCGCGCGCTGGATCTCGGCCGGGTCGGCGAGCGGCCGCAGCGCGTCGCCGAGCGCGGCGAGGAACGCCTGCCGTGCCGCGGCCGCCCGCGCCGCCACCTGCGCCGTGGCATCGACGAGGGTGACGAGCACGCCCGCGACCGCGCCCGCCTCGTCGCGCACGGGCGCGTACGAGATCGTGAGGTCCAGGGCGTCGCCCGGCGCGTCCGGGCCGCCCCGGAGGATGACGTACCGCTGCTCGACGAGCGTGACCGTCTCGCCCGCCCGGACGCGGGCGTAGATCGGGGCGTTGAAGGCCCACACCTCGGGCCAGACGGCGCGCGTCGGGGTGCCTAACGCGGCCGCGTCCTTCACGCCGAGGAACGGGACATAGGCGTCGTTGTAGACCTGCGCCAGCTCGGGCCCCCAGAGGACGACGGCGGCGAACCCGCTCGCCAGCACGCCCTGGACCGTCGTGCGCAGGCTCTGCGGCCACCCGGCGACGGGGCCGAGCGGCGTGGCGGCCCAGTCGGCGGCGCGGCAGCGGTGGGCCAGCGCGGAGTCGCCCGGGAACACGCCCGCGAGGGCGGCCGCGAGCACGGCCGCGGGGGGCGCCGCGCCGGCCGCGGACGGGCCGGGAGCGGCGGGGGTCGTCATCGGTGCAAGCTCGCCACGCGTCGCGCCAGGGGGCAAGGCGTGCACGCCCGCCCGGGCGCACCGGCGGCCTCCACACCGACCGCGGCGGCAGCTGGGCAGGCGCCGACGCACGCGGGTACCAGCTCTCAAGGGCAGGGTGTTCGATCCGCCGCCTGCGCCTCCGCTGAGACGCTCACAGCCCATATGTTCGCGAGACGGCCTGGCCGGGGCCGCGTTAGACGTCGCTGCTGATTTCGAGAAGCGTTGTGCGACGCGCGTAAACGACCCGATACTGGTGGCAAATTCGGCGGGGGGGCAGCGACCCTGCTTCGACCTCGCCGTAGCTCAGGGGCGGCACCGCCCTGCCGATGGCGCGGCGGCGGAATTCGCCACCAGTATCCGACCCGCGTGTTGACGACGCGTCGGCTACGTGCGCGTCGCGTTCCGGCCGTTCCCGTACCGGCCGTCGCGCACCGGAACGCGGGACCGCGCCGACGGTGGGTCGACCGGACGGTCGCGGGACGAACCGGCGGACGAGCGCGGCCGACGCCGTACCGCAGACGGCGTGCGCCAGGATCGCCCACGCTCGGGCGCCCGCGCCCGTCGTCAGGTGGCGACGGCGCGACGCGGCCGGCAGTCGCCGAGTCTCCGGCGTCTCGATCATGCGCGATCGATCCCACCCCGGCCCGCTGCGGCCAGCACCCTGAGGCGTCGGCCACCGCCCAGACCTGGGCCCGGGCCGCGGACCGAGCGCGGCATGTCGTCCCACGACATCCCGAATCGTCCGCCGAACGTGAGGGAGCGCACAGGTTAGCGCACACCAGGTGTTAATCGGCCCGTTCGAGCGCACAACTTGCGCGCTACGCTCGACCGGGCCGGCCCGCTCGACCTACCCCTTCCCTCTCCCGGCTGGGGGCGCACGCCCCCCTCGTCGTGACTCCGGGCGGCTGTGGGTCGAGCGCGCGGCGCCTCCGCGTCGTCCGCCACGTTGCACCGCCCACCCCCGCCCGCGACCCGACGCCCGGTCGCCGGCAGCCGTCCGCACGTCCCCCCCTGGTAGAGGAGTTCTCGCGTGCTGTCTTCCCTCGCGCTCCGCTCCGTCATGCTCGGCTATCACCTGCACCGCACGCCGATGCCGCCCCTGTCTCAGGCCCTGTGGAGGTGGATCGCCGCGGGCCTCGCGGGCGCCGCCGCCATCCCGCACGCGGCCGTCGGTGCGTTCCGTCGTTAGGCGTGCGTTAGGCGTGCGTTAGGACGGCGCGAGCCGGCGTCGGGGCGCCACGTCGGCGCTACCTCCCCCCGTGGCGCAACGCATCCGTCCGCGCTCGTCGTCCGCTCGCGCTCCGCAGGCCCCCTCGCATCGAGCCCATCGTGCCCTCGACTCTCGCCCTTCCGTCGCGCCCGCCGACCCGCTCCACCGGCATTCCGGCCGGGGTGCTCGAACCGCCGCCCGCGCCGCGCGGCGCCCCGGGCGCGCGCGTCCGGGCGCCCATCGACCCGCTCCGCGGGAGCCTCGCGGAATTCGCGCGGCCGTCCGGCCCCGACCTGCTCGCACGGACCGCGCCGATCGCGCCCTGGATCGCCGCCCGCCGCGACGCGCAGGCCTGGCCGTACGCGCGGGCGATCGTCGGCCCGTGCGGCCCGACCGTGGAGGCCGAAGCCGAAACGGCCGCCCTGCGGACCGGGCTCAACTTCGCGACGCAAGACTATCTCTCCCTCGCGTCGCACCCGGCCGTGCTCGACGCCGCCGTGCACGCCCTGCGCACGCACGGCGTGCACAGCGGCGGCTCGTCGGCGTTGCAGGGGCGGTCCGGCCTCTCGCGCGCGCTGGAGCGCGAGATCGGCGCCGCCCTGCAGATGGAAGAAGTCGTGCTCTTCTCGTCCGGGTGGGGGGCCGCGTTCGGGGCGGTCACGGCCCTCGTACGCCCGGACGACCACGTCGTCCTCGACCGCCTCGCCCACGCCTCGCTGCAGACGGGCGCCGCGGCGGCGACGCCGAACGTCACGCGGGTCGAGCACCTCGACGTGGAGGCGCTGCGCCGCACGCTCACCGAGATCCGCGCCGCGGACGCGCGCCACGGGATCCTCGTCGTCACCGAGGGGCTGTTCTCGATGGACTCCGACTCGCCGGACCTGCGCGCGATGCAGGCGACCTGCCGCGAGTTCCAGGCGACCCTGCTCGTCGACGTCGCGCACGACTTCGGCTCGCTCGGGCCGGACGGGACGGGACACATCGGGCGCGCGGGCCTGCTCGGCGAGGTCGACCTGGTGATGGGCTCGTTCTCCAAGACGTTCGCGTCGAACGGCGGCTTCGTCGCGACGCGTCACCCGGGCGTGCGGTCCTACCTCGAGGCGTACGGCGGGCCGCACACGTTCTCGAACGCGATGTCGCCGATCCAGGTCGCGACGGTGCGCGAGGCGCTCCGGATCGTGCGGTCGGACGAGGGTGAGCGGCGGCGCGCCTCGCTCCTGGCGTCGGTCGGCGCGCTGCGCGCGGCGCTGGCCGGGCGGGGCCTGGCGTGCCTCGGCGACCCGTCGGCGGTCGTCCCGGTGCTGATCGGGCACACGGCCCTCGCGCGCGTGGCGAGCGGCGGCGTGCTGCGCCGCGGTCTGTTCGCCAACCTGGTCGAGTTCCCCGCGGTCGGGGTGCGCGCCGCGCGGTTCCGGATGCAGGTGCAGGCCGACCACACGCCGGAGCAGGCGCGCGAGGCGGCGGGGCTGATGGCCGACGCCGTCGGCGAGGCGTGCGAGCAGCTGGCCGCGCGGCCGGCGTCGCCCGCGGCGCGGCCGGCCGCCTCGCCGCTCTTCCCCAACGCCGCACGCGCGGCATGACAGCCGCGTAGCGCGCCCCGCGCGATGGCCTAACGCGATGGCCTAACATGGCATGGACCCAACAGTTGCGTCGCGAGCCGCCACGTCACCTCGGCCGTTCACGAGGGCGAGCCGACGCCGCTACCGCACCGTCGCCAGCGGGCGCGAGACGCGCTGATCGAAGATTACGGCCGTGTTCGCTCCAACCGCCTTGATGACCGGCAACGGGAGGTCGCGGTCGAACGCGACGAACTGGCGCCCCGCCCGCACAACGCACCCCTGACGCGTGGACATGCCGGAGGGGACGTAGGCCGAGTACGCGCGTGGGTCGTACGCGTCGACAGCCGCGAGCGCACGGCGGCACGTCGCTACGTCCGTCACCACCATGGCGGTATCAACCGACGTCCGGCATCGTTCGTGCTGGGCGCGGGACGCCTGCATGTGACGCGCGGCGCTCGTGAACATGCGGGTGGCCACGCGCCGCCTGAGCTGGGCGAACTCGTCGTCGGCTGCGCACCGTGGCGAGGTGGTCACCTGCGCGGCGGTGTACGGACCCGCGCACCAGATCACCGCGGCTGCCGCGCGCGTGAGCCAGACGCCCCGGCCGCACGTCCGCGCCCTGGACGCGCGGACGTGCGGCGCACGGCCATTCGCTGTGTGTGGAGGACGCACGTTGCTCATCGGTGACCGGTGTTCGTGTGCGACCGGGATCTCTGCTCAGGGATGCGGCACGAGCGTTCGTGCTCGGCGGCATTGACCCCCACCGTCCCAGCCACGCCGGAGCATGCGGCGTGGTCGATCTGCTCGCACCGCGCGACCGACCCGTGCCGCCTGGCGGCAGCGTGCCCATGGCCCAGCAATCGGCCGGTAAGCGACATCGCGACCGCCAGCGCCCGCTGCTCGGGCACAATCAGGCGTACCACGCGCGGCCGCGGCGCCTGCCGCCTCGCGATTGCGCACGTCCCGAAGACGCCGCGGGTCTGCGGCCCAGTTCGCCGGCCATCGCCGTGAGCAGCATGTGCGGCGCCGTGAGCGCCGCGAGCCCGGCGAAGAGCACCTGGACGGCGACCGCTGCTCCCGTGTGGGGCCGCGACGTGCGCGACAACCCGACCCATGCGGCGCTCGCCAGTGCGAGCGTCGCGGCAGTCGCGGGTAGGGCCGCGCCGACGAAGCAGGTCCACGCCCGGCCAGGACGTCTGGGATCGAGCACGGCCGCGAGTTCGAGCGCATGCCGGGCGGAGTGGAGCAGGCAGAAGTAGACGAGGAACGCGAGCAGCGGCGGGAGCACCGCGGCAACCGCCGGGACCACGAGGCACTCGACGGCGGCGCTCCGGTGGGCGACCGCGCGCGCCGTAGCCGTGGCATCGGCGTGCCATGCGCCGTCGCCCGCCGCCGCCCTCAGGTGAGCGCCGGCGAACAGTGCGCACCCTGGAAGCACGAGCCAGCGCGCGCACCACGCACACCCCGCAACGATAACCGCGAGGGCCGGCATGGACGCACCCGGCGCGACCCACCCAAACGCCTGCCGAACCGCATCGGCGTGGGCCAGACTCGGCACGGCAATCGGCGCTGCACCGCGGACCAGGATTTCGGCCCAGGCGAGCCCGCTGCGCGCGCCCGGCGGATCGACGTCGCCCAAGCCGAAGTGGACCGCTGAGGCGGCGAGGAAGGCCGCGAGCGTAACCACCGGGACGTACACCCACCCTGCGACGACCACCGCCGCGAGCAACACGTACCCGATGTAGAATGGCGCCCACCAGCGGCGGCCGAGTTGCGGCGCGAGCCAGCGCCGTCCGACGAGTGCGTCGAGCGCGCCGTGCGGCACGCCGAACACGGCGACCGCGACGACGAGCGCCGCGACCTGGACGGCCAGGGACGGCTGCACGGCGGCGGGGATGCGGCGCGCGCACAGCAGCGCCGCGCAGAGTACCACCAGCGCGCCCCGGACGTGCCCGGCGCGCCAGCGCGGAAGCCACCCGTCCCCGTCGGCCACGACGATGGGCGCGACCGCGACCGCAGGCACGGCGGCGCTCGTCACGGGGCCGCCATCACGTCGTGTCCACGCGTGCCGCCCCGAGTCGCCACGCCTCGGTGACGAACGGCCAGGGCGGCAGGGCGGCGACGACGCGGGCCGCGTCGCGGTACGATCCAACGTCCGACAGGAAGCGCACGAGTGCGTCGGCGTCGGCCGCCGCGAACAGACGGGCGAACAGCGCCGGTGCCGCGGCGGGGTCCGCGCGCAATCGCCGAAGGAACACGTGGTCGAGCCAGCGCGCCACCGGGCTGCGCGGCGGCGGGAGCGGCGCGACGGCACCCGTCGCGCCGGCGAGCGACCGCGCGATCGCGGCCGCGTCGCGCTGGATGGCGAGAAAGGCGTAGCCCGTCGACGGCTTCGCCAACCCGCCGGCAACGCCGAGACGTGTCACCCGCGCCGACGGGCGCCGGAGTACCGCGGCGGCGTCCATCGGGATCAGCCCGGCTTCGCGCGAGCGGACGGTGTGGGCGCCGTCGGTAAGCCGAGCGGTGTAGCGCACGAGGGCGGCGTCGAGCACGGCGGGCGCGGGCGGATGCTCGGCGATCACGGCCAGCTCGACGAGGGCGTCGCGGGGCGAGTAGGGGAGGACGTAACCGAAGGCGAACCCGTCGACCGGTTGGTCGACGGTGAAATCCATGAGCGTCGCCGTGCTGGCGTCGAACGCGGGCGCGGGCGTGCGAATGACGGCGCCCGAGAATGCCTGAACGAGGCGCGCCGCAGCCCGCCGGCTCCGGGGCTGATCGGCGCCGTCGCTGGCGAGGAGCGGCCGACTGTCGAAGACGTGGGCGGCACGCAGCACACCGCGTGTCGTGTGGACCCGAACGCAGGCACCGGCGTCGGCGATCGCCTGGACCGGTTCGCCGAGCCGGAGCTCGACGTGCGGGGCGGCGGCGATCCGCGCGAGCGCGTCGGCGTAGAACGCGTCGGCGGGAATGTGCTGGTACGTGTAGCATCCGGAGGTACGGACCACGTCGGTGCCGTCGCGTCCGGTCACGCGCCATCGCGCCCACCGGTGGGTGACCGCGGTCGCGGCCGCGTGCGGATGCACGTCCCAAAAGCACCAGGTGCGGTCGCGGCCGAACGTCGTGCGCGCATCGACGACGACCACGCGCCCGATCTGCGGGCCCGCGTCGGCGAGGCGCGCGGCGAGGCTCAGCCCCGCGCACCCCGCGCCGACGATCAGGTGATCGATGATCGGGCCGCCTACGCGGCGCGGTCGGCAGGCACCGAAGCGATCGGCTCGACGACGGGGCGGTAATGGGCCGCGTGCGGCTCGAGCTGCGTGCTGCCGGCCAACGTGATGAAGCCGTAGCCCACCTTCGCGATGATGTCGAACACCATGTACAGCAGCGCGGCCGTGGGTGCTTCGTAGAGACGGAAGCCGGACGGCGCACCGAGCCAGATGAGCGGGTACGCGAGCCAGAGCACGGACAGCAGGGTCGCGTTGCGCGTGAACACCGCGCCCACGGTCGGCGTGCGTTGGCCGGTGGCCTCGCGGCGCAACGGGCCCCAGACGAGCGTGTACACGGCGACCTGGAACGTGCAGCTGACGATGTACCACGCCACCTTGGCGCCCTGCACGTGCGAGAGCGTGGCGGCGAGGCCGGTGAGCATGATCGCGACGTCGGCGAGCAGCAGTCCGACGACGAGCGCGCTGCGGCGGCGCAGCGCACCGAGCGCGGTGGTCGACAGGCCGAGCAGCAGGAGCGGCGTCGTAATCGACCAGTCGACGAACCGGGCGACGTAGAGGTGGCGGGACTCCGCCGGGATCTCGACCCGCGTCTGGTCCATCGCCATCATTAGGTAGAAGATGGCCGCGGTGAAGCAGACGAAAATGTGGTACACGTGGTGCGGCTCGGAGTCGCGCGACTTGCCGCGCGCGCGCAGCACCATGGCGATCGCGCCGAGCGCGAGCACGACCATCCCGACCCAGTACCACTGCCGCTCACTGCCGTACGGATCCATCGCGGTCTCCTGCTCCTCGGTGTCGGTTGGCCCGGCGCGTGCGACGCGGCGCGCCCCGCGCGCGACCGCGGCGTGTTCGCGACGCCGCGCGCGGGCGATCCATCGGCGACGCCGGTTCTGCCATGACCGGCTGGCATATCGTAGCTCCAACGACGACATTGCGGGGGAGCCCCCGCAATGTCGTCGCACGTCTCGCGCTCCGCGTTCGCGGACACCCCGAACCCGTCGCGTTCGCCACGACCGTCGCGGCGCATTTTCGACGTCATCCGCACCCTTGCAATGCACCGGGCCCGCTGCGTGTTCCTCCCCCAGATTATCCCCCCGATAGCCGGGCCGGCGCCGGTCGGCGGCGCCACGGGAACCCGGTGACCGCGGCACCGCGACCACTGGCCCCGCCGGCGTGGACGCGGTGGAGCGCGCGCGTGATCGAGTTGGTCGAGGACGTGCGACGGCATGAGGACCGCCTGGCTCTGCTCCTCAGCCTGCTCGTCGGCGCCCTCGTCAGCCTCGTCGTCGTCGCGTTCGTCCTCCTGACCGGGCGCCTCGCGGCGCACATGTACCCAGCCGGCGGCGCCGGCTGGCGCCGCGTCCTCGTGCCGACGTTCGGCGCGCTCGTTTCCGGGATCCTGCTCTTTCGCTTCTTCCCCGACGCCCGGGGCAGCGGCATCCCGCAGACCCGGGCCGCGATTTTCATCCACGACGGCCGGATCACCTTCAAGACGGTGGCCGGAAAGTTCGTGTGCTGCGGGATCGCGCTCGCCAGCGGCATCGCCCTCGGACGCGAAGGACCCTCCGTGCACATCGGGTCCGGCATCGCGTCCGTCATCGGACGGCGGCTCGGCCTGAGCAGCGCGCAGGTCCGCTGGCTCATCCCCGTGGGCGCATCGGCCGCCCTCGCCGCGGCGTTCAACACGCCGATCGCGGCCGTGCTGTTCTCGCTCGAGGAGATCATCGGCGACCTGCACGCTCCGATCCTCGGCTCGGTCGTGCTCAGCGCGACGACCTCGTGGCTCGTGCTGCACCTCGTGCTCGGCGACGAGCCGCTGTTTCACGTCGCCGGCTACCACCTCGTCGCCCCGTCCGAGCTCCTCGTCTACGCGGTGCTCGGGATCGTGGGTGGCCTGGTGTCGGTCGGCTTCGTGAAGCTCCTACTCGGCCTCCGCGTGCGCTTCGCCCGCCTGCCCGCGCGGACGCGCTGGCTCCAGCCGGTGGCGGGCGGCCTCACGGTCGGCGTGCTCGGGTACTTCGTGCCCGCCGTGCTCGGCGTCGGCTACGACCGGGTCGATCAGGCGCTGAGTGGCGAACTGGTGCTCAAGCTCGTGCTGGTGCTCGCGGTCTTGAAGATCGTGGCGACGGCTGTCTGCTACGCCTCCGGCAACGCCGGCGGCATCTTCGGGCCGAGCATGTTCATCGGCGCGATGATCGGGGCCGGGGTGGGGCGCATCGCCGAGCACGTCGCGCCCGGCGCGACGGCGGGTCCGGGCGCCTACGCGCTCGTCGGCATGGGGACCGCGTTCGCGGGGATCATTCGCACGCCGCTGACCTCGGTAATCATGATCTTCGAGGTCACGCGGGACTACACGATCATCGTCCCGCTGATGATCTCCAACCTTACCGCGTTCTACATCTCGCAGAAGCTGCAGCCCGAGCCGATCTACGAGGCGCTTGCCCGGCAGGACGGGATGCACCTGCCGACCGGCGCGTTCCGGCAGCTGGCCGGCCGCCTGCGCGTGAGCACCGCGCTCCGGGCGGCGCCCCCGCCCCTCGCGCACGACCTGTCGGTGGCCGAGGCGCAACGGCAGATGAACGGCGCCGAGTTCGAATCCTGGCCGGTGGTCGACGCGAACGGGCTGGTGGGTATGGTGCGCGCGCGGGACGTCACGCGCGCCGCGACGGGGGGCCGTGACGGGACGCGCGTGCAGGACCTGCTCGACGCCGCGGCCGCCGGGCACGGCGACGCCGAGGCCCTGCCGTACGTGCACGGCGACCAGCCGCTCGGACAGGCGCTCGCCCGGATGGGCGCGACCCGCCATACCGTGTTGCCCGTCGTCAGCCGTGCGAACGTGCGCACCCTCCTGGGCATCGTCACCCTCGCGGACGTGCTGGCGGCGTACGGGGTCGAGCGGGTCGGGGACATCCCCGACGCCGAGATGGTGGCGCACGATGGCTAACGGCACGACCGCGGCCGCGACCGAGATGCCCGCCCTGTCGCGGGCCGTGCCCCGTGGTCCCAGACCCGCCGCGAACGCGGCGGTGTTCGTCGCGACGTTCGCGGCGATCATCGGCCTGATCGCGGCGCTCCTCGTCTTCGACCTCTCGCTGGCGCACATCGACCGCCTCGCGTCCGACGCGAACGCCGCCGCGGATTACGAGGCCGGGACCGCGCTGCTGGCCCGTGGGCGCGCGCGCGACGCGGCGGAGCGGTTCGGGGCGGCCGTCGCCGCGGATCGCGCGAACCTGTCGTTCGCGCTCGCGCTGGCGCGGGCCACGCTCGCGGCGGGCGACGTACAGGCCGCCGAATTGATGCTCCAGGGCCTGCTCGGTCGGGCGGAGAACGACGGCGCGGTGAACCTCGCCATGGCGCACACCCTGCTGCGGGAAAATCGCGGCGACGAGGCGGAGTCCTACTTCCACCGCGCGATCTTCGGCCGCTGGGGTGCCGACTCCACGGCGCGCCGCGCGGGCGCGCGGTTCGAGCTCATCGACCTGCTCGCCCGGCGCGGCGAGACGCAGGAGCTGCTGGCCGAATTGCTTCCGCTGCAGGACACGCCGCCGGACAGTTTGGCCCTGCGCCGGCGCCTCGGGCAGTTGTTCCTGCAGGCGGGCTCGCCCGCGCGCAGCGTCGCGGTGTTGCGCGACGTCGTGCGCCGTGATCCGCGCGATGCCGACGCGTACGCCGGACTGGGCGAGGCCGCGCTCGCGCTCGGGAACTTTCAGACGGCGCGCGCCGACTTCGCGGAAGCGGCGGGGCTGCGGCCCGACGACGCCCGCTTCTCGAACGGGCTCGCCCTCGCGGATACGGTGCTGGCGATCGACCCGGCGGCGCGGGGCATCGGGGCGCACGCCCGGTACGAACGGAGCCGCCTCCTGCTGTCACGCACGGTCGCCGTCGTGGCGCGATGCGGCAGTCCCGGTATCGTCGGCGCGCCATTCGACTCGGCGCGCGCGGTGCTGCTCGCCACGACGCGGCCTCCAGCCGAGGACGCCGCGGGGGAGGCCATGGTGGCGTTGGCCAACGCATTGTGGGCGACGCGCCCGGCGCGCTGCACGAACATCGGCATCCCGGACCGGGCGCTCGGCATCATCCACGATCGCAGCCGCCAGTAGTGCCGGGTTCGCCCGGGAGCGCCACTCGCGACGCGCCACGCGTCACGCGCAACGGCCCAGCACTATCCGCCCGCACCCGGACCGCCGTCCGATTCGTGACCCGACACGGCACGCGCGTACCGCGCGAGCACGCCCGTGCGGTACACCACTCCCACGAGCCGGCCTGACTCCGGGGCGACCACAGGTAGTGCGCTCGCGCCGCGAATTCCCATGCGTCGAATGGCGGTGAGCAGCGAATCTCGGGGTGCCACCGTTTCGGTGGGTTGCACCAAGTCGCGGGCGACGCGCACGGTGTCGCCCGGGTGCTCGGTGCGTGCGGCCACACCGAGGTCTGTGGTCGTCACAACGCCCAGGAGGCGTCCGTGCGCGTCGATCACGGGGAAGACCGTCTGGTGTGGATCGGCACGATGCCGGAGGACTGAAGCGACGGGTTCGGCCGCATCGAGCACCACCGCGTGAGGCGCACACGCGTCGGCCACGCGCAGTCCGGCGAGGATGACGCGGTCGGCGCCGTGCTCCAGGCGCTCGCCGCGGCGGCGCAACCAGCCGGAATAGAGGGTCTCGCCGGCCAGGGCGCGCGTCACCCCGTGGCTGAGCGCGACGGCAATCAGCAGCGGCACCACAAGCGCGGGATCCTTCGTCATTTCGAATACGAGCAGGACACCCGTGATCGGCGCCCCCGTCGCCCCCGCGACCACCGCGCCCATACCGACCAGCACGTACCACTCGGGCGAGATGGCGAGGGCCGGCAGCAGCGCGCGCAGCACGACCCCGAGCGCGCCGCCGGTCGCGGCACCGACGAAGAGGGACGGCGCGAGCAGTCCGCCAGAGCCGCCACCCTGGAGGGTGACCGCGGTCGCGACGATTTTCCCGACGGCGAGGAGCAGCAGCGTCCACCAGGCCATGCGGCCGAACGTGGCGAACGGGATCGCGAGGTGCCCGGCCCCGACCAGTCGGCCGCCGGAGGCGAACACCAGCACGCCGACGAGCGCGCCGGCTGCCCAGGGGAGCAGCGCGGGCAGGCGTCGGTGGCGCGCGCCTAACACCAGGCGGGCGTACGCGAACCCCTGACCGACGCCGAAGTACACGCGCACGAAGAGGGCCGATACGAGCCCGCAGAGCACGCCGAGGAGCGGCACGCATGCGACCACCTCGACGAGCGCGGCGCGACCGACGTCGTGCGGAACCAACAACGCCGGATGATTTCCGAACACCGCGCGCGACACGACCGCGCCGACCACGCTCGCGAGCACGATGGGCGCGAACGCGGTCGCCTGGAACGAGCCGACGACGGCTTCGAGCGCGAAGAAGGCGCCGGCGAGCGGCGTGTCGAACGCCGCGGCGATTCCGGCTCCCGCGCCGGCGCCGACGAGGACGCGCGCGCCCTCGGGCGAGAGTTGGAAGGCGCGCGCGAGCAGCGAGCCGGCTGCGGCACCGAGCACCGCGACCGGGCCGTCGCTCCCGGCCGAGCCGCCGCCCCCGACGGTGATCGCGGCCGCGAGCGTGCGGCCCGCTGCCCGTCCCGTCGGGACCACCCCCTCGCGACGGACGACGGCAAGCTGCACGTCGGGGACGGTGAGGCCGTCGCGCCCGCGACCGACGCGGCGCCAGACGAACGCTGCCACGGCGACCGCGGTCCCGGTGACGAGCGAGCGGGAGGCGAGCTGCTGCGCCGGTGAGAAGCCGTCGCCTGTCCACGCGAGGACGACGCGAGCGGCGACGTCGACCGCGTCAGCGAAGAGCACGGCGCCACCCGCGGCGACGAGCGCCACGGCGATGGCGACCACGAACACCGTCGCGGGCTCGTGCGGGCTCAGCCCGCGAACGGCGGACCGCGCACGGTCCCAGCGCGTCACCGAGGGCGTCCCCGGGCGACGGCGAGCCGGACCTCCACCCACCGCCCTGCCGCGGGCTCGCTCGCCGCGGGCTCGGCGACGTCCATCGCGTGGTCAGGCGCGCCGTTCGTCACACGCCGCCTCGTCGTCGAACAGCATGGGGGCGGGGGCGTCGGTGATGCCCATCGCCTCGACGAGTCGCGTGAGCCCCACGGACACGCGGCGCAGGTCGGCCGGCGTCAGTGCGTCGAGGCCGTCGAGCACGCGTTGCGTCGGTGCGTGCGGGGCCGTGGCGAGCAGGGCACGCCCGGCGTCGGTCGCGTAGATCTCGACCCGCCGACGGTCCGCGTCGGACGGCGTGCGTCGGACGAGGCCGCGCGTCGCCAATCCGTCGACGGCCGCCGCGACCGAGGTCCGATCCGTCATCGTCCGTTCGGCGAGCGCGGTGATCCACTGCCCCGGGGCAGCGGCGACCTGCTGCAGCACGAACAGCTGCGCCGCGCTCAACCCCGTGTCGGCCTCCGCGCGCGCCGCCGCGAGCCGCAGCACGCGCACGACCCGCCGTAGAGCGTCGATGGCCCGCACGGTTTGGGTTTCGCGGTCCGTGCGCGCCCCTGGCGCGATGCCCGGCGCCCTGACATACGCCGAAGCCCGTGCGGTATCGCGCAGGCCGTTCGGAGCAGCGGACGGGGGACGCGGCACGCGGCAGACACTGGTGGGACGCCGTCACGGGGGCGGCGTGTGGAAACCCGGGGGGACCCCCGCGTATTCTGCAACGTAGAGGGTGGGGCGTCCCGGCGCGCGCGCGCACCCCCGTCAGGCGGATGGCGCGGTCACGGCCCGGTCCGACGTTAGTCCGCCAGTCTGGTCGTGGTAGAGCACGACGGTGTGCGGAAAGGGCATGTCGATGTTCGCCGCGTCGAGCGCCAGCTTGATCGCCGTCGCGACCCGGTCGCGGACCTTGAGCACGGTCGCCTGGTGGGCGTCGGTCCAGAAATACACCGTGAAGTTCACCGACGAGCCGGCCAACTCCTCCACGTACGCCCACGGCCCCGGATCGGCCAGCACGCCCTCGGCGCGCGCGACGACCCGGAGGATCGTCGCGCGCGCGTCCTCGATCGAGTCGCCGTAACCGATGCCGACGGTGAACTTGACGCGCCGGGTCGGGTAGGCCGTACGCACGACGATGCTGCTCGTGTACACGTCGCCGTTGGGGATGATCACCAGCTCGCCGTCGTACGTCTTGAGGCGCGTCGAGCGCGTGTTGATCTCCTCGACCGTCCCCTCGTACTCCTTGACGCGGATCTGGTCGCCGACGACGAACGGCTTGCGCAGCAGGATCAGGACGCCCGCGAAGAAGTTCTGCAGGATGTCCTTAAACGCGAACCCGACGGCGACGGAGGTGACGCCGAGCCCCTGGACGAGCCCGCCCGGCGTGAACGACGGAAAGATGATCACCGCGGCGACGAGCGCGCCTAACGCCGTGAGGAGCACCACCGCGAGCGTCCCGAACACGTCGGCCAGCCGCACGTCGAGGCGCGTCCGCTCGCCCGCCTCGTGCGCCGCGCGGCGTACGAGGCGCCCCGCGACGTAGAAGATCAGCAGGACCGCCAGCCCCATCACGATGTAGGGCACACGTTCGAGAAGTTCCGCGGCCATGCCGCGCAACGTTTCCCAGACGAGCGCGACGCTCGCGTCGGGGGCGTGCGGGATGGCGGGTGCGGTGGTCGTGGTCGCGGCCGGTTGCGCGAGGGTCGACGCCGCGGAGAGGTGGAGCATGTCGGACACGGTGCGAGGAAGCGGTCGCACACGGGAGTGCGCGCCAGACGCGCGCCCCCGGACGGCGGGACGCCTGCACGAACATGGCCGTGAGCCCGGCCCGGTGTCAGCCGGGTGACGATTCAGCGTTGAATGTCGCGGCCGGTGTGCGCACACTGCGCGGAGCGTACCGCACGGCGAGTGCGGCCGCACATCGTCCGTCGGTCGTTTTCCACGACCGCACCTCCACGTGCACACCCAGATGTTCCGCGTAACGCCCGTCCCCGCCAGCGTACCGACCCCGCCGCCCCTCATCGAGCGCGTGCTCGGTCCGTTCGAGCGGTTCGCCGCGCGCGAGTCGTCGAGCGGCGTCGTCCTGCTCGCCTGTACCATGCTGGCACTCGCGTGGGCCAACTCGCTGTGGGCGGCCACGTACACGCACCTGTGGGAGCAGGAGCTGGTGCTCGGCGTCGGCGGGTTCGTGGCGCGGGGCACGCTGCACGCCGTCGTCAACGACGGGCTCATGGCCGTGTTCTTCTTCCTCGTCGGACTCGAGATCAAGCGCGAGGTGCTCGTCGGCGAGCTCGCCTCGCTCCAGCGCGCGGCGCTGCCGCTCGCGGGCGCGCTCGGCGGGATGCTCGCGCCCGCGGCGCTGTACCTCGCGTGCAACGCCGGCGGCCCCGGCGCGCACGGCTGGGGCGTGCCGATGGCGACCGACATCGCCTTCGCGTTAGGCGTGCTCGCCTTGCTCGGGTCGCGCGTGCCGGCGCCGCTGCGCGTCTTTCTTGCCGCGCTCGCGATCGCGGACGACATCGGGGCGGTGCTCGTGATCGCCGTCTTCTACTCGGGCGGCATCGCGTGGGGGGCGCTCGGGGCGGCGGGGGCGCTCGTGTTGGGCGCCCTCGGGATGAACGCCGCCGGCGTGCGCCGGCCGTCGGCCTACGCGGCGATCGGCCTCACGCTGTGGGCGGCCGTGCTCGCCTCGGGGGTGCACGCCACCGTGGCCGGCGTGTTGCTCGCCTTCGCGATCCCGGCCCGCACGCGCGTGCGCGAGGCCGAGTTCCTCACCGAGAGCCGCCGCGCGCTCGACGCGTTCGACCGGGCGTTCGAGCCGTCGAGTGGCGGACTCGCGGCGGCCGTGCTCACCAACGAGGCGAGTCAGGAGTCCCTCCATCGGCTGGAGGAGCTGTGCGAACACGCCCAGCCGCCGCTCCATCGCATGGAGCACGCGCTGCACGCCGTCGTGGCGTTCGGCATCATGCCCGTGTTCGCGCTCGCCAACGCGGGCGTCACGATCCGCGGCGATCTCGTCGCGGCGCTCACCAGCCCGGTCGCGCTCGGCGTCATCTTCGGGCTGGTGCTCGGCAAGCCGCTCGGCATCACGGCGGTGTCCTGGCTCGCGGCGCGGGTCGGCGTCGCCGCCCGTCCGACGGGCGCGTCGTGGCGCGCGCTGCACGGGGTGAGCTGGCTCGGTGGCATCGGGTTCACGATGGCCCTGTTCGTCGCGGGGCTCGCCTTCGCGACGCCCGGGGACGCGCCGCTGCTCATCGAGGCGAAGCTCGGGATCCTGACCGCGTCGCTGATCGCGGGGGTCGCCGGCTGGGTCGTCGTCCGGGCGACGGCGGACGTGCCGGATCACGGCATCGAGCACGCCATCGAGCACGGGACACGGACGGCCGGCGTCGCGGTGACGTGACCGCATCCATGCGCCGTCGCGATCGGACCGGCTGGGCGCGCATCCGTCGCCGTGTGCGGCTCGCCGCGGTGTTGGCGCAGCGGTGGGCCGCCGCGGCGCTCGGCGTGTCGTGGGGCCGACGGACGGACACCGTCACGGCGATGCTCGAGGATAACGCCCGCCGCGCGCCGAGTTACTGGATCCAGCTCACGCTCGCAATGGGAATCGCGACGCTCGGGCTCGTGCTCAACAGCACGGCGGTCGTGATCGGCGCGATGCTCGTCTCGCCGCTCATGGGGCCCATCGTCGAGCTCGGGATGGGCTTCGCCGTTGGATCGCCATTGCTGACGCTCCGCGCGGCGGTCCGCGTGCTCCAGAGCGTGATCGCCGTGGTCGGGGGCGCCGCGGTGTTCACGCTCGCGCTGCCGTTCCACGACGTGACGGCCGAGATCGCGGGGCGCACGGCACCGACCGCGCTCGACCTGCTCGTCGCGGTGTGTTGTGCCCTCACGGCCGCGTACACCACGGTGCGCGCCGCGGCCGACACTACCGCGGCCGCGGCCGGGACCGCGATCGGTATCGCGCTCGTGCCGCCGCTGTGCGTGATCGGGTATGGGCTCGGGACCGGCGCGCACGACATCGCCGCCGGCGCCGCCCTGCTCTTCACGGCGAACTTCTCCGCGATCGTCGTCTTCTCCGTCCTCGTCTTCCTGCTGCTCGGCTACAACGGCGTCAACGCCCCGCATCTCGAAGCGAACTTGCGCGCGACCCCGGGCGCGCACCGCGCGCCGATCACGGACTGGGCGCTTCGCGTGCCGGGCGCCCTGTTCGGATCACGGTATGGACTCGTCATCCGCCTGGGTGTACCCGCACTTTTCCTCGCCGTCGTCGCCGTTCCGCTCGCGCGCGCGCTCGACGAGGTCGCGTGGGAAGTGCGCGCCCGGACCGCGATTCGACAGCTGGTCGCAGCGGATGCGCCAGAGGCCGTTCAGACGTCGGTCACGGTCGCGGACCACGCGGTGACCCTTCGCCTCGTCGTGCTCGCGTCCAGCGCACAGGCGGCGCAGCTTGAACGGCGGCTTCAGGCCAGCATCGCGCGGAAGGTCGGCGGCGCGACGCCGGACGTCACCGTCACGGCCGTGGCAGGCGCCGCCGATCTCGCGGCCGTCCTCCGTGACGAGCGTGCCCATCGTCGCGCGCCGGCTCCCCCGCCCTCCCCTCCCACCCCGCCGCCCGCAGCAACCTTTCGCGACCGCGTGGGCGCCGTCCTCACGGCGCGCTGGCCCACCACCGTCGTGGGCCCACTCGTCAGTTGGGACGCCGCGGTCCTCGCCGCTGCGGCTGACTCGTCCGCCGCGGTGCGTCCCACCACGCCCGCGGCCGCCTCCGCCGTCCGGTCGGCCGACGCGCCCGCGCCCACGCCCACGCCGGTCGACGTGACGGTGCGTTATGTCGGCGCTCCCCTCGGGGCACCGGCGACCGCGATGCTGGCGTCGGCGCTGACCGAGGCACTCGGTGCGGCCACGCGGGTGACCGTCGCGTCCGTGCCGCCCGGTCCGATCGTCGCGCCACCCCGGCGACCGACGCGCTGGCTCGCGACCGTGTCCCCCGTACTCGCCGCCGTCGCGAGCACGCCGGGTGCATGGGCGTGCGTCGACGAACCCGCCCGGCCCACCGCGCGGGCAGTCCGACGAGCGATCACGGGGAGCACCGTCGCGGGTCTCGGGCGCCTGCGCGTCACGCGTGGGCCTCACTGGGCACTCCGCGTCGCGCTCGGCGGGTGCACGACAACGAAGTGACGCGCGCGGACGACAGGGCGAGCTCCCTTGCACGGTGTCCACAGCAGCTCGGTCTCCAGACGCGGGGTCCCGGATCCAATCCACCACCGCGATGGCATCCCACTGGCTGACCGTTCTGTCCTGGTGCTCGTTAGGCGCCGCCGCGCTCTCGCTGGTCGCGATCCTCGCCGACATCTACGTGTTCGGGCATCGGCAGCGGATGCGCGTGATGGAAGCCGTGTGGCCGGTCACCGCGCTCTACTTCGGCCCGATCGCCGTCTGGGCGTACTACCGGTGGGCGCGCGCGGCCACGCCGCCGACGCGCACGCACGGCGACCACACGCCCGATCCCACGCCCGGACGTCACCCGATGGCGATGCCGATGGGCCCGCCTACCCGCCCATTATGGCAGAGCGTCGCCATCGGCGTCAGCCACTGCGGCGCGGGCTGCACACTCGGCGACGTGGTTGGCGAGGTCCTCGTCTTCTCGGCCGGCCTCACCCTGTTTGGCGCGCGACTCGGTGCCATGTACGCCGTCGACTTCGCGCTCGCCTTCCTGCTCGGGATCGTCTTTCAATACTTCGCCGTCGCGCCCATGCGCGGGCTCGGGTTCAAGGACGGCGTGGTCGCGGCGTTGAAGGCCGACACCCTGTCGCTGATCGCCTTCGAGGTCGGCATGTTCGGGTGGATGGCGTTGATGTATTTCGTCTTCCGCCCGCGATTCGAGCCCAACCAGGTCGAATACTGGTTCCTCATGCAGCTCGGCATGGTGCTCGGCTTCGTGACGAGCTATCCGGCGAACTGGTGGCTGATCAAGCGCGGCGTCAAGGAGCGGATGTAAGCACCGCGACGGTGCGCGGCAACACGGCGCCGAACCGCATCCGGCGCTCACTGTTGGCGGCAGCGCCCGACGTCATCGGCCGCGCGCTACAGCCGGTCGAGCCGCCCCCCGTCCACGACCAGCGTCGTCCCCTGTACGAATTTCGCCTCGTCCGAGGCGAGGAACGCGATCACCGCCGCGAGGTCCTCGGGCTCACCGACCATGCTGCGGTCCACCTTTTCGACGCCGCTCTTCACGTTCGGGTTGTCCCACAGCATCGGCGTGTCGACCGCGCCGGGGAGTACCGCGTTGACGCGGATCCCGCGTGGCTTCCCCTCGATCGCCGCCGAGCGGGTGAGCGAGACCACCGCGGCCTTGGCCGCCGCGTACGGGGCCACGAGCGCCTCGGTCTCGATCGCGTGGATGCTCGACACGTTCACCACGCTGCCGCCCGTGGGCATGTGTAGGAACGCCTGCTTGATGAAGAAGAACGTCCCGAGCAGGTCGACGCCGAACACGCGGCGCCAGTCGTCGCCGGTGAGGTCGGAAAGTGGGGTGAAGGTCATCAGCCCCGCGTTGTTCACCACGACGTCGAGCGAGCCGAACCGCTTGATCGTTTCGGCGACGCAGGCGACGACCGCGCCCTCGTCCGACACGTCGCAGGCGGCGCCCCAGGCGTCGGGCGCGCCCGCGCCCTTGACCTCGTCGGCCGCGGCGGCCGCGCCCGCGGCGTCGCGGTCGGCGATCACGACGCGCGCGCCCTCGCTCCCGAAGCGCCTGGCGGTGGCGAGTCCGATGCCGCTCGCGGCCCCGGTGACGATCACGGTTTTCGAAGCAAAACGATTCATAAATGCGGGGACGGCTCGGGTGTGGGTGGAGACGCGGCGGCGCCGTCGTCGGGCGCCGCTGCGGCCGCGTGCGCCGCGGCGGATGCGCGGGCGGCGTTCCGCTCGCCGGCGTACGTCCGGACCTGCCGCACGAGCGGGTCGTCCTGGCGGCTCGGCGGGAACGCGGGGAGTGCGAGCACCATGCTCTGCGTCGGGAGCACGTCGCGCCACTCGCGGATGAGCTCCTGGTACGCCTGCCCCACGGGGCGGACCTTGCGGTCGAGGTCGTACAAGCCGAGCGGGTTGACGGTGCCGTTCGGCTCGCGGAGGGCCGTGTCCCAGTCCACCTGGTCGGTGAGCGAATACCAGGTGAAGCCGAGGATCGGCACGCCGTCGTTGCGCACGCGGAGCACGTTCGCCCACTCCTTCCGCAGCCAGCGCACGGCCTCATCACCGGCCGGGCCCTGGGTGAGGTTCGTCTCGGTGTGCATCACCGGCAGCCCGTAGCGCTGGTAGTACTGCGACGTGATCACGTGGTAGCCGAACACCTCACCCGCGGGCTCGGTCGACCCGTCGGGGGCGACCATGTGTTCGTTGGTCACGTAGTAGTCGTTGCCCATCACGCAGTGCGGCTTGAGGCCCTGCCCCAAGAAGAAGTGGTACTCGTCGCGCGTCATGCCGTTGTCGAGCAGGAACTCGTACATCTCGGAGCCGACGCGCCGGCCGTAGTTGAGGTCGAGCGACACGAAGCGGATCTCGTTCAGCTGCTCGGCGCGGCCGATCGCGTCGGGGCTCCGGGCGTGGAAGTACTCGCTCGACTCGCTCTGCACGAAGATCGCGTCGGGCCGCACGGCGAGGATCGCGCGCATCGCGAGCACGTTCGCCCGGACGACGTGCTTGAGTGCGGTCACGAACGCCCGCTCCGTGCTCATCTGCTCGTTCCACCACCCGTAGCGGGCGGAGAAGATCGCGCAGACGTACATCTCGTTCACCGGCGTGTAGAACTGCACCCACGGGAACCGCGCGGCGAACGCCCGCGCGTAGACCGCGAAGCGCTCCGGGAAGTCGGGGTTCTGGAAGTCGCCGATCCAGTCGGGCACCCCGAAGTGGCAGAGGTCGACGATCGGCGTGATGTCGCGCCGCCGGAGCTCGGCGAAGGTCACGTCGGCGAATGCCCAGTCGTAGCGCGCGTCGCCGAGCCACGTCGTGTGGATGGGGGGGCCGTAGCGGAGGAAGGCGGTGCCGAGCTCCTCGACGAGCGCGAAGTCGGTCTGCCAGTGCGCGTAGTGGCCGCACTTCTCCATCTCGTCCACCCGCACCCGGCCGCCCCGGATGGTCGGGTAGCTGTTCTCAATGCCGGTGGCGAACATGAAGCGGGGACCGCTCGGGGCGCGGTGCATGCCGGATGGGAAACGGGGGGGGCGCCGCGTACCCGGCGGTTACCGGAAATGCACCTTCGCCGCGACGAGCGTGCCCGCGAGCAGGACGACGCCCGCGTTGGTCAGGATGACGGGAAGTTGGGCCGTCAGCACGCCGTAGGCGAGCCAGAGCGCGCCCGAGATGACGAGCAGCATGACGAGCCCCCACGACAGGTCGCCCACGTGCCGCGTGCGGTACGTGCGGACCACCTGCGGGACGAGCGAGAGCACCGTCAGCGCGCCCGCGGCGTACCCGATGTACGCGACGTCTCCGACCGCGGGCGTGGGGCTCACGGCAGCGGCAGCGCGGCGGCGAACGCGCCGAGTGCGGCCGCGAGCTCCGCGGGGGCCTCGACCGGAACGAGGTGCCCAACGTCGGCGACGTCGAGCATGCGCGCGCCCGCGATGCGGCCCCGCACCTCGCGCTCGAGCGTCGCGTGCGCCATCACCGGGTCCCGGCCGCCGGCCACGACGAGCGTGGGCGCGTCGACGCCCGGCATCGCCGCCGAAATGTCCTCGCGGCTCCCCGCGCGCATCCACGCGTCCCACGCGACGCGCGAGCTGCGCAGGCTGTCGGCGACGACTTGGTCGAACGCGGCCGGCGCGAGCGGGCGCACGGTGATCCGGCATGCGGTGTCGACGGCGGCGGCGTGGTCGCCGTAGCTGGCGAGCGTGTGGGCGCGGCTCGCCTCGGTCATCGGCTCGGGCGTCGGTGGCGAGGGCGCGACGAGCACGAGCCCGGCGAGCCCCGCCGGCCGGCGCGCGGCGAGCGCCATCGCGATCTTGCCGCCCATCGAGTGCCCGACGAGCACGTACCGGCCCGACGGGCCGCCGAACCCGAGCGCGGTGACCAACGCGGCCAGGTCGTCGGCCGAGTCGCCGACCGCGTAGCCGGCGGCGGGCGCGGGCGAGTCGCCGAAGCCGCGCAGGTCGGCCGCGACGCAGCGGTGCCGGGGGGCGAGCGCGGCGACGACGGCGTCCCACGCGCGCGCCGAGCCGGCGTAGTAGTGGAGGAAGATGAACGTGGGGCTCCCCCGCCCGCGGTCGGCGCGGGACAGGGCGACAGGCGGCGCCATCGTTAGGCCTACCGTCGGGCCCGCACGGTGAGGTAGGCGACGATCGCGTCGAGCTCGCCCGGGGCGAGGTTCGCGGCGTAGGCGGGCATGTTCCCCGCCCCGCCGAGGATGCGCGAGACGATCTGCGCGTGGTTCAGCCGCTCGGCCACGTGCGTCAGGTCGGGCCCGCGGATGCCGCCCTCGGCGCCGATCATGTGGCAGTACTCGCACCCGCGGTCGTGGAACAGCTGCGCCCCCCGCACGACCTCCGCCACGGCCGGCGCGGGCGCTGCCATCGCCGGCGCCGCGACCGGGCGCACGCCGAAGCGCGGCGACCACGGCGCGCGGTCGCCGAGCACGGTGAGCCACGCGAGCCCCGCGACGACCACGCCCACCGTCACCGGCGCCCACCGCCGCGCGCGCAGGTGCCGGCTCCCCCTCCCCCCGACGAACGGCAGGGCGAGGAGCGCCGCGGCCGCGGCGAGCGGCCCGAGGACCATCACCGGCGTCTCGAGCCGCCGCGGCAGCTCGGCGAGCGCCGCGAAGTACCAGAGGAAGTACCAGTCCGGCCGCGGCGACGCGTCGACGAGCGTCGGGTCGGGTGGGCGGCCTAACGGGACCGGGCCGACGGCGAGCGCGAGGCCGAGCACCGCGGCGACGACGAGCGCGCCGAACGCCGCGTCGCGCCAGGCGACGTCGGGCCAGAACGGGCGCCCCTCGCGCGCGAGGAGGGCGCGGTACCACGCGCTGTAGCCCGGCTCCGCGGGCGCGCTGATCTCGGGCGGCTCGGAGATGCCGTTGCGGAGCACGAGCCAGAGGTGCACGCCGACGAGCGCGAAGATCGCGGCCGGGAGCGCGAAGACGTGCGTCGCGAACGCGCGCGTGAGTGTCGGCGCGCCGAGCGTGGAGCCGCCGAGAATGAGGTGCACGAGCCACGGTCCGACGAGCGGGACGCGCGCCGCCTGCTCCGCCGCGACGACCGCCGACCAGATCGCGTCCTGGTCCCAGCGGAGGAGCTGCCCGGTGAAGGCCATCGCGAGCGTCGCGAAGAGCAGCCCCACGCCGGTCAGCCAGGCGATCTCGCGCGGGTACTTGTAGGAGGCGGTGAGGAAGACGCGCGCCATGTGGGCCGCGACGAGGACCACCATCGCCGACGCGCCGAAGTAGTGCAGCCCGCGCAGCACCCGCCCGAACGCCGCGGCGTGCGTGATCCACTGCAGGCTCGGGTAGGCCTGCGCGGCGGAGGGGGCGTACACCGTGGCGAGCACGGTGCCCGTGACGACCTGGATCGCGAACGCGACAAGCGTCGCGCTCCCGAACACGTAGCGCCAGCCCGTGCGCGGCGGCACCGGGTGGCGCAGCATCCGCCCCGTCGCGGAGAGCAGCCCGCTCCGGTCCTCGATCCACGCGAGGGCGCGCACCCACGGGTTCTCGCCGCCGTTCACGCGATGCGTTAAGCGCGGGTGATCGGCAGCGGCCCGGCGTCGAGCAGCACGCGGCCGCCCTCGACGCGCACCGGGTAGCGCGTGAGCGCGCGCGGCGGCGGGCCCGCGGCCACCGCGCCGTCCTCGGAGTACACGCCGCCGTGGCACGGGCACATGAACAGCTTCGCGCCCGCCACCCACCGCACCGGACAGCCGAGGTGCGTGCACTCGACAGCGAACGCGGTGAACTCCGCCGGCCCGGTCCGGCGCAGCCAGGCCGCGCTCCGCCCCGTCGCGCCGCTCCAGGCGAGCGGCGCGGGGTCGTCGAAGGCCACGCGCACCGTCGCGCCGACGGCGAAGTCGTCGACGCGCCCGACCACGCGCCACGCGCGCGTCGGCCGGCCGACGAGCGGCGCGAGCAGGAAGCCCACCGCGGGCACGGCGACCGCCGCCGCGGCGAGGCCGCCGAGCGCCGTGCTCACCCGCGCGAGAAAGCGGCGCCGCTCGGGCGAGGGCTCGGGTTCGCTCGGCGGCGCGAGGCGCGCGTCGCCCGGGGCGTCGGAAACGGAAGTCACACGCGCTCAGTGCAGGGTGTAGAGGTACGCCGCGATGTCGCGCGCGTCTCGGTCGGTGACGCCGAGGTTGGGCATCGCGTTGCCGGGCACGACCGCCTGCGGCTGCTGGATCCAGTGCACGAGGTTCTCCTGCGTGTTCGGCAGCACCCCGGCCACGTAGGAGCGGCGCCCGAACGCGGTGAGCGGCGGCCCGACCATCCCGCCCGCGCCGTCGACGCCCGGGACCACGTGGCACGACCCGCACCCGTAGGTCCCGAGCGCGCGCACCCCGCGGTCCGCGTCGCCGCCGTCCACGCCGCGGAAGGGTGCGCCGCCGGTGTCGTCGCACGCCGCGGCCGCGGCGGTCGCGGCCGCGACGCACACGGCGGCGATCGACCACGCCGCCGCCCGCTCGCGGCGCGCGCCCACCGACGCGCGAGCGCGCTCCGCCCCCCGCAGCCAGCGCACGAAGAGTGCGCTCGCCACGCCGAGGTAGACGAGTCCCGCGGGCACCCACATCACCACGCCCGCGAGCTGCTGGTCTTCGAGCGGGGTGAGGCCCCACGCCGCGGTGGTGCCGTAGTGGCCCGCGTACCACGGCCGCATGGCGAAGGTGAGCGCCGCGCCTAACAACCCCATCGGCACGCCGGCCGCGGTCACGTAGAGCAACCGCGCCCCGTCGCCGAAACGGCGCGCCGTAGCGCGGCCGGCGGGCCGAACCACCGGCCACCAGAAGAGCGCGGCTGCGCCTAACAGGGTCACGTGCTCCAGCGCGTGCACCGCGGGGCGGCGGAGCGCCCAGTCGTACGGCCCGGGCGCGTGCCAGAAGAACTCGCTCGCCAGATGGAGCGTCACGGCCACGCCCGGCGCGGCGACCAGCGCGACGCCGCCCCGCAGCGCGGGGTGTGCCACCCACGCCCGCCCGACACGCCGACGCGCGCGCTCCGGCAGCGCCCAGAGCATCGCGAGCGCGGGCAGCCCCGCGGCGAGCAACGGCGCGGCGACGAGGATGAGCAGCAGATGCTGCCCCATGTGCGCCGTGAAGAGCGCGTCGGCCACCGCATCGAGTGGCGTGACGAGCGCGAGCGCGACGGTCGCGACCCCCGCGGCGTAGGCCCACGCGCGCCAGCGCGCGATGCCCCGCCCCACGCCCGCGCGCGCCCACGCGCGTCGCACGCCGGTCGCGTACCACAGGGCGCCGACCCCGAGCCCGGCAACGACGCCGGGGCTCGCCGGCCACGTGCGCCAGAGATCGTGCGGCTCGGGCGCGAGCCCGGGGTGCGCGTGCGCGGCCGCCGGCAATGCCGCAAGCGCGACCGCGAGCGCCGTCGTAGCGGTCACAGCCCGCATGCCGGGACCACGAAGAGGGCGATCCCGTGCACCAGGCTCGCGATCACGAAGGTGACGCTCGTCAGGATGCCCGACATCGCCATGAACCGCGTGCGTCCCTCGCCGATCTCGAGCGCCGAGCGAACGTGCGTCGTTCCGCCAGTGTCGGCGTCCGCAGAACCACCGCCCTGCTGCGCGCCCTGCAGCGCGTCGGTCGTCGCGCCCCCGACCTCGCCGCGCGAGCGCGTCCACTCGCGGTGGGCGAAGAAACCGGCCCCGGTACCGACCGCGACGGCCAGCACACTGACCACGAGCGCGAGCATCCACGTGCCGCCCACGTTCGGCGCGCCGAGGGGGTAGAGTCCGGGGTAGCACGCATGGGCCGCCACCCCGAAGTTGACGAGCGACTGCACGCTCCACGCGGCCGGCGCGGCGAAGATCCCGAACCACAGCGCCGCGTTGCTCACGTTCCCGCGCTGCGGCGCGGGGTGCCCGGCCGGCGACTGCTCCGCCTCCCGGCCCGCGCCGCTACCGCCGGGCGTCGGGCCGCTCTCGCGTTCGCGCGCACGTGGGCTCCCGCGTTCAGTCATCGGACGGTCACCGGAAGTGGGGCGTGAGGTAGAGCGCCGTGAACACCGCGAGCCACACCACGTCGACGAAGTGCCAGTACATGGCCGCGTTGGTCACCGCGAGGCGGCGGTGGGCGGTGAAGTGCCCCCGCATCGCGCGCACGAGCACGACGAGGAGCATCACGACGCCGACCGCGACGTGCGCGCCGTGGAAGCTCGTGATCGCGTAGAAGAGCGAGGCCGAGGCGTCCTGGGTCGGGCCGAAGGTCTTGCGGCTGTACTCCAGCAGCTGCAGCCCGAGGAAGACGAGCCCCATGCCCGCGGTGATCGCGAGCCCGAGCTTGAGTCGCCCCTCGTCCCCGCGCCGCGCCCCGCGCTCGGCCCAGATCAGCACGCCGCTGCTCGCGATGAGGATCGCGGTGTTGACCCCGACGAGCTTCAGGTCCGGCGCGCCGTAGAGCGGCCACGGATTGGTCGACAGCGAGCCGAGGTAGAAATAGCTGAACAGGAAGTAGCCGAACAGCGCGGCCTCCGTCCCGATCACGCACGTCATGCCCCAGAAGCCGACCGAGTTGCTCCCGAGCCCGGACGTTGGGAGGTCACCGAACGGCGTGTCGACGTCGCCGGTGTGGCGCCGCTGATCGGACGACGGCCAGAGCCACGCGACGACCGTGACGAGCGCCGCCGCCGCGGCGAGCCCGGCAAGCCACCAGACGCCGAACAGCAGCCCGTACGCGAGCGCCAGCAGCGCCGTCGCGAGCGCGAGCGGCGCGTACGAGTCGTCGGGCATGCGGAGCACGGCGGTGGGCTGCCCGTCGAGCGCCGAAGTCTCGAACGTTTCGCGCCCGTCGGCGAGCACGGGGCCGCGGTCGACGACAGAGCGCCCCGTGCCCTCCGTGCCCAACCGGTCCTCCCAGAGCGGATGGCGGCTCGCCACGGTCGGGATCACCGCGAAGTTGTAGGGCGGCGGCGGCGAGGTCGTCGCCCACTCGAGCGTCCCCGCGTCCCACGGGTTCGGCCCGGCGCGCTGGCCGCGGTAGCGGCTGACGACGACGTCGTAGAGGAAGACGAGCATGCCGGCCGCGAAGAGCGCCGCGCCCACGGTCTCGACGAGGTTCGCCGTCTCCCAGCCGAGCCCGGCCTCGTAGGTGTAGATGCGGCGCGGCATGCCGAGCATCCCGACGATGTGCATCGGGAAGAACACGACGTTGGTCGCGACGAAGATCATCCAGAAACTCCACTTCGCGAGCGTCTCGTCCATCAGCCGCCCGGTGAACTTCGGGAACCAGTAGATGATCCCCGCGAGCACCGGGTACACGTTGATCCCGACGAGCACGTAGTGCAGGTGCGCGACGACGAAGTACGTGTCGGTCAGCTGCCAGTCGAAGGGCACCGCGGCCGTCATCACGCCGTTGACGCCGCCGATGACGAACAGCACGATGAAGCCGAGCATGAAGAGCATCGCCGCGGTGAGGCGCGGCCGTCCGTAGTACACGGTCGCGATCCACGCGAACGTCGAGACGCCGCTCGGGATCGCGATCACCATGCTCGCCGCGCCGAAGAACGACATCGAGAGCGGCGGCAGTCCGGTGGCGAACATGTGGTGCACCCAGACGCCGAAGCCCAACAGCGCCGTGACCACCGTCGAGAGCGCGACGAAGGTGTAGCCGACGAGCGGGCGTCGCGCGAACGTGGGCAGCGCGTCCGAGACGATGCCGATCGCGGGGAGCACGATCACGTAGACCCACGGATGCCCGAACATCCAGAACAGGTGCTGCCAGAGCAGCGGATGCCCCTGGCTGGCCGCGTCGTAGAAGTGGAAGCCGAAGCGCCGGTCGAGGTAGAGGAACGTCAGTGCCGCCGTGAGGGCGGGCACCGCCGCGAGGTTGACGAACGACGTCGACAGCGTCCCCCAGACGATGATCGGCAGCCGGTTGAGCGACATCCCCGGCGCCCGCGTCGTGAACAGCGTGACGATGAAGTTGACGGCGCCGACGGTCGTCGAGACGCTCAGCAGCAGCAGGCCGAGCGCGTAGAAGTCGATGTTGTGGCCGGGGTTGTAGGCGGCGCCCGCGTAGGGCACGTAGTCGAACCACCCGGCGTTGGGCATCTGGCCGAGCAGGGTGCTCGTGTAGATGAAGATCCCGGCGGCGAGAAAGGTCCAGTAGGAGAGCGCGTTGAGGCGCGGGAACGCCATGTCGCGCGCGCCCAACATCAGCGGCCAGATGAAGTTGGCGAACCCCGACAGGATCGGCCCGGCGTAGAGGAAGATCATCGTCACGCCGTGCATGCTGAACAGCTCGTTGTACTGCTCGGGCCCGAGAATCGACAGGTTGGCCCGGGCGAGCTGCGCGCGCATCGCGAGCGCCTCGATTCCGCCGATCAGCAGGAAGACGAAGGCGGTGACGAGGTAGCGCTTCCCGATCGTCTTGTGGTCGACGCTGGAGAGCGAGCCGCGCCACCCGCGCGGCGTTTCCCACGTGCGCTGCAGGCGCTCGACCGGGGCGCGGTCGGCGGCGACGAGAGTGGCCAAGGGAAGAGTCCTCCGCGCGGGGGCGTTGGCGGTGACGCCTACGCGTCAACGCAGCGTCTGCAGGTAGTGGACGACGGCGAGCAGGTCGTTCGGCGGGAGCGGCAGCGCGGGCATCCGTGCGCCGGGCTTCACGGTCTGCGCGTTGGCGACCCAGCCAGCGAGGTTGCCGGTGGTGTTGGGCAGGATGCCGCCCGCGATCGTCGCGCGCGAAGCGACGTGCGTGAGGTCGGGCCCGACCCGGCCCAACGCGTCGCTGCCGCGCACCGCGTGGCACGCGCCGCAGTTGGCGAGGAACACCGCCTGTCCGGCCCGCGCGAGCGAATCCGCCGTTGGGCCCACCCCCGTCAGGCCCGCCGACGTCGGCCCCGCCCCCGCGGTCCCCCCCGCAGCCACGTACGTCGGCGCGACCGCCGGTGACGGCGTCGCCACCGGCGGGCCGAAGCCCGACACCAGGCCGGCCTCGTCGGCGCCGTTCACCGGCTGCGCGCGCGTGGCGGGCATCGACTCACCCACGGGCTGACTCGCGCGCCCGCTCGCGGCGCTCCGGATCGCGGCCGGCACAAGCGGCACGGCCGACGCCCGCTGCCCCGCGGCCCACCGCTCGAACTCGGCCGGCGGATCGGCGACCACGTACAGCGCCATCTTCGCGTGCTCCATCCCGCAGTACTCGGCGCACTGCCCGCGGTAGCGCCCCGCACGGCTCGCCTCCAGCCACATCTCGTTGATCTGCCCGGGAATCACGTCCGTCTTCCCCGCGAGCTCGGGCACCCAGAAGCTGTGAATCACGTCGCCCGCGCGCAGCCGCACGCGCACCGGGCGGCCCACCGGGATGTGCAGCTCGTTGGCGGTGTAGAAAGCGTGCTCGGGAAGCGAGTCGTGGTACTGCGCCTCCCACCACCACTGGTGCCCCGTGATGTCGAGCGTGAGCGTGGGCACGCTCGGCGGGCGCGCCACGGCGCGCAACGTGCCCACGATCCCGACGAACGCGGCGACGAGCACGACGATCGAGACGCCCGTGCCCCAGTAGATCCAGGGGAGCCCGCTGTCGCCGCCGTGCCGTCGCGTGCCGCCCTGCTTCGCGTCCGTGGCCGGTGGATGGGCGTCGTCCACGGCCAGCGCGCGGCGCGCCGAGGGGCGTTCGCGCCCGCCGCCCGCGTCCGGACGCCGCCGGAAGATCGCAACGAGCAGCACCGCCGTCACCACCACGACCACCGCCGCCGACACGCCCGTGAGCCACCAGCCGAGCGTCGCCTCCGCGTCCGCCGCCGGGCCGGCGGGTCGCATGTAGCTCGGCGAGTTGGGCGCTCCACAGGCCGCGGCGGATGGGACCAGCGCGAGGGCGCCTAACGCACCCACTCGGTGCGATACGCGGGTCGTCGCGAGTCCGTCACTGGTCGGCATTCTGCGCCCCGCGCAGCGTCCGCGCGCCCGTCGTGTCCTCGTCGCCGAGGTCGCCCTGCTTGCCGCGATCGGCGAGCGGCGCCGGGAAGGTGCCGTGGAACGACTCGATGTAGGTCACGAGCTTCCAAAGCTGCTCGGGCGGGAGCGCGCGCCCCCACGCCGGCATCCCCTGCGGGCGTCCCTCCCAGAGCGTCTTGTAGATCTCCGCCGGCGAGCCGCCGTAGCGCCAGTAGCGGTCACGCAGGTTGGGGCCCATCCCGCCCTTGAGGTCGTAGCCGTGGCAGTCGGCGCAGTTCATCTGCTGGTACAGCGCGCCGCCCTCGCGTGCGGCGGCCGAGTCGCCCTCGTATGGGTTGCGGATCGTGTTCGCGAGGGTGTTGGGCGTCGCCCCCGCCCAGTCGCCTAACGGCACGCGCGCGAGCGTGCCCTCGTCCGGGATGGCGTTGGTGCCGCGACCCGCGCCGCGGATCTCCTGCTCGTGGCTGGTGTTGTCGCAGGCGGCGAGGGCCGCGCCGAGCGCGGCCGCGGCGGCGAGCGCCGTCGCGCGAAGAACGGGCGTGCGCATCATCCGGTCACCGGTGGCCTGTCCCCGAACCCGCCGGGCTGCCCGTGCCGCTGCCCTGCTGCTGGCCGGGAAGGGACGGAACGGCGGCGATGTTCTCGGGGAGCGTGAAGACGTAGAGCGTGCCGCCGCGCGGCGGAAACCCCTTCTTCGACTGCAACGTCATGGCGAAGCCGCCGACCCCACTCATCACGGCCAGGTACTGATGGCCGTCCGGCCCGCGGTAGGTCATCGGCGCGCTGTGGATCCCCGAGCCCAGCTTCTGCGCCCAGAGCACCTGCCCGGTGCGCGCGTGCACCGCGCGGAGCCAGCCGTCTGAGGTGCCGTAGAACACCAGGTCGCTCCCGGTCACGAGTGGGCCGCCGCCGACGTAGAACGCCTCGGGGACCGCCCACGCGCGCCGCCCCGCCGCCGCATCCCAGGCGATCAGCTCGCCGTAGTTGCCGCCGGGCCCCGCGTGGCGCGTCATGTCGGCGCCCCAGTACGGCGTCCCGGCGATGTAGCTCGCCTCGCGGCCCTTGTAATCCATGCAGGCGTTGTTCACGGCCGCGTAGAACAGCCCCGTGCGCGCCGAGTAGGCGGCGGGCTGCCAGTTGGTGACGCCGATGTCGGGCGGGCAGATGTTGCGCACCCAGCGCCCGGCCGGCACCGTCTCCTTTTCGGGGTTGACGATCGGCTGCGCCGTCTTCGGGTCGATCCCGGTCGCCCAGTTGAGATAGCCGAACGGCTTGGCGACGAGCACCTCGCCCGTCGCACGGTCGATCGTGTAGGCGAAGCCGTTGCGGTTGAACTGCACCATGACCTTGCGCGTCTGCCCGTTCACGGGCAGGTCGGCGAGGATGTTCCAGTTGACGCCGTCGTAGTCCCACTCGTTGTGCGGCGTGAACTGGAACGCCCACCGGGCATAGCCCGTGGCCGGGTCGCGGGCGAACACGGCGCTCGTGAAGAGGTTGAGCCCCTGCCGCTGGTCGGCGTTCCACGGGCCCGGGTTGCTCGTGCCGTGGTAGACGAGGTCGAGGTCAGGGTCGTATGAGATCCAGCCCCACACCGCGCCCGCGCCGTGCCTCCACGCGTCGGCGGGCCAACTCGTCGCGCCGAGGTCCTTGCCCTTGAGCCAGCTGTAGAACGGCTTGTAGGTGTCGTTGATGCGGACGAGCGAGTCGGGGCCGGTGCTGAACGCGCGCCACAACTCCTTGCCGGTGTGCACGTCGAGCGCGGCGACCCAGCCGTGCGCGCCCATCTCGCCGCCGGAGTTGCCGACGTAGACCCGGTCGCCCACGACGAGCGGCGCCATGGTCATCGTGATTCCGTCCTCGACGTTCGCCATCTTGGTGCGCCACACCTCGTGCCCGGTCGCGGTGTCGACCGCGACGGTGTGGTCGTCGAGGAGGTTGTAGATGAGCTTTCCGTCGGCGATCATCGCGCCCCGGGTGACCGCGTCGCAGCACGCCTTGCCGACCGCCGTCGGCGACGGGTCGGGCTCGAAGGTCCACTTGACGGGCGCGCCCGGCTGCGTCAGGTCGAGCGCGTACGCTCGGTCCGGAAACGGCGCGACGACGTACATCGTGTTGCCGGCGACGAGTGGCGTGGCCTCGTGCCCGTGCGGGACGGCAGTCGAGAACGAGAACGCGGTTTTGAGCCGGCCGACGTTCGCGGGCGTGATCTCGGTGAGCGGACTGTAGCGCGTCATCCCGTAATCGCGCCCCGTGGTGAGCCAGTTGCCCTCCGTCGCGCCCGGCGGGTACCACCGCGCGGCGCGGGTGAGCATCGCCGGGTTGGCGACGTCGCCGGCCGCCAACGGCGCGCGTCCGCTCGGGGGCAAAGCGTTCGCCGCGTCGAGGCCCGCAGCTTTTGGTTTGCCGCATCCGGTGAACGCGACGAGCGCGCCGCCCACGGCGAGCACGGCGGAGCGCCCCGCACGCGCGGCGCGGCGCGGTGTGCGATGTGGTGTGTGATGCGGTGCGCGGGGGACGGCGGCGGCGGAACGGGGCGACGACGGCATCGCAGCGGGGCGAAAGAAGTCGGGACGAGCGATGGGGGGATGCATCAGGAACGCGTCAGGGCGCGTCAGGGCGCGTCAGGAGCGCGTCAGGGGCGCGTGTTCGGCGGCAGCGGCACGAGGTACAGCGCGTTCTCCTGCATCGAAGTGACAGCGAGCCGGCCGCGTCGCGTGTCCACGGCAATGCCGGCCGGCGACGTCACGCCGGTGAGCACGGGGAGGAGCGGATCGCCCACGCGCCAGCGGTACACGGTGCGCGCGTCCCAGCTCGACACGAACCAGCCGCCGCCCGGCGCGGGGCGCAGCCCGTCGACGCGGCCGCCAGGCAGACGGAGAACGATCAGTTTGCTGCTGTCCGCCGGGCCGACCCGCTCGAGCACACTGTCGCCGAAGGTGGTCACGAGGACGCGCCCACCGGGCCACGGCGTCACGCCGTCCGGCCGCTGCAGGTGCAGCCCGCGCGCGACGATGTGGACGGCGCCGCCGACACGGCCGGGCACGATCCGGTAGACCGCGTCCAGGTCGCGCGTCGTGTCGACCTGGAGCGCGCCGTGCGCGACGTGGCGGTCGGGCCCCGTGTCGGTGATCCAGAGCGAGCCGTCGTCGGCGTAGGCGAGGTCGTTGAGCCGCAGCCCCGGCGTGGGCACGACCCCGAGCGCACGGCCGGTGCGGCGGTCGAAGAAGCGGACCCCGGCGAGGTCGCAGACGGCGAGCGTATCGCCGCGGATCGCGAGCCCCATCGGCGCATCGAGCGTCGCGCCGCCGCGGCCGCCGCGGATCCAGGCGAGGTCGAGCACGCGACCGGTCGGCGCGACGCGGCTGATGAAGCCGTTGCCGTCGCGCGCCGTCGGGTTGCCGTTCACGTTGGCGACGAGGTACACGTCCGCAGCCGAATCGTAGACGAGGTTCTCGGGGCCGCGGAACCCGACGCCGCGGACCACGGTCGTGTCGCTCGGCGCGGCGGCCGCGATCGCCGCGAGCACGAGAGCGGGCAGCGCGAGCGCGAGCTCGCGCCGCGTGCCGCGGACGTGGGGGACGGACATCACGGGACGCTCGTGGTGAGCGGAAGCGTGAGGCCCGCGAGCAGCGTGAGCGGGCGCGCCGCGTCGAGGTAGCGCCGCTCGCCGCGCGGGACCTCGTCGCCCGCGTGCGGCAGTCCGGCCGCCACGTGGTCGAGGATGGCCGTGACGGCCACACCGTGCGCCCAGACGCGGCGCGGCACGCGCGCAAACGGGAACACGGTGGTGACGAGCTCGACGTCGAGCTTGTGCGTGTACGCGCTGCGGTCGTCGGGGCGCTGCGCCTGGCTGTACAGGTCACCGGCCTGCGCGGTCAGGGCGAGCCAGCCGCGAGCATCCGCCGCCCGCACGATCGCCCCGGTGACCGCGAACGTCGCCGTGGGCGCATTGGCGCGCACGTGCGTGGTCGCGAGGTCGCTGGCCGAGTAGCGCGTGAACGGGTTCCCGGCCTCCGTGGCGTTCGGAAGCCACTGCACGCTTCCCACGAGCCCGAGCCGCGGGAGTGGCGTCTGGGCCGTCGCCACGAGCGTGACCTGGAAGTTGCTCGCGACCGGAATGCGGCGGACACTCCCGTCGCTCAGCCGCCGCACGCGCGGCGCGCCGGCGAGCGGCGAGCGGTTGAGCGCGGGAAGCACGGCCAGCGCGGGCCGGCAGACGAGGTGGCACGACTCCGTCGCGGGCGCCTGGGCCGCGACGGGCGCGGCACTCCTCGCTAGACCAACGACGCCGGTCGCGCTCGCCGCCCAGACACGCCGGTACTCGGCGCGTCGGCTCCCGGGTCGTACTCGCCCCGATGCGGGTGCGCGCATACGCCCTCGCCGCCGACGCGGCCGATTGTTGACAGGCGAAGTATCCACGAGCACGTACGAACGATTTAATACGTACGACTCATGACATACGCTTTCTACGCCCGCGGTGTACGATTCGCAAGCGGCAGCGGATTACGCAGCACGTAAAGATCGTGAAGCGCACTCACGGTGGCCGCCCCCGGGTCGGCGACCCCTGCACCATGGCAGGCCACCGCCGCACAAGCTGTTTGACGCATTGACGCACACGTGGTGCGGCTGGCGGCAGGGCCGCGCAGCCCTGCCTAACGCGTCGTACAGTCGTCGCGCCTGCTTGGTCCCGTCCTCCGTGCGTCCTGTAGCCCGAGACACGTCCCGCACGCCTCGCCCCGTGCCCGTCCGGGGCGACGAACGGAACCGCCTCCTGAACCGGCTGCCCCGCGCCGAGTACGCGCGCCTCGCGCCGCACCTCGAACTCACGACGCTCCCCGCACGGAGCGTGATTTATGAGCCGCACGCACCCATTACGCACGTCTACTTCCCGCAGGACGGCATGTTCTCGCTCGTCCTCCCCCTCGCCGACGGGGGCGTGGTCGAGGTCGGCATGGTGGGACGCGAAGGTGTGGCCGGCGTTCCCGCCGTGCTCGGCGTCGCGTCGATGCCGACGCGATGCATCGTCCAACTCGACATGCGGGCGCGCACGCTCCCCGTCGCGAAGCTCCGCACACAGGCGCGCGACGCCTCCACCCTTCGCCTGCTGCTCGGCCGCTACACGCAGACCCTCATCGACCAGATCGCCCAGGGCGCCGCGTGCAACCGACGCCACACGCTGGACCGGCGGTGTGCGCGGTGGCTGCTGATGAGTCACGACCGCGCCGAGGCGGACCAGTTCCCACTCACGCAGGAGTTCCTCGCCTACATGCTCGGCGTGCACCGCCCCTCCGTCGTCACGGCGCTCGGCGTGCTCCGCCGTGCCGGATTGATCCGGTCGACACGCGGCAGCGTCGGCGGGATCACGGTCCTGGACCGTCCCGGGCTCGAACGCGCCGCCTGCGAGTGCTACGGTGCCATCCGCGCGAGATTCGACGCGGTGTTTGCGTAATGGCGGGCGAGGGCGAACCGCGTGGTCGTGCCCGCGACGACGGTGGAACGCGCGAGCCCGCTCGGGCGTTTTCCGGTGTCCCCGCACGAGCTCGGGGCGTTTGACCGGTCGGTCCGGCGTCGAAGGGCACCCGTGAGCCCCCACGATCACCCACCATTCTCGAGAGGCATTCGACATGAGCGACGCGCTCGTCGTCTTCGCCCGATTCACGGCGAAGGCCGGTAAGGAGGAGGCGCTCAAGGCCGAGCTCCTCAAGATGATCGCGCCCACCCGGGCCGAGCCCGACAACATCTACTACGACCTCCATCAGGGGGTCGACCAGCCGGCCTTCCTGTTCTTCCACGAGTCCTGGCCCGACGAGGCCGCGCTCAAGCGGCACATGGCGACGCCGCACTTCCAGGCGATGGACAAGGCCGTGCAGGACCTGCAGGCCGATCCGTACAGCGTCGTGATCACGCGCATGACGAGCACGCCGGCGGATGCTGGCGCGTCGCGTGCCTAACGTGCGGCCCTGAGATGGCGGCGGTCCTCGCCAACGGCGCCAACGGCTCGGCGCTTCTGTCCCACTGGCCATGAGACCTCTCCACAATGCCGTCGTGGGCGCGGCGTGCCTCGCAGGCGGCGCCTGCCTCACGGCGTGCCTGACCGTCAACCCCAATGCGCCGCACGGCATGCATTCCGCATCCGAGGTATCGTTGGACCGGTCGCTCGCGCGGCGCCGGGCGCCGCGCCGGGCGCGTGCCCGCCCCGACGCCCGCCGTGTCACGGCAGCGCGTAAACGACGACCGTGGCCTCCGAACTCGTGCGCATCCACGTGAGCGGCGCGTGGAGCCCGGACGCGACCGCGAGGTACTGCCGGCCCGCGACCCCGTAGCTCACCACCCCGCCCCCGATCGGCTGTCCCGTGTTCGTGCGCCACCGCTCGGCCCCGCTGCGCGCATCGAAGGCGAGCACGTTGCCGACGAGGTCCGCGGTGAACACGAGCCCGCCCGCCGTCGCGAGCACCCCGGCGACGAGCGGGGTCGGCGACGCGTAGCGCCAGCGGACCGCGCCGTCGTCCGCGTCGACCGCCGTCAGCCAGCCGCGTCCCTGGTCGCGCGGGTCCATGTGGCCAAACGGCTCGAGCAGCCGCGCGCTCCCCGTCCACGGAATTCCGACCTTCCCCTTCAGGCGTTCCGGGGGCTCGATACGCACCGTGGTGCACCAGTCGACGGCGCCGACGTAGAGCAGGTTGGGCCCGGGCGCGTACGCCGGGCCGTTCCACTCGGTGCCGCCCTGCACGCCCGGACAGAACCGCGTGCCGGCAGGGGTCAGCGGCGCGTCGCCGTTCTGGAGCGTGGTGGTCGGCGTCGCGAAGCGTCGCCCGCCACCCTCGAGCAGCCCGTACACGTGGCCGTCCTTGCCCGCGACCGCCACGGTCGCCGTGCCGCCCGCGGTCGTGAGCAGCAGCGGGGCCGCGGCGACGTCCCAGTCGTGAAAGTCGTGTGAGAGGAGTTGCCACGCGCGCCGGAGCTCGCCCGTCGCGAGGTCGAGCGCGACCACGGAATACGTGTGCAGGTTGGTGCCAGGCCGGTCCGCGTCCTGAAAGTCCGGCCCCGCGTTCCCGGTCGGGACGTAGAGCAGTCCGCGCAGGGTATCAATCGTATACGAGGTCCACGTCGTCGCCCCGGTGCGCGGCGTGCGATCGGTCTCGGCCGGCCACGTCGCCGCGGCCGCGCCGGCGCGCGGGATCAGCGGCGTGCTCCAGACGCGCGCGCCGGTGCGCACGTCGAACGCCATGATCCGCCCAACGACCCCGTAGTTGTCGCCGCCGGCGTTGCCGAGGTAGACGAGGCCGCGCCACGCGACGGGCGCGGCGGGAAACGTCTCGCCCAACGCGACGTCGCCCGCGCGCACGTTCCACACCTCCTCACCCGTGCGCGCGTTCAGGGCGTAGACCCGGCCGTCGTTCGCGCCGCGAAAGAGGCGCGGACCGTCGGGGGTGTCGAGGTACGCGACGCCACGGTTGGTCTTCAGGTCGTAGTCGGGCTTGGGACGGTAGTCGTAGCGGTGCGACCACCGGAGGGCGCAGGTGGCGGCGTCGATCGCCCAGGTGCGGGTAGCGCTCGTCACGTAAAGCACGCCCGCGACGACGACCGGACCGGACTGCATCGCGGTCCGCTCACCGAGCGCGGCGGTGCAGGTCGGGCGGAGCGTGGCGACGTTCGCCGTCGTGATCTCGGCGAGCGGCGAGTAGCGCGTCCCGGTCGGCGGGCCGTTGTAGGCGGGCCAGTCGGCCGCGGGGTCGACCGCGGTGCGCGCGAGCGGGGTGGAGAAGGCGGGACCGCGCGTCGTCGCGTGGTGGCCTCGAGGGCGCGGGTCGTCGGGCCGCTTGAGGAAGCTCGCGAACTGCAAGTACTGGCATCCGGCGAGCGGGAGCACGCCGGCGAGCGCGGCGACGCGGGCCAGGGAACGGCGAAAGGACGGCATGCGCGCAAGCTACGCGCGGGACGGCCTAACGCAGGACCGCGCGCACCCCGCACCGCCGCCGTCTTCGCGGAGCCGTGGTCAGGCCGACGATCGGCGGAGCCGGTTCCGCCATGACCGTCTCGCAGATCGCGACACGCGCGTAACCGTCCGACTTGGACAGGTTGACGTGCTGAGCACCGTCGCGTAGTCGGCGGCGACGAGCCGGGTGGCGGGTGAGGCCGCGAGGCCGCGCGCGCACGCCGCCTGCTGAGCGGCGCGCGCGGCTGCCATGCACGCGGGAGCTCCGCGCCGAGGCGGAGGACTGAGTGGTCAACGTCCGCCCTCAAACCCGCTCAGCGCATACCCCGACTTGGACTGGCACCGGGCAGCGCGGTCGACAACCCCGACCCGCAGCTCTCCGTCGCTACGGGCCTCGGGTACGACCCGCCACATGTCGCGACGCAGCCGCCGACGGGATGCTACGCTCCATCCCCCCACGCACCATTGTGACGACCCGTTGCACCGCGACGACGAACCCGCGACCGAGGCGCGACGACACCATTCCACAAGACCGGGCGAGCATGCACGACCGCTGCCCGACGCCGGGCCCGGGCGCGTCCGCCGCCTCGTCGCGTCGCGGAGCGGTCACGGGGACTCGGTGACCGCTGCGCCGCGACCACCGGGCCCGCCAGCGTGGACGCGGTGGGGCGCGCGCGTCGTCCAACTGATTGAGGACGTGCGACGCCATGAGGATCGCCGGGCGCTGCTCCTCAGCCTCTTCGTCGGGGCGCTCGTCTCCGGGCGAGGCGGCGCGCCTACGAGCGGAATCGCGGCGCGCGGCGGAACGACAGTGGAACGACAGTGGAACGACAGCCGCTGGCACCGCGACCAGAGAGCGGAACTCCGGCCGTCGCCTCTCCCCCGCGCCTTCGCCGCGGTGCTCACACGGCTGGCGTTAGGCGCCGGCGTGCTCAGGCCGGCTCGACGACCAGCTTCCCCCGCATCATGCGCATGCCGCAGGTGAACGTGAACTCGCCGGCCGTGTCGGGTGTGAACTCCACGCGCGTGGTCTGATACGCGGGCAGCGCGCGCGAGATGCCGAAGTCGCCGAACACCACGGTGTCGCTGCAGGACGCCGTCTCGTCGCGGTAGAAGTCGAGCCGTACCGGACGCCCTTGCTGGACGACGATCACGTCGGGCGCGTAGCCTCCCTTGACCGTCACCTTCACTTCCTGCACGCCGCCCGCGGTCGGTGCCGCGCGCACGGCCTCGCGCTCGCCGAAGAAGTACCAGAGCACCAGCGCGATCAGCGCCACGCCGCCGCCGAGCACGCCCCACGCGGTCGCGTCCATGCGCGGCATCGTTAGGCCCTCCCCGCCGCCGCCGGCGGCCGGAACCGCCGCAGTCGCAGGCTGTTGGCGACGACGCTGACGCTGGAGACGCTCATCGCCGCACTCGCGAGCACGGGCGACAAGAGCCAGCCGGTAAACGGATACAGGAGCCCCGCCGCGATCGGGATCCCGAGCGTGTTGTAGGCGAAGGCCCAGAACAGATTCTGCCGCACGGTCCGGATCGTCGCCTTCGACAGGGCGATCGCGGTCACCACGCCGCGCAGGTCGCCGCCGACGAGGGTGACGTCGCTCGCCTCGATCGCGACGTCGGTGCCGGTCCCGATCGCGATCCCGACGTCGGCCTGCGCGAGCGCGGGCGCGTCGTTGATGCCGTCGCCCACCATGCCGACGATCTTGCCCTCGGCTCGCTGGAGTCGCTTCACCTCGGCGGCCTTCTGCTGCGGGAGCACGTCGGCCAGCACGCGGCCGATCCCCACCTCGCGCGCGACGGCCTCCGCGGTGCGCCGGTTGTCACCGGTCATCATGACCACGTCGAGGCCCATCCGCCTGAGCGCCGCGATGGCCTCGCGCGCCTCGGGCTTGACGCGGTCCGCCACCGCGATCAGTCCGACGAGCTGGCCGTCGAACGCGGCGTACATCGGCGTCTTGCCCTCGCCCGCGAGCTGTGCGGCGTGCGCTTCTGGGCCTTCCCCGGGCGGGCGGTCGTCGAGCCCGGCGACGGCCCGCTCCCGCATCAGCGTCACGTTCCCGAGCAGGAGCCGGCGGCCGTCGACCGTCGCCTCGATCCCGTGGCCCGCGACGGCGTTGAACGCGGTCGCGTCGGCGAGCCGGAGCCCGCGCGCCTCCGCGCCGCGCACGATGGCCTCGCCTAATGGATGCTCGCTCCCCCGCTCCGCACTCGCCGCGAGGCGCAGCACCTCGTCCGCCGCCGCGTCGCCGAGTGGTACGACGTCGGTGAGGGCGGGCCGCCCTTCCGTGATCGTCCCCGTCTTGTCGAGCACGAGCGTCTGTAGCTTGTAGGCCGTCTCGAGCGCCTCGCCGCCCTTGATCAGCACCCCGTGCTCGGCGCCGCGCCCCGTGCCCACCATGATCGCCGTCGGCGTGGCGAGGCCGAGCGCGCACGGGCAGGCGATGATGAGCACGGAAACGAAGGCCACGAGCGCCTCCGTGAACCGCGTCTCGTGCGGCGCGAGCAGGAACCACCCGACGAACGTCGCGATCGCGATCGAGAGCACGACTGGCGTGAAGATGCCGCTGATGACGTCGGCGAGTCGGGCGATCGGCGCCTTCGCCCCCTGCGCGTCCTCGACGAGCCGCACGATCTGCTGCAGCGCGGTGTCGCGGCCGACCTTGGTCGCCTCGAAGCGGAAGCTGCCGGTCGCGTTGACCGTCGCGCCGAACACCGCGTCGCCCGGCGCCTTGTCGACCGGCAGCGACTCGCCCGTGAGCATCGACTCGTCGACCGCCGAGGTGCCAGACAGCACGCGGCCGTCGACGGGGATCTTCTCGCCGGGTCGTACGATCACCGTGTCGCCGGGCACGACCTCCTCGACGCGGACGTCCATCTCCGCGGGACCGTTCGGGCCGTCGCGGACCACGCGGGCCGTCTTCGCCTGGAGCCCGACGAGGCGGCGGATCGCGTCCGACGTCTGCCCCTTGGCACGCGCCTCCAGCAGGCGGCCGACGAGGATCAGGGCGATGATGACGCTCGCCGCCTCGAAGTACACGGGCGCGTAGACCGGCGCACCGGGGGCGGGCATTCCGGCCATGCCCGGCATGCCCGAGCCCGGCATCCCCGACGTGGCGCTCCGGCCCGCGGTGGCCGCGAAGGCGTGCGGCGCCACGGTGGCCGCGACCGAGTAGAGGTACGCCGCACCGGTGCCGATCGCGATCAGCGTGTTCATGTCGGCCGCGCGGTGGCGGAAGGCCGCCCACGCGCCGCGGTAGAACTGGCGCCCGCTGTAGAGGACGACGGGCGTCGTGAGCGCGAGCTGCAGCCCGTTGATCCACGGCTGGTTGAACAGCGCGACGCGCCCGTGCGACATCGCGATCACGAGCACCGGGAGCGCGAGTACCGCGGCGATCCAGAGCTTGTGCCGCAGGTCCCGCACCTCCTCCGCCCGCGCCTCCGCCTCGGTGTCCACGGCGGCCGCGTCTCCGCCCCCGCCGGGCGTGTCGCGCACGCGATAGCCGAACCCTTCGAGCTCGCGGCGGATGCGTGCGACGTCGACCGCGTTCGGCAGGTACTCCGCGCGGACCTGCATGGTGGCGAGGTTGAACGAGGCGTCGACCACGCCGGGGAGCGCCTTGAGGCGCTGCTCGAGCGGGGCCGCGGAGCCGGACGGGCGCGCCGAGTCGTCGACCACGAAGTCGGCGCGTGCGGTGCCGGCGACGCCGTAGCCCACGTCCTCCACCACGCCGACGAGTTGGCGAGTGCCCGTGCTCGCCGGGTCGTATTCGACCGTGGCGCGCGACGTCGCGAAGTTCACCGCCGCGCGGGTCACGCCGGGCGCCCGGCCCAGTTTGGTCTCGATCCGCCGCGCGCACGCCGCGCACGTCATCCCGGTGATGGGCAGGTCCACACGCTCGCCAGCGCCGTCCGGCGTGCTGCGCGTGTGCCGGTCGCCGTGGAGCGGCGCGGGCTCAATCACGCCCGCGCCCGCGTCGCCCGACGTCGCGCCAAACTGCGCATCGTGTCGCGTGCCGGGGTGCGATGCTTCGAGGTGCTGCGTCATGCGGTCCTCCGAATCGTGAGCCCGCGCGCGACGCGCGCCCGGGCGTTCCGCCGAGCATGCCTACCGCATGTGGCGGTGCATCAGGTCCGTGAGCTCGTCGTACATCGCGTCCGCGGCCTCCGGCGTTCCGCGGATGGCGGCCGTGGCGCAGTGCTTCAGGTGGTTGCGCATGAGCTCACGGGACACCGCGCGCAGCGCCGCCTGCACCGCGGAGATCTGGGTGAGCACGTCGGCGCAGTACCGGTCGGCCTCGACCATCTGTTGGACGCCGCGCACCTGCCCTTCGATGCGGCGCAGCCGCTGCTGATTCCGCGCCTTGGCCTCGGGGTCGACGGCCACGGCCGTACGCTCGGCCGCGTCCCCTTCGGCGTGCGCCGTCCCGCACCCGCACCCGACCGTGACGACCGGGAGCGTCGCCGCGGTCCCGCCGCCCGTCCGCCGCGAGGCCACGTTAGGCCACCACGACCGGGACCGGCTGCGCCGCGTACCCCTCGTCCCGCACCGCCTCGGCGATCGCGTCCGCGCGGGTGCGCGCCGGGTCGTACGCGACGCGGGCCGCGCCGACCGCCACGTCCTGCACCTCGACCCCGTCGAGCGTGCCGAGCGCGCGCCGCACGCTCGCGACGCAGTGTCCGCAGCTCATCCCCTCGATCGCCAGTCGCAGCTGTTTCATCATCTCCTCCGTTCCAAATGGACGTAGCTACCGCTCGCCGGTAGCGTATTACCCCGGGGGGGTATATGCAAGACGGGGCACGCGCGCCGATGCGCGGCTGAGTCGGGGTGCACGGACCCGCCCCGCGGCGCTACCCGGTTCGGGTACGCGCGGGGCGCGCGGCCGGCGGCGCGACAGCCATCGTGACCCGGCCCGTCGGCCGCGCCTGCGCCGTGTCGGTCACCAGGTCGCGTCCTGCGTCGCACGCAGGTCCACCGCGGTCGGCGTCGCGACGAGCACGGCCGTCGCCGCCAGGACCAGGAGCCCCACGAACAGCTCCAGCGTCGCGGACCGCCGAAGCCGCGCGGCCCCCGTCCCGCCCGTCGTCGCATCGGCGACGGACTCTGTTGGCGAATTCGCTCCTAGTGGGGCGAGGGGGGACCGAGCGCAGGGGGAGCGCGGGGTCGCTCCCGCACGGCCGGCACGCACCGGCGGAATTCGCCGACAGAGTCCGAGCGTTTCCGATAAGCTCGCCCTCGTAGGGCGCCATATTTCGCGACCAGTTCTGCGACGGACTGAGCCTCGGCGTGGTCCCAAGCTGCCGGCCCCCGGTTCAGGGCTACGCGTCAGAGGTCGATACCTTGCAATTGCAAGGCGTCGGGCCTACGATGCAGCAGCGACGGAGGAGCGCATGTCCCTGATTACAGCCGCCCAACTCGACCTCGACGCCCTGGACGCTGTCCGGGCAAAGCTGCAGCTCGACTGGGAGGACCTGGCGGCCACGGTCGGCGTGGACCAGTCCACGCTCTATCGCTGGCGGCAGCGCGAGTCGTCGCCACGGCCCGTCTACCGCAGCCGCCTGCAGCAGGTCGGCGAGCTGGTCGAGCTCCTCCCGCGAGTGTTCGCGGGCCCCGACCTCGCTCGGGAGTGGCTGCGGTCCGCGCGCCCGGAGAGCCTCGACGGCAAGACCCCGCTCGAGCTCATGCGGGGCGGTCGCATCGACCGCGTGCTCATGCTCGTGTACCTGCTCGCCCGGGGCGGCTGATCGGCGCGCCGGGCGGTGTCCGCGGGGCACGTCGGGGTGGCGTGTCGCAGGACCGCGCACCGGGGGCTGCGTGGACTGCGGCCCCGCGTCGTATCCGGGCTCTCCCCCCAACCGGTACACGCGCGCGGTACACGGGCGGGTGCGGGACTACACTTCGGACTCTGGGACTTCCGTTAGACAGCCGTGTTCGACGACGCGCAGGACAGCGGCCTCACGTTCGTGGGCGCTCCGCTCGAAATCACGCGGACGGCCGACCCGCGCTTCGTCGACCAGGCCCGCGCCGACTTCGAGGGGTACGTGCACCGTACCCTGCAGGCGAGCATGGGCGTCGGCGGCCGGTACAACGCGCCGGGCACGTTCGGCGCGCTCTACTGCGCGAGCGACGAGGCGACCGCGTGGGAGGAGGTAGCGGCGCGCTATCGCCGGGAAGGCATCCCCGGGCTGCCGCCCGCAATGGGCCTGCTGCGCATCCTTGTCACCGACGGGCGCTACGCCGACCTGACCGATCCCGACGTGGTCGGTGCGTGGGGGTTCGACGCGGCGGCCCTGCACGCCGACGCGCCCTCCGACGCGCAGCGCGCCGAGTGCCACCACGTGGGAGCCGCCGTGCGCGCGGTGGCGGACTTCCTCGCCGCGCCCTCGGCCCGCGCCGGCGGCCAGAACGTCCCGCTCTTCCCCGACCGTGAAGGCGGCGAGTTGCTGATGCGTCTCCAGCAGGCCCGGGCCGCCGCGCCACCGGCGCACCTCCAGCAGTTCACCCGCGAGGCGTGGTGAGCCGACGGTGGCGCGCCGGGCTGCCGCCGCGGAGCGGGGGCCCTCGACTTCGGCGGCGAGGCGCGGCGTCGCCGCGGCCCGTGGCTCACGGCGCTCGCGCCACAGTGAGACGATCGAAACCCGTACGTTCGCGAGATTACCCGGCTGGGGCTGCGTTAGGCACTGCGGCTGATTCTGAGAAGCGTTGCGCGACGCTCGCAAACGACCCACAGCCAATTCTGTTCTGGGCAGCTCGTATCGCGTGCACGCCGGGCCGGATGTTGGCCAGCGAAGGCGATCACCTCGGTAACCGGGAGGTCCAGCCGAGTACGTCAGCCATTGTCCGTCGACGACCGGTGAAGGAGTGCACGCGGGTACTCTGCTTGCGGATGCTGCGACCGTTGCGAATATTGCGAACAGCCGTCAGATTCGCACCATGCCCGCAACTCTCGACATTCCTAGCGCTGAGGCAGTCCACGAGGCGAAGGCCGCCCTCCGCCAACTCGCGCCCCTCACCGGAGCAGGGCAGACTGCATCCCACGTGCGCGTGCGCGCCGAGGGCGCCGCCCCGGAGCAGGCGGTCACCGTCCCGCGCCAGGCGTTCGAGCTGTTCCTCGAGGTGCTCGGTCAGATGGCGAACGGCAACGCCGTCACCATCCTGCCCGTGCACGCTGAGCTTACGACCCAACAGGCGGCTGACCTGCTCAACGTGTCGCGGCCGTTCCTGATCGGGCTTCTGGAGGAGGGCGTCCTCCCGTTCCGCCGCGTGGGCACCCACCGCCGGGTGCTCGCCGCCGACGTGCTCGCCTACAAGCGGCGCGACGAGGCGGAACGCCGCCAGGCACTCGACGAGCTGGCCGCGGAAGCGCAGCGGCACGGCCTCGGGTACTGACGTACCCGTCAGGGCACACACGCAGCACACCACGGCGCCGCGCACGATGGCGTTCGTCGTCCTTTACGACGCGTGCGTGCTCTACCCGGCACAGGTCCGCGACCTCCTACTGCGGATCGCGACGACCGGCGTCGTCCGCGCCCGCTGGAGCGACGCGATCCTCGACGAGTGCTTCCGCAGCATCCTCGCGGACCGGCCCGACCTCGATCCCGAGAAGCTCACCCGCACGCGCGCCCTCATAGTGCGGGCGGTCCCCGACTGTCTGGTGACGGGCTACGAGCACCTAATCGAAGGGCTTGACCTGCCGGACCCAGGCGACCGGCACGTGCTCGCGGCCGCGATCCGCGCTCACGCGCAGGCGCTCGTCACATTCAACCTCAAGCACTTCCCCGACCACGTGCTGGCCCGCTACGACATGGAGGCGAAGCATCCGGACGAGTTCGTCCTGAACTCGCTCGACCTCGCGCCTGGGGCCGTGGTCCAGTGCCTCACCGCGCAGGCCGCGGCGCTCCGGAACCCGCCCGTGTCCGTGGCGGAACTGCTCGACATACTGCGGCGAGCGGGACTCATCCAATCGGTCGCGCGGCTCCGCGAACTCTCGGGGTCCGGCACATCCGGAGACCTGTTTTCGTGACCCCCGCGCGGCGCCGGACAGTGCGCGGGCTGGCCTACGCGACGGCGCGCCGCAGCGGGATCCTACCTCGCCTGCCACTGCCGTCCGAGGCCTAACGCCATGTTCGACGACGCCCTCCGCCAGCTCCGCGATGTGCAGCGCCGGGCCGAGCAGCTCAACGGCGAGCACCAGGTCACCCTCCCCGAGCTCTTTCCCGACGAGTTCATGCTCCGCAACACCGAGTTCCCGTCGATCGGCGCCATGCTCGAGGCCAGTGGCTACAAGGTCGATTCGAGCGAGGACTTCGCCGCAATTCCGGAGGCGGACTGGGACACGTTCATCGCGAGCCGGACGCGCTTCGCGTCGTGGGAGGAGATGAAGCGCACCGCGGCGACCGCGTGGACGCGGCAACGGCTGGGGTTCGACTGACCGATGAACCCCCACCAGCGGGCGCTTCGCGACTTCCAGGACTACGCCGACGACGTGTCGCGGGCGCGCCATCGCACCTTCCAAGACGCGATCCGGCGCTTCGCCGCAGCACTAGCGCCCTCGACGCCGCTCGGCGACGTAGCGGCCCGGCTCCCATCCGTGGACTTCGACGCTTGGTACCGGGCGCAGGAGACGACGGTCGGGTCCATGGTCGGTAGCGGCGAGCTGACATGGCCGGACGACGGGGGCGAGCGACTCGCGACGCAGGTCGCGCTCATGCGGGGCCTCGCCGCCGGCCGGCCGGACATCCTCGAGTGCACGCACAATTTCATGTGGGCACGGAACGACTTCGACGACAACGTCGCCGAGTTCGTGCAGCAGGTGTTCCGGCCCTTCACGCGCGACTTCCTGCGGTTCGCGCACGACACCCCGGCCTTCGCAGCGGGCCTGCGTGGCACCGCGGTGACATCTCCGGACGACGGAGCACCCGTGGCGGACGAATTAACCCTGTTCAGTGGTGGTCGCCGCGGTGTGCGCGCTGCTCGGCCGCACGCGCGAGCGCGTGCCGCGCGCGTGGATCCCGGTGCTCACCTGGGGCGGGCTGCGCGGCGGCCTGTCGATGGTGCTGGCCCTCACCCTGCCGGCCGACTTCCCGCAGCGCGGCCTGCTGGTCACGATGACCTTCGGCGTGGTGGTGCTCTCGATCCTCGGCCAGGGGCTCACGATCGGCCCGCTGCTACGGCGGCTGGGTGTAGTGGGGCATCACTCGCCACGGACGGACTACGCGCGCGCCCGCGCCGCGCTGGTGCTGGCCGAAAGCGCGCTCGGGGAGATCGAGCGGATGACGCGCTCGCGGCGGGTGCCGGCCGACGTCGCCGCCGACCTGCGGGCGACGTACGAGGCCCGGGCGCACGCGGCCGAGTCCGCCGCTGACGCCCTGCGGCTCGAGCGCGGCGAGCTGCGCGAGGTTGAGGCGCAGCGCGCGGCGCGCCACCTGCTGCTGGTCGAGAAGGACCGCCTGATCGCCGCCCGGCGCACCGGCGAGGTGAGCGACGAGGTGTATCATGCGCTCGCCGCCGACGCGGATGCGCGCCTGGTAGCGCTCGACGCGGCGGGCGATGCTCCGTGATGCGCGCCGCCGTGCTCGTGCTCGCCGCGGCCGGTGCCGCGCGCGGCACGGCCGACACCGCCCGCTGCGCGCCACAGGTCGGCCGCGCGGCGCGCCGGCTGCTCAGCGACTCACTCGCCGCCACCCCCGGCCACCTACGCCGCTGGGCCGTCGCTCTCTCCGACGCGGCCGTCCGCCTCGCCCCGCGGTTAGCCGCGGCGCTGCTCACCTTCGTCGTGTGTTACGCCGGCGCCGTCGAGGCGCTCGACTCGCTCGGCCTCAACCTAGGCCGACGCGCCCGCGCCCGGCCCCGCCTTCCCCTATGATCGCGCCGCTGCGGCGCGATCATAACAACGGTGAAGCGGGCATGCTCAAGGTCGCCCTGGGTGCCCCGCGCCGCGCGCGGGGCACGCTCACCGCCGCGCTCTGGACGCTGCCGATCGCTGTCGTCGGCGTCGCGCGAGTGGTGCTGTTCGTAGACTTCACGCCGCGGCTGAGCGCCGACCTCCTCGCCCGCCACCGCGCGACCCCTCGGGGCCGGGGCGGACGACGCCCGCGGCATGCTCTCGACCATCGCAGGCTCGATGATCACCGTGTCCGGCGTGACGTTCTCGATCACCATCGCCGCGGTCGCGCAGGCGTCGGCCCAGTACACGCCGCGCGTGCTGCGCACCTTCATGGGCGACCGGGCCAACCACGCGGTGCTCGGCGCCTACATCGGGATCTTCGCGTACTGCCTGATCGTGCTCCGCACCATCCGCGGCGGCTCGGAGGGCGTGTTCGTGCCGGCAGCGGCGGCGCTCGGCGGGTTCCTGTTCGCGCTCACCGGGGCGGGCGTGCTCGTGTACTTCATCGTGCACATCAGTGAGTCGCTGCAGACCGCGTCGATCCTCGACCGCGTGCGTCGCGAGACCGACGCCGCCGTCGACCGCCTCGTCCCGGAACCGTTAGGCGCGGCCGAGGTCGGGGCGCTGGCCGGGGCCGCCTGGCGCCCCGTCGCAGGCGGGTGCCCCGGGTACGTGCAGGCCGTCGATGACGGGCGGCGGCTGGCCTTCGCGCGCGAGCGGGGCGCGGTCGTGCGCATGCTCGCCGGCGTGGGCGACTTCGCCGTCGCGGGCGCGCCGCTCGCGGCGGTGACGGGGCGGGACCGCGGGGGCGGGGGGCTGGAACAGCTAGACGAATTGGCCGACTGCTACGCCGTGCGCCCGTACCGCGTGGTCGCGCAGGACGCCGCATTCGGCGCGCAGGACGCCGCATTCGGGGTGCAGCAGCTCGTCGACGTCGCGCTCAAGGCGCTCTCGCCCGGGGTGAACGACACCACGACGGCGGTGACGTGCGTGGACCACCTGACGGCCGTGCTCGCGCGCGTGGCCGCACGGCACATGCCCGACCTCGTGTGAACCGAGGGCGCCGCGGTGCGGGTGCTCGCCCGCGGGCGGACGTTCGACCGGCGCGTAGGGCGGGCGCTCGACGACGTGCGGCACCACGCCGCGGACAACGGCACCGTGCTCGGTCGACTGCTGGACGCGCTCGAGACGGTGGGCGGCGCCGCGCACGACCCGGTCCGGAGCCGGGTGCTGGCCGAATACGGCGAGCGTGTAGCGGAGGCGGCCGCGCGCGCGGTCGCGGCACCCGACGACCGCGCGGCGCTCGCCGGGCGCGCCGGCCGTCCCAACCGTGTCTAACGACGCCTACCGGGACGGCGGGGACGGCGCCGCGGACCCGCCCGCCGCCCGCGCCCCGTTCCGCCCGCGCGCCGGCGCGTCGCCGGCCGCGTCGTCCGCACTGTTCCCGGTCTGGTCGTGGAAGAGCACCACGGTGTGCGGGAACGGCATGTCGATCTTGGCCGCGTCCAGCGCGTGCTTGATCCCCGTCGCCACGCGGTCGCGCACCGCGAGCACGTTGGCCTGGTGCGAGTCGGTCCAGAAGTACACGGCGAAGTTGACCGACGACCCCGCCAGCTCCTCGACGTACGCCGACGGCGCGGGGTCGGCGAGCACGCCCTCGGCCCCGCCGACCACGCGTAGGATCGCCGCGCGTGCCTCCTCGATCGAGTCGGGGTAGCCGACGCCGACCCCGAACTTGACGCGCCGCGTGGGATACGCGGTGCGTACGAGGATGCTGCTCGTGTACACGTCGCCATTCGGGAGGACGACGCGCTCGCCGTCGTAAGTCTTGAGCCGCGTCGAGCGGGTCGTAATCTCCTCGACCGTGCCCTCGAAGTCCTTGACGCGGATCTGGTCGCCGACGACGAACGGCTTGCGCAGGAGGATCAGGATGCCGGCGAAGAAGTTCTGCAGGATGTCCTTGAAGGCGAAGCCGACCGCGACCGACGTGACCCCCAGCCCCTGCACGAGCCCCGCGGGGGTGAACGATGGGAAAACGATGACCGCCGCGACGAGCACGCCGAGCGCGGTGACGAGGATGACGGCGAGCTTGCCGAAGATGTCGGCCAGCTCGACGTCGAGCCGGGTGCGCTCGCCGGCCTCGTGCGCCACGCGGCGGACGAGGCGCCCGGCGACGTAGAAGAGCAGCAGGACGACCAGGCCGATGACGAAGTACGGGAGCCGCGCGAGGGAGCCGGCGACCATGCCGCGCAGCGTCCGGGCGACGAGGCCGACGGCGTCGGTGGGGGACTGGAGTGGGGGGGCGGTCTGGAGCATGGGGCGTGAGAGGACGATCCCGCGTGGACGGCGGCGACCGTGGTGCACAAACTGCGCGCGCCTCGCCCGCCGACCCTCACCATGACTCCCTGCTCGTGACCGCCCCCGCCACGGCTGCCCCCCCGGCCCCACGCCGCCCCCGCGCATCGAGCGCATCCTCGACGCGTTCGAGCGCGTCGCCGCGCGCGGCGTCTGGCGGCCCCGTGCTGCTCGCCGCCGGGGTCGCGGCGATGATCCGGGCCAACACCCCGCGGGCGGACGCCCACCCCCCTCGCTGGGCGGCAGAACCCGCGCTCCCCGTCGGGCCGATCGTCGCGCGCGGCACGCGGCACCACGTCGTCAACGACGCCCTAATGACCGCGTTTTGCTGTCGCGTCGCGATCAAGCGCGAAGTCCTCGTCGGCGAGCACGGCCGCCGGAAGGCCGGCGGCGCGGCGACGTGACCGCACCCACGGTTCGCCGCCGCCCCCGTCGGACGGGCTGGGCGCGCGCACGCCGCCGCGTGCGGCTCGCCGCGGTGTTGGCGCAGCGGCGCGCCGCCGCGGCGCTCGGCGTGTCGTGGGGCCGACGGACGGACACCGTCACGGCGATGCTCGAGGATAACGCCCGCCGCGCGCCGAGTTATTGGATTCAGCTCACGCTCGCAATGGGCATTGCGACGCTCGGCCTCGTGCTCAACAGCACGGCGGTCGTGATCGGCGCGATGCTCGTCTCGCCGCTCATGGGGCCCATCGTCGAGCTCGGGATGGGCTTCGCCGTTGGATCGCCATTGCTGACGCTCCGCGCGGCGGTCCGCGTGCTCCAGAGCGTGATCGCCGTGGTCGGGGGCGCCGCGGTGTTCACGCTCGCGCTGCCGTTCCACGACGTGACGGCCGAGATCGCGGGGCGCACGGCACCGACCGCGCTCGACCTGCTCGTCGCGGTGTGTTGTGCCCTCACGGCCGCGTACACCACGGTGCGCGCCGCGGCCGACACCACCGCGGCCGCGGCCGGCACCGCGATCGGCATCGCCCTCGTGCCACCGCTGTGCGTGATCGGGTACGGGCTCGGGACCGGCGGGCACGACATCGCCGCCGGCGCCACCCTGCTGTTCACGGCCAACTTCTCCGCGATCGTCGTCTTCTCCGTCCTCGTCTTCCTGGTGCTCGGCTACAACGGCGTGAACGCCGAGCACTTGGAGGCGCAGATGCGCGGGACCCCGCGCGCCCACCGCGAGCCGATCACGGACTGGGCGCTTCGCGTGCCGGGCGCCCTGTTCGGATCACGCTACGGACTCGTCGTCCGCCTGGGCGTACCGGCGCTCGCGCTCGCCCTCGTCGCCGTTCCGCTCGCGCGCGCGCTCGACGAGGTCGCGTGGGAGGTGCGCGCCCGCACCGCGATCCGACAGCTGATCGCGGCGAACGCGCCAGAGGCCGTTCAGACGTCGGTCACGGTCGCGGACCACGCGGTGACCCTTCGCCTCGTCGTGCTCGCGTCCAGCACACAGGCGGCGCAGCTTGAACGGCGGCTTCAGGCCAGCATCGCGCGGGCGGTCGGCGGCGCGGCGCCCGACGTGACCGTCACGGCCGTCGCCGGCGCCGCGGCACTCGCCGCCGTCCTGCGCGACGTGCGGCTCACCCGTCGCGACCCGGCTCCCCCACCGTCCCCGCCCACAGCGCCGCCCGCCGTGACCTTTCGCGACCGCGTAGCCGCCGTCCTCACCGCGCGCTGGCCCGCCACGACCGTGGGCCCACTCGTCAGTTGGGATGCCGCCGTCCTCGCGCCCGCGGCTGACTCGTCCGCCGTGGCGCGTCCTTCCACGCCGGCGGCCGCATTCGCCCTCCGGTCGACCGCCGCGCCCGCGCCGGTCGACGTGACGGTGCGGTACGTCGGCGCTCCCCTCGGAGCACCCGCGACCGCGATGCTGGCGTCGGCGCTGACCGAGGCACTCGGTGCAGCGACGCGCGTGACCGTCGCATCCGTGCCGCCCGGTCCGATCGTCGCGCCACCCCAGCGACCGACGCGCTGGCTCGCGACCGTGTCCCCCGTACTCGCCGCGGTCGCGAGCACGCCGGGCGTGTGGGCGTGCGTCGACGAACCCGCCCGGCCGACCGCGCGTGTGGCCCGACGTGCCATCACGAGGAGCGCCGTCGCGGGTCTCGGACGCCTGCACGTCACGCGTGGGCCTCACTGGGCACTTCGCGTCGCGCTCGGCGGGTGCACGACAACGAAGTGACGCGCGCGGACGACGGGGCGAGCTGCCTTGCACGATGTCCGCAGCCGCTTGGTTTCCAGACGCGGGGTCCCGAATCCAATCCACCGCCGCGATGCCACCGCACTGGCTGACCGTGCTGTCCTGGGTGTCGTTGGGCGCCGCCGCGCTCTCGCCGGTCGCCATTCTCGCCGACAACTACGTCTTTGGGCATCGGCAGCGGATGCGCGTGATGGAAGCCGTGTGGCCGGTCACCGCGCTCTACTTCGGCCCCGTCGCGGTCTGGGCGTACTACCGGTGGGCGCGCGCCGCGGCGCCGCATACGGGCATGCACGGCGACCACCCACCCCATGCCAACGCTGGGCGTGCGAAGATGGCCATGCCGATGGCGTCGCTGGACCGCCCGTTCTGGTAGAGCATCGCCATCGGCGTCAGCCACTGCGGCGCGGGCTGCACGCTCGGCGACGTCGTCGGCGAGGTCTCGTCGTCTCGGCCGGCCTGACCCCGTTCGGCGTGCGACTCGGTGCCATGTACGCCGTCGACTTCGCGATCGCCTTTCTGCTCGGGATCGTCTTCCCGTACGTCGCCGCCGCGCCGATGCGCGGGCTCGGGTTCAAGGACGGCGTGGTCGCGGCGTTGTAGGCCGACACCCTGTCGGTGATCGCCGTCGAGGTCGGCATGTTCGGGTGGATGGCGTTGCTGTACTTTGTCGTCCGCCCGCGAGTCGAGGCCAATCAGGTCGAGTACTGGTTTCTCATCCAGCTCGGCATGGTGCTCGGCTTCGCGACGAGCGATCCGGCGAACGGGTGGCTGATCAAGTGCGGCATCAAAGAACGGATGTAGGAACCGGGGCGGTGCGCCGGCGCCGCTCGGCGTCGGGCGCCGCCTCGGTCACGGCGTGACGAAGAAGAAGGCCAGCGCGAGGAGCGCGTAGCCCGCGATCAGCAGCACGCCTTCGAACCACGTCGTCTCGCCATCGGCCGCGATCGCGTTGACCGTGAACGCGGCGGCCGCGATCGCGACCAACTCGAGCGGGCGAAAGACGAGGTTCATCGGGTGCCTGGTGAAGCGAGACACGATGACCAGCGCCGGCGCCATGAAGAGCGCGACCTGCGTGGACGACCCGACGGTGATGCTCATGACGAGGCCCATCCGGTCCTGCCGCGCGAAGTAGCCCGCCGAGATGAACTCGGCCGCGTTGCCGAGGATGGCGAGTACGACCACGCCGAGGAAGAACGGCGTGAGCCCGAGCTGCCCCGCCGTCGCTTCGAGCGCGTCCGAGACGAGCTTCGCCATCCACGCGATCGCGGCCGTGGCGCCGACGAGCACGGCGATCGCGCGCCAGACGGGCCATGCGTTCTCGCCCCGGTCCGCCGCCTCGCCATCGTCGTCGCCGCGGATGGCGAACACGTCGCGGTGCGTGACGAGCGTGTAGGCGAGGTTGGCGGCGTAGACGAGGATCAGCACCACCGACGCGCCGAGACTCAGGCGCTCGTCGAGGCGGCCAGCGGTCGGGCTCCCGCGGAGGCCGCGCTCGGTGGAGTCGAACAGCGCCGGGACGAGGAGCGCGAACACGGAGAGCATGAGCAGGCTGGCGAGCAGTCCGGCGCGCTCGCGCGTGAACGTCTGGTGTTCGCGCCCCCAGCTGCCGATGACGATCGCGATCCCGAGCGCGAGCAGGCTGTTCCCGATGATCGAGCCCGTGATCTGCGCCTTGACGACGTCCTGGTGCCCGCCGGCGAGCACAAACAGCGCGAGGATCAGCTCCGCGGCGTTGCCGAACGTGATGTTCAGCAGGCCGCCGGTCGCGGCCCCGGCCACGCGCGCGAGCTGCTCGGTGGCGCGCCGGATCCACTCGGCCAGCGGCACGATGGCGAGCGCCGCGCCGGCGAACGTCCAGAGCGGCGGCGCGTGGACGAGGTACGCCAGCGCGAGCGCGGCCGGGACGAGGAGCAGGAGGAGAAGGAAGAGCACCGGGCGCGGCGGCGGGCGGCGCGCCGCGTCAGCGCAGCGTGTACAGGTACGCCGCCATGTCGCGCGCGTCGCGCTCGGTGACACCGAGGTTAGGCATCGCCGTGCCGGGTTCGATGGACTGCGGATTCCGGAGCCACTGTACGAGCATGTCGGGCTCGTTGGGCGCCTCACCGCCGATGTTCGCCCGGCGCCCGAACGCCGTGAGCGGCGGGCCCACGGTGCCGACGGCCGCGCGGATGCCGGGGATCATGTGGCAGGCGCCGCAGCCGTACTTGCCGACCGCCGCCCGGCCCCGGTCGACGCGCCCACCCGCCACGGTGCGGTACGGCTCGCCCTCGGCGGCCGCGCCGTGGCACCCCGCGGCGCCGGCCGCCAGCACGCCGCCTAACGTCAGGGCCGCCGCCGCGCCCAGCGCGCGCCGCATCCCCCGCCCCGTCCTCCGGTCGCTCATGCCCTCCTCCCGGTCCCGCGCGTCCGTCGTCCCACGCCGCCTCACGCCGCGCGCCCCCCGGCCGCGGCGAGTTCGATCGCGTCGGTGGCCGCGTCGTCGCGCAACCACTCGCGGCACATCACCAGCGCCGCCCCGAGGTAGACCACCCCCGCCGGCACCCACATGATCAGCCCGGCGAGCTGCTGGTCTGCGAGCGGCATCAGCCCCCACGGCGCGGTCGTCGCCAGGTGCCCCTGGTACCACGGCCGCCGCGCGAAGGTCAGGATCGCGCCGAGCCCGCCCATCACCGCACTGGCCGCGGTCACGTAGAGCACCGCAGCCCCGTAGCCGAGCCGCCGCCGCCCGGTGCGCTGCAGCACCGCCCACCAGAACAGCACCCCCGTCGCCAGAAACGTCGCGTGCTCGGCCGCGTGCACGGCCGGGCGGCGGAGCGCCACGTCGTACGGGCCGGGCAGGTGCCAGACGAGCAGCGCCCCCACGTGCAGCACCCAGACCACCGCGGGCGCGGTGAGCGCCCCGGCCGCGGCCGGCAGGAGCGCGGCGCGGGCCCACCACCGGCCGATCCGCCGCCGGGTGGGCGCCGGGAAGGCCCAGAGGAGCGGCAGGAGCGCCTCGCCGAGCGCGAGCAGCGGCGCGGCGACGGTGATCAGCACGAGGTGCTGCACCATGTGCGCCGAAAACAGCGCCTCGGCGGCCGCGTCGAGCGGCGAGACGAGGGCGAGGAGCACGGCCGCGACGCCCGCCGCGAAGGCCGACGCGCGCGCGCGGCTCACCACGCGCCCGCCCCCCGCGCGCGCCCAGAGCCGCCGCACCCCGGCCGCGTACCACGCCAGCAGGGCGAGCGAGCCGAGCACCGTGACCGGCTCCCAGCACCAGGCCGTCCAGAGGTCGTGCGGCGCGGGCGCGCGCCCGGGGTGCGCGAGCGCGGCGCGCGGGAGCGCCAGCGCGAGCCCGAACGCGGCCGCCCGCGCGGCCGCCGCCGTCCCGCCCGACGACACGCCTAACGCCACGCCTACCGACACGTCGGGACGACGAACAGCGGCACGCCGTTCAGGACCACGCCGAGCAGGAACAGCCCGCTGATCATCACCCCCGCGAAGGCCATGAACCGCGTGCGCCCCTCGCCCACCTCGCCGACCGACGTGGCCCGCGGCATCCCGCCGGGCGCGCCGTGCTGGTGCTCGTCGCGCGTCGCCCGCCAGCTCCGCAGGGCGACGGCCCCCACAGCGAGCGATCCGGCGAGCGCGACGAGGCTCACCACGAGCGCCGTCGTCCACACGCCGCCCGCCTCGGGGCGCGCGAGCGGGATACGCTGCGGGTAGCAGAAGTGCGAGAGTACGGGGTAGTCGACCAGTGTCTGTAGCGACCAGAGCACCGGCACGCCGAACAGGCCGACCCACAGCGCCAAGGGGTGCACGCGGTCGCGATGCGGCGCGGGGTGGTCGGGCGGCGGGTTCCCGCCCGGCCGGTTCTCGCCCGGCCGGTTCTCGCCCCGCTGGTCATCCCGGCCAGCGTCCGGCGCGGCGGCACGCGTCACGTCAGACAAGGCGCGGCGCCAGGTAGAGGGACGAGAACACCACGAGCCACACCGCGTCGACGAAGTGCCAGTAGAGCGCCGTGTTGCTCACCGCGAGATGGTGCCGCGCGTCGAAGTGCCCGGCCAGCGCGCGCGCCTCCGCCACCGCGATCATCAGGAGCCCGGCGGCCACGTGCATCCCGTGGAAGCCCGTGATGAAGTAGAACGCGGACGAGTACACGCCGCGCGTGAGCCCGAACGCGCTCCGGCTCCACTCGACGCCCTGGAAGGCGAGGAACGTCGCGCCCATCGCGAACGTCAGCAGCAACCCGAGCCGGAGCGCACCCTGCGCTCCCCGGCGCGCCGACGCCTCGGCCCACCACATCGCCCCGCTGCTCGCCACGAGCAGCGCCGTGTTGGGGAGCGCGACCCGCAGCGGCGGCGGCCCGTCGGGGGGCCACCCGTTCGCCATCGACTGCAGGTAGAAATAGGCGAACAGCAGGTACGCGAAGAACGACGCCTCGGTGGCGATGACGAGGATCATCCCCCACCGCCCGGGCGAGCGCGACTCGCGCCCGCCGAAGGGCAGCCCGCGCGCGTCAATCGCCGTCGCGGGGCCGGCGGTCGTCACGACCGGGCCTCCGCCGGCCGCCGGCCGTCGCTCCCACCCTCGCCCCCCGAGTTCGGCTCGGTGTTCACCAACTCCTCCGACCGCCGCGCCTCCAGCTCGGCGCGCGTCGGCCAGAACCAGCCGGCGATCGTCGCGAACACCAACGCGGCCGCGATTCCGGTAACGGTCCAGTTCTGCGCGACGAGCCCGTAGAACGTCGCGAGCACCGCGAGCGCCAGGAGGAACGGCCAGAGTGAGTCCTCGGGCATCCGCAGCACGGCGCGCGCGTCGCCGTCGAGCCCCGAGGTGGCGAGCGTCTCGCGCCCCTCGTCGAGCACCGGTCCCTGCTCCAACGCTGAAATCGGGCGCTCGCGGAGCCGGTCCTCCCAGAGCGGGTACGGGCTCCTGACGGTGGGGAGCACCGCGAAGTTGTACGCCGGCGGCGGCGACGACACGCTCCACTCGAGCGTGGGCGCGTCCCACGGGTTGTCCCCCGCGGGCGGCCCCACGCGCCGCGAGCGCGCGTAGTCGACGAGGAAGAGCAGCACCCCGACCGCGAACAGGTACGCGCCGACCGTCGTGACGAGGTTCGTCGTGTCCCACCCCGTCCCCTCGGGGTACGTGTAGATACGCCGCGGCATCCCGAGGATCCCCGAGATGTGCATCGGGAAGAAGCCGAGGTTGAAGCCGACGAACATGAGCCCGAACACCCAACGGCCTAACCGTTCGCTCAGCATGCGCCCCGTCATCTTGGGCAGCCAGTAGTAGAGCCCGGCGAACACCGCGAACACGTTCATCCCGATCAGCACGTAGTGCAGGTGCGCGACGACGAAGTACGTGTCGGTGAGCTGCCAGTCGAACGGGATCGACGCCGTCATCACGCCGCTCACGCCGCCGAGCACGAAGACCACGATAAAGCCCGCGACGAAGAGGAACGGCACCTTCCAGACCGGCCGGCCGTAAAAGATCGTCGCGATCCACGCGAACACGCTCACCGCGCTCGGGATCGTGATCACCATGCTGCCGGCCGAGAAGAAGTTCATCGAGAGCTGCGGCAGCCCGGTCGCGAACATGTGGTGCACCCACACGCCGAAGCCGAGGATGGCGGTGGTGATCGTGGCGAGCACGAGGTAGGTGTAGCCGGCAATCGGGCGCCGGACGAACGTGGGCAGCAGGTCCGAGACGATCCCCGTCGTCGGCAGCACGAGGATGTAGACGAACGGATGCCCGAACATCCAGAACAGGTGCTGCCAGAGCAGCGGGTTCCCCCCCTCGGCCGCGTCGTAGAAGTGCGTGTGCAGGTTGCGGTCGGCGTAGAGCAGGAGGCAGGCGACCGTGAGCGCCGGCAGCGCGAACACCGCGACGACCGACGTCGTGAGCGTCCCCCAGAGGATGATCGGGAGCCGGTTGAGGGACATCCCCGGCGCCCGCAGCTTGAAGAACGTCGTGATGAAGTTGACCGACCCGACCGTCTGCGAGACGCCGATGAAAATGAGGCCGAGCGCGTAGAAGTCGATGTTCAGCCCGGGGGAGTACGTGCGCCCGGTCATCGGCACGTAGCCGAACCACCCGCCGTCGGGCGCCTGGCCGATGAAGACGCTCGTGTAGAGGAACACGCCGGCGAAGAGGAAGAGCCAGTAGGAGAGCGCGTTGACCTTGGGGTAGGCCATGTCGCGCGCCCCGATCATCAGCGGCCAGAGGAAGTTGCTGAACCCGGAGAGCACCGGCGCGGCGTAGAAGAACAGCATCGTCACGCCGTGCATCGTGAACAGCTGGTTGTACTGCTCGGGCGACAGCGTGTGCATGTTGGGCCGCGCGAGCTGCCAGCGGATGAGCGACGCCTCGAGCCCGGCGACCAGGAAGAAGGCGAACGCCGTCCAGAGGTAGCGCTTGCCGATCGTCTTGTGGTCGACGGTGGCGAGCACGCCGTAGAGGCCGGGCGCGGTCTCCCACGTCGCGGCGAGCCGGGGCGAGGGGGCCGGCGCCGGCTGCGGGGCGACGGGGACGGTGGTGGTGGCCACGGGCGGGCTTCGCGACTGGGGTGAGACTACCGGAGCGTCTCGAGGTAGGCGAGGAGCGCCTGCAGGTCGGGGCCGCTCAGCGGGATGGTGGGCATCAGGTTGCCCGGCTTGATCGCCTGCGCGTTCGACACCCAGCCGCCGAGGTTGCCGCGCGTGTTGGGCAGCACCCCCGCGGCGATCGTGCGGCGGCTGGCGAGGTGCGTGAGGTCGGGCCCGACGCGGCCTAACGCGTTGGTGCCCCGCACCGCGTGGCACGCCGCGCACTGCCGCGCGAGGAACACCTGCTGCCCGCGCGCGACCTGCATGCGCACCGCCGCCGGGTCCTGCAGCGCCACGTCGCGCAGCGTCGCCGCCGGCAGCGGCGCCGGGACCGACGGGTCGGTACCCGGCGGCGTGGGGCGCACGTACCCGGTCGGCACCGAGGTCAGCTGGTCGCTCACCGCCGGACGCTGCTGGTTGGCGACCCAGGCCGCGTAGCGCTCCGGCGTCTCCGCGACCACCGAGAAGTACATCTGCGCGTGCTCCAGCCCGCAGTACTCGGCGCACTTGCCGAGGTACGTGCCCGGGCGGTCGGCCTGGAGCCACATCTCGTTGTTCTGCCCCGGCACCACGTCGGTCTTGCCGGCCAGCTGCGGCACCCAGAACGAATGGATCACGTCGGCCGAAGCGAGCCGGATGCGCACCGGGCGCCCGACCGGGACGTGCAGCTCGTTGGCGGTGGTGAACCCCTCGCTCGGCGGGGAGCCCCGGTACCGGATCTCCCACCACCAGCGGTGGCCCAACACCTCGACCGTGACGGCCGGCGCGGTGGGCGGCGCGGCCACCCGGGCCTGCACCCCCATGCTGTAGGCGAACGAGGCGACGAGGATCAGCGAGGGCACGAGAATCCCGCCAATCACGATCCAGCGGATCGCGCCCGGCGCGTTGCCGCGCTGCACGTCGCCGGACTGCCCGTGCCGCGGGTGGAACATCGCCCAGAGCAACAGCAGGGTGACCACCCCGGTGACCACGGCGCCGACCGTGGTGAGCGTGATCCCGAGCGCGGCGACCGGGTCGCCGGCGGGCCCGTGCGTGGCGAACATCGACGGCGCGGCGCTCGCGAAGGCGATCATCGCCCGGCCCTCAGGGGAGGTAGACGTTCAGGTTCGGCATCGGCTCGCGCTGCTGGCGCGTCGGGGTCTGGTTGCCGCTGCTCTGCGCCCCCTGGTGGTGGCTGCCGCCGCCCTGCTGCATCCCGCTGCCGCTCAGCCCCTCGTTGCCGCCGGCCATGCCGCTGCGGCCCGCGCCGCTGCCGCCCAGGGTGCGGAGGTAGGCGATCACGCGCCAGATGTCGTCCGTGGTGAGCGCGGCGCGCCACGCGGGCATCCCCTGCGGGCGCCCGTCCCAGAGCGTCTTGAAGAGGTCGGCGTCGTCGCCGCCGAAGCGCCAGTAGTTGTCGGCGAGGTTGGGCCCCATCCCACCGCCGCCGTCGAACCCGTGGCAGTAGACGCAGTTCATGTGAATGAAGAGGTACTTGCCGCGCGCGATGGCCGCGGGGTCGTCGGTATACGGGTTGCGCACCTCGGCGCGCGCCGCCCGCTCGGCGATTCCGCCGGCGAGCGGCCCCTGGGTGACCGCCTGCACCCCCGCGGGGAGCACGCTGCCGCCGACGCCGGTGGCGACCACGGCGGGGAACCCGGTGGTGATCGCCCCGCTCCCGGTCGCCTGGTCGGCCTGGTAGGCGGCGTCGGGGAGGGTGGCCGTGGCCGCGCCCCCGGTGGCCGCGCCGCGCGCCGAAAGCTCGTCGCCCGCGCCGTCGGGCTCACCCTCGTTGTGGCAGGCCGCGGTCCCCACGGCGACGAGCACGCCGGCCAGCAGGGGGAGGGCGAGCGCAGCGGCGCCGTGTGCCCGGAGTGCGCGAGTCATTGGGTGCCAGCTCCGCTCGACGGGGTGGGGATCGGTGGGGAGGTCAGGGCCAGGCGCGGGACGGCGTACGCGTCGAGGATGCGCCCGATCGCCCCCGCGCGGCGGTCGAGCACCCGCTGCACGGCGGCGAGCAGGGCGGTGTCGCCCCGCCGCACGCCCGCAGCGACGGCGAACTCGAGCGGCTGCCCCGGCGCGCCGCTCCCGGGCGGAAGCGGCACGACGCGGAGCGCGACCGGCGAGCGCCGGGCAAGCGGGCCGGCGAGCGGGCCCCAGGCAATCGCGACGTCGACGTCGCCGCGGGCGACCGCGCGGATGAGTGCGGCCGGCGGGTCCGGGTCGGTGTAGTCGCCGAAAATGCTGTAGGAGACGACGTGCACCGGCACGTGCCGCGCGTTGAGCGCGACGACGGGCGGCGGCACGGCCTTGCCGCCCAGGTAGTGCACGCCCACCCGCAGCCGCGCGAGGCGCGGGTCGTCGAGCGCGCGCAGTCCGGGGTAGCGCTCCGCGCGCGTGACGAGGGCGTAGGTCGAGCGGTAGTACGGGCGCGTGTTGAGCGTGAAGCCGTACCCCGCGGGCACGCCGACCACGAGGTCGCAGCGCCCCGCGGAGACGGTGTTGCGCGCGAAGCCGCGCCGCTCGGGCCACCAGTAGTACGCCAGGCGCCGTCCCAGCCCGCGCGCCAGCTCGGCCGCGATGCGGTTCTCGAACCCCGCCCCGCGCCGGTCGGAGAAGGGGAGGTTGTTGGGGTCGGCGCAGACGCGGAGCACCCCGGGGCCGGCCGCGGGCCCCGGCGGCGAGACCGGGGGCTGCGCGGCCGGGCGCTGGGCCGCGGCGACCCCGCCTAACGCCCAGGCCGCGGCGGCGAGCGCGCGGGCGACCCCGTTCGCGTTCGGCACGCGGCCCGTGCCGTCAGAGCGAGAAGACATACAGCGTCCCGCCCCCGGCCGGGAAGCTCTCGACGCTCCCCTTCGAGACGCGCGCCGCGCCGCCGACGCCGGTGAGCACGGCGACGTACTGCTTGCCGTCGGGGCCGCGGTAGGTCATCGGCGGGCCGCTCACCCCCGAGCCCAGCTTCTGCTGCCAGAGGGGCTTGCCCGTGCGCGCGTCGACCGCCTTGAAGTACCCGTCCGTGGTACCGTAGAACACCACGTCGCCGGCCGTGACGAGCGCGCCGCTCCAGATCAGCGTGTGCTCCTTGAGCTGCCAGACGCGCCGCCCCGCGACCGGGTCCCAGGCGATGAACTCGCCCCAGTTGCCGTCGGCCCCGGGGTGCTCGGTGACGTGCGCGCCCCAGTAGGGCGTGCCGGCGATGAAGCTCGACTCGACGCCCTCGTAGTCCATGCACCCGGTGTTCACGGGCACGTACATGAGCCCCGTGCGCGGCGAGAACGCCGTCGGGTTCTGGTTCTTGCCGCCGATGTCGGACGGGCAGATGTTGGTGACGTTGACGCCCTGGTGCGTGTGCTTGGCCTCGACCGCGCGCGGCAGCCCGGTCGCGAGGTCGAAGCCGTCGGCCCAGTTGTAGGGCCCGAACATGTTGGCGACGAGCACCTCGCCGGTGGCGCGGTCGATCGTGTAGCCGAAGCCGTTGCGGTCGAAGTGCGTCATCACCTTGCGGGGCGTGCTCCCCGGTCCGTGCATCGGTAGGTCGATGAGCACGTCCTCGTTCACCGCGTCGTAGTCGTGGTCGTCGTGCGGCCCCGTCTGCAGCGCCCACTTGGCCGCGCCAGTGTCGGGGTCGCGCGCGAAGATCGTCGCCGTCCACTTGTTGTCGCCCGGGCGCTGCTCCTGGTTCCAGGGGCTCGGGTTGCTCGTGCCGTAGTAGATGAGGTTGAGCTCGGGGTCGTACGAGATCCACCCCCACGACGCGCCCGCGCCGTGGCGCCAGGCGTCGGCGGGCCACGACTTCACGCCGAGGTCGGTGCCGCGGTCGCGGGCGTAGAACGGCTTGAAGTCGGGGCCGATGAGCACGTCCTTGTCCGGCCCGGTGGCGTAGGCGCGCCAGGCGAGCTTGCCCGTGTGCACGTCGAGCGCGGCGAGGAAGCCGCGCACCCCCATCTCCCCCCCCGAGTTGCCGACGAGGACCTTGTCCTTGACGACCAGGGGGGCCATGGTCATCGTCTGCCCGCTCGTGGGGTCGCCGAGCTTGGTCTGCCACACCGGCTGGCCGGTGGCGGTGTCGAGCGCGATGGTGCGGTTGTCGAGCAGGTTGTAGATGAGCTTCCCGTCGGCGAAGGCCCAGCCGCGGTTGACCACGTCGCAGCACGCCACGCCCACCGCCCACGGATCGGTGTTGGGCTGGTACTTCCACTTGATCGCGCCCTGCTTGGTGAGGTCGAGGGCGTAGGCGATGTCGGGGTAGGGCGTGACGAGGTACATCGTCTTGCCGACGACGAGGGGCGCGCCCTCGTGGCCGTAGAGCACCCCCGTCGAGAAGCTCCACGCCGTCTTGAGGTTGGCGACGTTGGCGGTGGTGATCTCGCTGAGGTCGCTGAAGCGCGTGAGCGCGAGGTCCTTGCCCTGGGTCACCCACTCGCCGGCGCCGCCCACGGCGACCCCCGCGGGGGGCGCGCCGCGCGCGTTCGGCGCGGGCGCCGTGCCATTCGCCTGCGGGGTAAGCGCCGTGTCGCGCGGGCCGGCGCAGGCCGCGAGCGCGGCGGCGAGCGCGGCGGCGCCAAGGGCCGCGCCGAGCGCCGCGCGGCGCGTGCCGGACGAGAGCCCGCGCGCGGCGCGCGGGGCGGGGGCGGAACGGGTCACGGGCGGCGGGCGGGCGGAAGGGGGACGATGGTCACGGTGTTCTCTTGCATCGACGTCACGGCGAGGCGGTTGCGGCGCGTGTCGACGGCGACGCCGGCGGGCGAGGTGAGGCCGGTGAGCACCGGGAGCAGCGGCTCGCCGACGCGCCAGCGATAGACGGCCTTCGCGTCCCAGCTCGACACGAGCCAGCCGCCGCCGGGGGCGGGGCGCAGCCCGTCGACGCGGCCGCCGGGGAGGCGGGTAATGATGATCTTGCTACTATCGACCGGCCCGACGCGCTCGAGCACGCTGTCGCCGAAGGTGGTGACGAGGGCGCCGCCGCCCGGCCAGGGCGAGATGCCGTCGGGGCGCATGAGGTGCAGCCCGCGCGCGACCGTCACGACCCGCCCGCCGGGGCGGCCGGGGGTGACGTGGTAGACCGCATCCAGGTCGCGCGTGGTGTCGACCCGCAGACTGTCGTGGACGACGTGGCGGTCGGGGCCGACGTCGGTCACCCAGAGGGAGCCGTCGTCGGCGTAGGCGAGGTCGTTGAGCCGCAAGCCCGGGACCGCGACGGCGCCGAGCGGCCGACCCGTCCGGCGGTCGAAGAAGCGCACCGCACCGAGGTCGGCGACGGCGAGCGTGTCGCCGCGGATCGCGATCCCCATCGGCCCGTCGAGCGTCGCCCCGCCGCGCCCGCCCGCGATCCACCGAAGCGCGCGCACGCGCCCGTCGGGCCCAACGCGGCTGACGTAGCCGTTGCCGTCGCGCGCCGTGGGTTGGCCGTTGACGTTGGCGACGTAGTAGCAATCGGCGACCGAGTCGTAGGCGAGGTTCTCGGGGCCGCGGAAGCCGGCGCCGCGCACGACGACGGTGTCGGACGCCCGCGCCGGCGCGTGCGCGCCGGGCCGGATCGGGGCCGGGCGCGCCGTCACGCTGCCGGCGAGCGCGAGCGCGGGGAGCGCCACCCACGCGGCCGCGCGGCGGGAGTGAAAACCGGGGCGGGAGGTCATGGGGCCGCCGTGAGGGGGAGCGAGAGCCCCGCGAGCAGCGTCAGCGGGTGTGCCGCGTCGACGTAGCGCCGCTCCCCGCGCGGCACCTCGTCGCCCGCGTGCGGCAGCCCGGTGAGCACGCGGTCGAGCACCAGCGTCACCGCCGCGCCGTGCGCCCACGTCGCGCGCGGCAGGGCGGCGAATGGGTACGCGTCGGCGACGAGCTCGGCGTCGACCTTGTGCGTGTAGGAGCTGCGGTCGTTCGGCCGCTGCGCCGGGCCGTAGAGGTCGCCGGCGTAGAGGTTGAGGTCGGCCCACCCACCCGCATCGCGCCGCCGCACGAGCGCGCCGGTGGCGAGCAGCGACACGGTGGGCGAGTTGGCGCGGTCGTAGGTCGACCCGACCTCGCTCGCCGAGTAGCGCGTGAACGGGTTGCCCTGCTCGGTCGCGTAGGGCGTCCACTGCACGCTGCCGAGCAGGCCCAACCGCGGCAGCGCCGTCTGCAGGGTGCCGACGAGCGTGACCTGGAAGTTGCTCGTCGCCGCCAGGCGGTGGACGCTCCCGTCGCTCAGGCGCTGGACGCGCGGCGCCCCCGCAAGCGGCGACCGGTTGAGTGCGGGAAAGAGGACGAGCGCGGGCGAGCACAGCAGCTGACAGGACGGCGCGCCCGGCGCCTGCGCGGCGGCCGGTGGCGCGACCGGGACACCGCACGCCGCCGAGGCACACGCGATCCGGACGACCATCCCCGCCCACCGTGTTCGGTCCCGGTCGTGTCGGTCTCGTTCGCGCATCGGCCCTCGCGCACGCCCCCCGGGACCGCCGTGGCGGCACCGAGAACGGTCCTGGCCCTGTTTATGGATCACAACGTGCAGAATGCACGTGCGATCGCGCTGTAGGTTTGGGCCCAAGCATTGTATGCCATTACCGCCCGCGGACCAGTCCCTCGCGTCCTCCCGGCGGTCCGCGCCTGCGTCTTAGCGCCGACCTAACGCGACGGGCTTCGTGCCCCGACCTCGACCCTAATGACTCTCGCCTGGATTTCGCTCGGCATCGCGTTCGCCTGCGCCGCCTGGATCGCGCTCGACGAGCTGCGTCACCCGCAGCGCATGTGGATCATGAACGTGGTCTGGCCCGTGACCGCGCTCTACTTCGGCCCGTTCGCGGTGTGGGGCTACTACCGGGTCGGGCGCCCGAAGATGTCGAAGGCGGCGATGGCCGGGATGAGCAGGGCCGAGATGGACCGGCACAAGGCGGAGCAGCAGCAGCAGGCGCGCACCGACCCGACCGTGTCGCAGACCGCGGTGTCGGACAGCCACTGCGGCGCGGGGTGCACGATCGGCGACGTCGCCGCCGCGTTCACGGTGGCCGCACTCGGGCTCACCATCGCCGGCGTGCCGCTCTTCGCGGAGTGGGTGGCCGACTTTCTCGCCGCCTGGACGCTCGGCGTCGCCTTCCAGTACTTCACGATCAAGCCGATGCGGGGGCTCTCGGCCCGCGAGGGGCTCAAGGCGGCGATGAAGGCCGACACGCTGTCCATCCTGACCTTCGAGGTCGGGATGTTCGTGTGGATGGGGCTCGTCTACTTCGTGTTCTTCAGGTCGCCACACCTGACGCCGTTCGACCCGCGCTACTGGCTGATGATGCAGGTCGCGATGGTGATCGGCTTCTTCACCGCCTACCCGATGAACCGCTGGCTCGTGAAGAAGGGGTGGAAGGAAGCGATGGGGTGAGCCGACCGGCGCGCCACCCGTTTCACCGCGCGACTTCGAAGCGCAGCGACAGCGCGGTGGCGTTAGGCCGGCCGCGGACCGCCCCGGGGCTGCGCACGTACTGCGCGTCCGGCTGCACGACGAGCCACGAGGTGACCTGCGCGAGATACGTGAGCTCGACGGCGACCTCGGCGCGGGCCGCGGGCGCCCCGGTGGCGCGCTGGACCGCGCGGAACGGCCCGCCGGTGAACGCGGCCGCGACGCCGAACCCCGCCACGTCCGCGTCGCGCCCGGCGAACGGCGCGGTGAGCGCCAGCCCGCCGCCGGCGTAGCGGCCTACTTTATTCTCCCGCGAGTCGCCGACGCCGGCCTGGCCGAAGACCGTCAGCGCGCGGGCCGAGTCGCGCGGAGCGTTCCAGACGGTGCGCTCGCCGACCGCGTACACGCCGGTGCTCCCCTGGTGTCGAACGGGGGCACCGGTGGACAAGGTGTCGAGCAGGTCGTCGAAACGCGCCGTGTAGTGCCATACACCCACGGCCAGCTTGCCGTCGTACGGGAGCGGCGGGCGACCGCGCCCGATGCGGAACCGGGGGTTGAGCCGCGGCCCTTCGACCTCGGGGCGGGAGAGCAGCGCAGCTTCGGCGACGAGGAGTGCGCCGTCGCCGGGCGCGAACAGGCGCACCGAGCCGTCGGCGCGGTCGATCGGCACGCCGTCGAGCACGGCCGCGCGCACGACCGAGTTGCGGGTAGGCTTGTACGCCAGGCGCGCTCCCACCGCGGTGCGGGGGTAGATCGACGGCCCGAGCCGGCCGCTCCCCGAAAACTCCGGCCCGATGCCGAACGAGCTGTTGAGCAGCACGGTCGCCGAGACCACACGGTAGAACTCGGTGTTGAGGTCGTAGCGGCCGGCGAGGATTGAGAGGTGGTCGCGGAAGAGGTTCTGCTGGAGCCACGCCTCCTCGAGCCGCAGCGCCGGCGGCGCGGTCAGGTTGTTGACGCCCTGCGCGTCGCCGACGAAGTCGCTCGGCTGCCCGCCGTGCGTGTCGAGCGCGTAGACGAACGCGCTCAGCCCGGGCACGCCGGCGAGCCGCGCCCCGTCGAACCGCGCGGTCACGCTGAGGGCGCCGACGTAGGCCGTACGACGGCGGAGGCCGCCCGACGCGTTGGCGGTGACCGCGCCGTCGTAGATGGGCAGGACCAGTACGGCCGGCGACCGCGGGCCGGCGGGGATCGAATCCTGGGCGCGCGCGCCCGGCGCGCGCGCGACGAGCCCGAGCGTTAGGCCGGCGGCGAGAAGGGCGGTCCGGCGGCGACCGCCGGCGCGGCGCGGGCAGGTGGGATCCACGGGCCAGTGGGGGACGCGGGGAGGGGCGGACGCGACACGCGCACGCCGCTACACCGTGCGAACGGTAATCACCCGATCGCGCGGCAGCGGGCGCTCGTGCGCGGGCGAAGCTCGACCGCCTTACGCAGTTCCCACGCGCGACGCGGTACGCCGCATGCCGCGGCGGCGCGCGACCCCGGCCGTGCCTAACGCGGACCGCCGCCGCGGGCCGGGCGGCGGCCGGCCCGCGGCACTCGCAGCGCGTCGACGTTGAGCTCGGTCGTTAGCCGCTGCGCGACCCCGTCGCTCACCCGGCCGTCGTTGCGCATCTCGAGCACCGCGTCGCGCTTGGCGACGAGCACCCCATGCAGGACGCGCCCGACCCGCCGCAACGTGGGCGACGTACGGCGTGGCGAGCGAGAGCGCGGTCTCGACCACCGGGTCGTGCAGGCGGCGGCGGACGGTCGCGGTCAGCCACGCCACCGCGAGCCCCACGCCGACCCCGATCGGCGTGGGGCGCAGGAACTCGAGCCCTGCGTGCCCCCACCCGAACTGCCCGGTCACCGCGGCCGCGACCGCGAGCTGGAAGGCGACGAGCGAGGTCGCGTCGTTCACCATCCCCTCGCCGTCGAGGATGGTGACGAGACGGTTGCGCAGCCCGAGCCGCCCGCCGACGCTCGTGGCCGCCACGGGATCGGGCGGGGCGAGCAGCGCGCCGAGCGCGAACGCCGCCGCCCACGGCAGGGCCGGATCGAGCGCGCGGGCGACGACCGCGACGAGCGCCGTCGTGGCGAACACGAGCCCGAAGGCGAGCAGGACGATCCACTGCAGGTTGGCGTGGAAGGCACCGAGCGGGACCGTGAACGCGCCCCACGCGAGCACCGGGCGGAGGAACAGGGCCAGCGCCAGGTCCGGCGCGAGCCCCACCGCGCGCATCCCCGGGACGAGATGCCAGACGACCCCAAGGGCGTGTCCGCCGATGGCGAAGACGACCGGGCGCGGCGTGGTGAGACGCTCGGCCAGCATCCCGAGCGCCACCACGCCGATCAGTAACCCCACGACAAGATCCAGTCCGATCACACCACGTCCCGGGCGCACGCCGCACGCCACGAGGCCCGCCCGCCGCGTCAGGCGCGGACCGGCCGGCTATGTTTGGCCGCCGACGTCGCCGTTCCGCACCCGCCCAACACATGTCCCGCACACTCGCCCTCGCGTCCGCGGCCGCCGCGGCGTGCTTCCTCCCGGGCGCCCGGCCGGCCCGCGCCCAGGCCCCCATCTCCCGGCCCGCCGCAATCCCGCCCGCACCGTCCGCGGAGCTCGCCTACGTGAGCAATGAGGCCGGGCGCACGCTGTCGGTGATCGACGTCGCCACCGACCGGGTGGTCGCGACCATCCCGGTTGGCACGCGCCCACGTGGGGTGCGCGCCGCGCCGGGCGGGCGGCTGGTGTACGTCGCGCTCTCGGGCTCGCCGCGCTGCCCGCCGACCATGCCCGACGCGGAGTGCGCGTCCCTGCAGAGCGACCGGTCGCTCGACGGCATCGCGGAGGTGGACGCGGCGGCCAGGCGCGTGCGGCGCGTGCTCCCGGGCGGCACCGACCCGGAGCAGTTCGCGCTCGCCCCGGGCGCCGGCCGGTTAGTCGTTGCCAACGAGAACGCCGGCGCCGCGTCGGTGGTCGACGTTGCGCGCGGGCGCGTGCTGCACACGTCCCCCGTGGGGCGCGAGCCCGAGGGCGTGCGCGTGAGCCCCGACGGGCAGACGGCGTACGTGACCTCAGAAGCCGACAACGCCGTGGTCGCGCTCGACGTGCGCACCGGGCGCGTCCGCGGGCGCACGGTAGTTGACGCGCGCCCGCGCGACCTGGCCGTCTCCGGCGATGGGCGGCTGCTCTACGTCTCGGCGGAGGTTGGAGGCACGGTGGTGGTCGTGGACGCCGCCGCCGACTCCGTGCTCGGCCGCGTTGCGCTCCCGGCGGGATCGAGGCCGGTGGGGCTCGCCCTTTCGCCAGACGGCACGCGGCTGTACGTGGCCACCGGGCGGCATGGCACGGTCGAGGCGGTCGACACGCGCACAAGGGCCGTCGTGGGCTCGGTCAAGGTCGGCGCGCGCCCGTGGGGGATCGCGCTCGCCGCTGGCGGGCGCAAGCTGTACGTCGCCAACGGGCCGTCCAACGACGTCAGCGTAGTGGACACCGAGGCGCGGCGCGTGACGGCAACGATTGCGGTGGGGGCCCTGCCATGGGGGGTCGCCGTGGCGCTCGCGCCGGGGGCCGCGCGTTAGTCGTCGGCGGAGGCCTAACGCACGGGGCAGCATCCCGCCGGTTCAGCCCGCGGGGCTCAGCCCGTCGCGGCGGTTCCGAGCCCTTGGAGTAGCGGACTTTGTCACGTCCGCGAGTCGGCCGGTAGGTTCGCCCGCATGACGGCAGAGCCGAGTGCGACCGGATCCGGAGCTCCGAACCCGTATCGCGGGCACCGCTTCCCGCGCGAGGCGATCGCCCACGCGGTCCGGCGCTCCCTCCGGTTCGCGCGCAGCTGCCGCGCCGTCGAGGCGCTGCTCGCCGAGCGGGGCGTACCGGTGAGCTCTGAGACCGTCCGCCGCTGGGTGGCCAAGTGCGGCGCCCTCTACGCCGAGGAACTCCGGCGGCGGCCGGCCGCACTGGCGGTGGCGGGCCGTCGACGAGCACGGGCAGACGCTGGACGTGCTCCTGCAGGCGCAGCGCGACACCGCGGCCGCCGCGCGGTTCTTCCGGCGCCTGCTGGACGTGACCGGTGGCGCGGCGCCCGCCCGGATCACGACCGACCGGTTGGGGAGCTACGCGGCGGCCCTGCGGCAGATGCCGCCGCTGGCGGGCAGCGAGCACCTCCGGGTCCGCTCGGCGCAGCGGTGCAACAATCGCGTGGAGCAGGCCCACCAGCCGACGCGGATCCGCGAGCGCGTGATGCGCCGGTTCCGATCGTCCACGTCGGCCCAGCGGTTCCTCGACGCGTTCAGCCGCGTCGGTCACCTGCTCCGCCCGGGGCGTCACCTCCTGCGCGCCGATCAGTACTGCGCGGCGACGCGCGAGCGCGTGGTGACCTGGCAGGACGTGGCCGGCCTACGCGCGGCCTAACACGACCAGCGGCTTCCCACAAGCACCGTCGCGCCCGCACGAGACGTCGGTCGCACTAACGTGACAGGGCCCTACACGGTGCTCCGCTATGCGGTGCGGGCGTCCATCCCTGGGTGGTCTTCCTCGGCGTCCTCGCGCCGGTCCTCGCCGTCGCGGCGGTCCTCCTCCGCCCGGCGCTCCTCGTGCGTGCGGCGGTCGAGGGGCGTGCCGTCGGGCGCCGCCACGCGGCAGAGCGCGACGGTGAACGTCGAGCCCTCGCCGGGGGTGCTCCGCACCCGCAGGTCGCCGCCCATGCCGCGCGCCAGGTCGCGACTGATCGCCAGCCCCAGCCCCGTACCCTCGCCCGTGCGCGCGTAGCCGGTCTGCACCTGCACGAACGGCTCGAAGACCGCCGCCTGCTTGTCGGCCGGGATGCCGCGGCCGGTGTCGGCCACGCGCAGGAACACCGCGTCCTCGCGCGCGCCCCGCCGGGTCGCGACGTCCACGGTGACCCGACCCGGGGCGCCGGTGGCCGGGTGCACGGGCTCGGTGAACTTGGTCGCGTTCGAGAGCAGGTTCACGAGGATCTGGCCCAGCTTGTCGCGGTCCGCCCACACCGGGCACGGGCCGTCGGGCAGGCGCACGTCGAAGGCGAGCCCCTTCGCCGCCAGCTGCGGCTCGACGAGCGGGGCGACGTCGCCGACCACGTCGCGCAGGTCCACCGCGGCCATCGCGTACTCGACGCGGCCGCCCTCGAGCTTGGCGTAGTTGAGCACGTCGTTGATGAGCGCGAGCAGCCGGCGCTGGGCGGCCTGCACGCGGCCGAACGCGTGCCGCTGGTCGTCGGTCACCGGGCCGTGGAGGCCGAGTTCGAGCAGCTGCGTGTAGCCGCCGATGGCGTTGAGCGGCGTCCGGAGCTCGTGGCTCATGTTGGCCAGGAACTGCGACTTGCCCGCGTTCGCCGCGTCCGCACGCGCGCGCTCGGCCTCCGCCACCGCGCGGGCAGTCTCGGCCTCGGCCTGCGCCGCCCGCGCCGCGGCGATCAGGCGCTCCCGCTCGGCCTCGGACGCCCGGCGTGCGCGGACGTCCTGGAACGACAGCACCGCGCCGACGATCTGCCCGTGCTCGACGGCCGGCGTCGCCGTGTACTCGACCGGCACCGGCGTGCCGTCCTTGCGCCAGAACACCTCCGTGTCGACGCGGCACGAGACCCCGTCGCGCAGCGCGCGGTAGATCGGGCAGTCGGCCAGGGGGTACGGCGTGCCGTCGGGGCGGTGGTGGTGGATGACGGCGTGCTGCAGTCCGCCGACCAGCTCGGACTCCGCGTACCCCAGCAGCCGCGCCGCCGCCGGGTTGACGAACGTGGTCGTGCCGTCGGGCGCCAGGCCCAGGATGCCCTCGCCCGCGGCGGCCAGGATGCGCGCCGTCAGACGCTCCGCCGCTTCGGCCGCCTCGGTCCGCTCCTCGAGGTGGGCGGTCGTGGCCTGCAGCTCGTCCGCCTGCGCCTCCAGCTCGACCTGCTGCTCCTGCAGCTGCTGCGTGGTCAGCTCGAACTCGGCCTGCTGGTCGTGGAACTGCGCGTTGGCGCCGGCCAGCTCCGCGCGGTGGGCCTCGCTCGCCGCGAGGAGCCGCCCGCGCTCCGCCGCCGCCTCGCGGAGCGCCGCCTCCGCGCGCACGCGCCCGGTGGTCTCGGTAACCACGCTCAGCACCGCCACCACGGCCCCGTGGTCTGCCTCGGCGTCGCCCTCGGCGTCGGCCGGATCGGCGCGCACGGGACTGAGCGCGTAGTCGAACCACGCCGCCTCGCGCCCCCCCCCGTCCAGGCGCGCCAGCTCGAAGGGCACGTCGCGACGGTCCATGGCCCCGCCCGCGCGCACGGCGGCGTACTGCGGCCCGATCACGGCCCACAGCTCGGCCCACGCGTCGGCGGCCGGGCGGCCGAGCGCGGCCGGGTGCTTGGCGCCGAGCACGCGGCGGTACGCGTCGTTGTAGAGCGTGAGATAGGCCGGGCCGGCGTACAGGCTCATGGCCCCCGGCGCGTCGAGCACGAGGCGCACGGCCGCGCGGAGCGTCGCCGGCCAGGTGTCGACGGGGCCAAGGGGGGTGGCGGCCCAGTCGAGGGCGCGGCAGCGCCGGGCCATCTCAGAGTCGCCCGGGAACACGGCGACCGCGGGGTCGGGAGCGTCCGGGGCGGCGGCCGAGCCCGGGGCACGCGGCGGCCGCGGGACGGCGGGCGAAGGCATGCGCGCAAGCTCACGCGGGCGCGCGGGTTCGAGCAAGGCACGCGGGGCATCTGCGGCGCGGGGCTCAGCCGTCGCGCCGGGGCCGCGCGAGGAGCGCGAGCAGGGCGTCGTCGCTCAGCGCCGCCCAGCCGGGCGGCACGCCCCACACGCGCCGCACGATCTCGCCGGCGTCGCCCACCAGGCAGTCACCCGCGGGCGCGCCCGGCACCGCGGCGCACCCCGCCGCCCACACCCCCGACGTGCGGCCCACGTCCGAGCCGCCCGCGCCGACGGCCGGGTCGGGCACGAGGCGCACCGGCGTCCCGTCCGCCCGGCGGTCCCACACGCCGGCCCGGGGCGCCCCGCGCGCGTCCGGCCCGTGCACGGCCGCCGCGCGCGCGGGCACGGGCGCGCCCACGCCGTCGTCCACCACTGTCGCCGTCTCCATTACCGGCGCCGCCGCGGCGGCCGCCCTGTGCGTCGTCCCGAGTGCCCGACCGCCCCACCCCGCCCACCGCACGCGGTCGGGTGCAGGAGCCCGGCCACACGGGGCAACGCCCCTCGACTCGCGCGAATGATGACGCGCCGCGACGCACGGAGGGTTTGTGCGACGATCGGCCTACTCCCGCGGTGAGCTACCGGGACGGGTTTCGCGACACGGCTGGTCCCGTTTCCCGTCCAGTCTCGCCCACCCAAACTGGGTACGTCAGCCCAACCCATCCGTCGGTTGGCACCGCGCCGAAGTACCGGCTGTCATAGCTGCGCATGCTGTAAGGCGACCAGAGCCAGGCCATCCCGACGTGCACCACGATTCGGCCCGGCGTGACCGCCGGAGCAGCTCGACCAGCAGCATCCCGCGCGAGCGCGCGACTGTTCGCCAACAGTCGCCCGTTCACATGCAGCCCGGACGCGTCGACGACGACCGTGTCGCCCGGTACGGCCGCGACGCGCTTCAGGACTGGCTCGGCGCCACCCGGACACGATCCGCGCATGACGTACCCGCGGCGTCGGGCCACAGCCCCGACGTCGGCCGGCAGACACCACACCACGACCGCGCCGCGCGGCGGAACGAGCCGCCCCTGAGCGACCGCCCGTCGCTCGGAGGCGGTCAGACGCGCCACGCGGTAGATGCCGACCGGCATCGAGGCGCTGTGGTTTACGAGCAGCCCCGAGCGGTACCAGAGCGCGGCCGCCCCGAACACGATGGCGAGGGCAACGGCGAGCGCGCCCAGGTCACGCCACATGCGGCGGCGCCCAGTGACGGGGTCCGGCCGGCCCGGGACCGCGCCCACACGCCCCAACGTTAGGCCGCGTCGGCGCCCGCCGCGTCCGCGTCCGCCGCGGGTTGTTCGACCGTTGTTGCGCGATCCGCGCTGTCGTCTGTACCCTCTCTTACGGCTGCCGCGCGGTTGGGCGCGCCCGGGCGGTCGTACAGGCCCGCGAACGCCGCGTCGCGCGCGTAGTGCAGCTTCCGCACGCGCAGCGGCGCGCGGCTCCGCAGGAACACGAGCGCCTCGTCGGGCGGCAGCCGCCGCACCTCGTCCGGCGTGAGCAGCCGTCGTCCCTTCTCCGACAGCGACTGCGAGCTCCCCTCCTGCCGCGACCCCTGCCGCCCGTGCGACGTCGACGCCGACGCGCTCTCGCCCTCGACGAGGATTGTCGCTTCGCCCGTCAGCTCGGACACCAGCTTCGCCGTGTCCAAGTCGTTCGTACCGAACGTCTGCAGCACGTCCGCGTTCGCCAGGAAGGTGCCCCACGACTGCCGGTACTGCGCCTTGAGCTGCGCGAGGTCCTGCAGGAAGAGCCAGAACGTCACGCCGTACCCCGCCGCGATCGTGAACGCGTCCTCCACCGGCGCGAGCCGCTTCAGGTTCGCGAACTCGTCGAGCGCGAACAGCACGCGCGGCCGCTCCCCGTGTGCCTGTCCGACGAGCGCCTCACCCGCGCCCTGGTGCACCATCGTCCGCAGGCACACGCCGATCATCAGCCGCATCCACGCGCGGTACGTCGAAAGCCTTTCGGTCGGCAGCACGAGGTAGAGCGACAGCTGCCCGCGCCGCAGATAGTCGAGTGGCACCGTCGTGTGCGCGAGTACGGCGGCCATGCGCTCGGAGTCAAGGAAGTGCGTGCAGCGCTGCGCGGTCGAGATCACACCCGAGCGCTCCTTGTCCGCCTTCTGCTGCAGGCGGGCGGCCCCGCGCGCGATCAGCGTCCCCACGTGCCCGAGGTGCGCCGTCGAGCCCTCGGTCCCGCACGCGCGCATCTTCGCGAGCAGCTTTGTGAACTCGTCGGGGGGGAGCGTCACCAGCTCGCGCACGCGGAGTAGCGAACGCCGCCGCCCCCGCGGCTCGGTCGCCGCGACGTACAGGATCAGCGCGCTCAGGAGCGCGCGCCCCTCCGGCTCGAAGTGAGAGTCCCCGCCCGTGCCGCTCGCCGTCTCCTCCGGCAGTGTCAGCATGTCCGCGAGGATGGCGGCGTCGTCCGGCGCGTCGACCGCGCTCGCGTCCACGATGTCGAGCGGGTTGATCGCGCCCCGTACGCCGTGCGCGTGCGCCTCGGCGTCCGTGATCCCGAACGGGTCGAGCGCCCACACCTGCTGCTGCGCGTCACGCCGCCGCCGGTGCGTCAGCGTGTAGTTCTCCCCCTTCGGGTCGGTCACGACGACCGAGCCCGGGTAAACGAGCAGGTTGGGCACGATGACCGACACGCCCTTGCCGCTCCGCGTCGGCGCGATCGTGACGAGGTGGCCGTCACCCTGATAATGCAGCACCGGAGTTCCGGTCACGCGCCGTGCGCGCCGACGGGGCACGTGGAGCGTTAGATGTCCGCGGGCGTCCGCCGCGCGCCCGAGTAGCAGGCCTAACGATGCGCCCGTGGCGTTCCCGAGCCGCGGGCCGGGTACGAATGTCGCCCGCAGATCGTCTCCCGTCCCCCACGTTGCGGACCCGTGCGACGCGCTCGGCGCGCGCCGGCGGCGGCGCGGGTAGGCGACGAGCGCAAGGACGAGCAGGACGAGCAACGTGCTGCCGAACCCCCACCAGTACGCGCGCATGGCGGCGTCCGCGGCCTCGCGCGCGACGTCGCCGGCGGGCACGCGCCCGAGCCGCACCATCCACGTCACGCCCTGCAGCGGCCCGTACACGGGCGCCCGTGCCGCCACGGACGCCGTCACCGCCGCCACGAGGCATCCGAGCGCCACGCTGGGGGCCGATGCGGGTCCCCGGCGCGCGCGGGTCAGCACCGCGGCGCCGACGCCCGCGAGGGTCACGGCGCCGACTCGTAAGAGCACCGTGGCGCTTCCCGTGGCGGCGAACAGCGGCTGGCCGAGCGTCGGGGCGTAGCCGTACGCTGCGGCGGCGCGCTGCGCACCAGCCCACATCGCGTAGCCGACGCATGCGGCGAGCACCAGGAGCACCGGCGCCGGCGAAGTGCCGGCCGGCTTCGGCGGGGCGCCCCCGCCCGCCACCTGGGCGGTGTCGGCGCCGTTCACACCCGTTCGCTCCTGCGGTGCGAATAGGTGACGACGCCGTAGTCGCGCGCGTGCTCGGCCTGCCGCACCATCGCCGACCCGCCGGCGAGCATGGGCAGTCCGACCACCGCCGCGAGTACCGCGGCGGTGCGCGCCCCAGCCGGCCACCCGTCCGCGACGTCCGACGCGGCGACCGCGCAGCACAGGACGCCCGCCGCGCCGCCGACGGCCGCCCCGATTCCCGCTCGGAGACGCCACGCCGGCGACGACGACCACGGCACTCGAAGCGCGAGTTCCGCCCCGCCGACGAGCAGGAGTACGGCGAGCGCCGCGCCGAGTAGCGCGTCGGGGACGGCGGTCTCCGCCCGGAGTGTCGGCAGCGCGAGGATGAGCGCGGCCGCGCCGGCGAATAGGGCGGCCGGAAATCGCAGCGAGGCCGACCGCGCCTTCACGGCTCTGGTCACGGTGTCCCGGCCCCGCGCGCCACCGCGGCGGCCCGCCGGGCGTACCCGTTCCCCGCGCCGCCGTACGGACCCGGGAACACGAGGTCCGTGTTCAGGAACACGTTGAACTGCGTCCCCTGGCGGATGCGGATCGTCTGCTGGTTGTTCAGGTCGCGGCGCAGCATTTCGACCGCGACCGCGTTCAGCTGCTGTCCGAGCGCGCCCGCAGCGACCTGGCCCGCGCTCGGCGCCGCGAGCAGGTTGCCGTTCTGCGGTTGCGAGAGCTGCACGCCGGCCGACAGCAGCGAGAGCGCGCCGGCGGTGGCGAACGTGCGCCGCATGTGCCGGTCGACCTGGTCGGCCACGCCGCGCGCGCCGGCTTGGTCGGTCGCGGGGAGGCCCGGCAGCTGGACGCTGCGCCCGTCGGGGAGCAGGATGCGCGTCCACGCGACGAGCAGGCGCGACTGCCCGGCGCCGAGCTGGTCGTCGTAGCGGCACAGCAGCCGGGCGCCGCGCGGGATCAGCAGCACGTGCTGGGTGCGCGTGTCGAACACGTCGCGCGTGGTCTGCGCGAGGCACTCGCCCGGCAGGTCGCTGTTGATCTCGGTCATCAGCACGGCCGGGATCACGGTCCCCGCCTGCACCGCGAACGCGCCCGGCGCCGGATCGACGGTCAGCGTCTGCACCGTCCGCCGCGGCTGCGCGGCGTCGGCGAGGAAGGCCGTGTACCGGCCGGCCGCGGCGACGTTAGGCGCACCCAGGTCGCGCGGGTCGCCCTGCCCCGCCCCGTCAACGCCGGCCACCACCGGGTCGGGGCGCGCCGCCACGCGCGTTGGGGGACCGAACCCGGGCGCGAGCGCCGGGACGCTCGAGGCCGCGTTGTTAAGCGCCGTGTCGCTCTCGCGCGAGGCCGCCGCCTCGTCGTACGCCGCGGACGCGGTGAGCGCTTTCCGGTACGCCGCGCGGCGCAGTTCGGCCAGCGTCGGCGGGCGCGGAGGTTGTGGAGTGGCCGCCACCGCGTACACCGCGCCGCCAGTCGGCACGACGGTGTTCATGCCGGTGTCGCCGACCGCGGCGTACGCGGAGGCAGGAGAGGTGGAGGCGGCAGCGCCGGACGTTGCCGCGGTCTGCCCGGCCGCAGTCGGGTTGCCGAAGCCGGGCGCGAGGCCGATCCCCGCCCCGCTCGCGGCGGCCGACGGGCCGATCGGCGGGGTGCCGGCGGCGGCCGCGGCCGCGCGCTCGTTCCGCAGCGGCTGGTCCAGGTAGGTGCCCGGCGTCGCCGGCGGCGTCGGGGCCGCGTTCGCGCCGGGCTGCGGCGTTGGCTGGATCAGCACCACGACCGCAATCGCGAGCATGCCGGCCGCCGCCGCGGCGATCGTGAGCGCGTTGCGGTTCATGCGCGGCGCGGTCGGCGGCGTCAGCGGCGCCGTAGGGTTCGGCGGCGCGGCGTTCGCGCGTGTCGAACTCCCGGGCAGGAGTCGGCGGAATCCGTCACGGAAGCTCACGGCGACCTCCGCCCCGACACGGCCGTTGCCGGCGCGGGCGCGCGCCCGTACGCCCGGTTCTCGAGCTCGAACCGCTGCTCCTGCTTGCCCTGCCCCACGACGAGCACCGCGCGCCGGAAGGTCCGGTCGGTGACGTAGAAGCCGTCGCGCACGACGTAGTTGAGTAGCGTCGTCCCGCCCCCGTCGTCGAGTTCGAAGAGCGCGGGCGCCGCGTATGCGTCGGCCTCGGGCGGGAGCTGGACGAACGTGTGCGCGCCGTCGTCGAACACCCGCGCGGGCGACCACGGGAAGCGGCGGTCGCGCCGGAGGTCGTACGAGAAGTTGAGCCGGAGCGCGTCCACCGGGATGCCGGCGAGCGCCTGGGCGTCGGCGCCTAACACTCCGGCACCCGCGGCCGCCGCGGCCGTCCGGAGCGTGCCTCCGTCGGTGCGCGTGCTGTCGTCGGGGTAGGCGAATCGCGCGCGGCTGACGTACCGGACGCGCGCGCCCGCTGCCCCGCACGGGCCCGAGTCGAGCGCGACGTGGTAGACGCGCCGGTCGGTGGGCAGGACGAGGTTCGTCGCGAGGTCGCAGTCGGTCGGCTTGACCCACACGATCGACGCGCCCCCGCCCGGCCCCGTCGGCGCCACCCCCGCGCGCCAGCGTACGGCGTCGCCGATGATCGGCGCCGGCACGAGCAGCCGCTCTCCCGGCTCGAGGTCGACCACGCACGCGCGCAACACCGCGCATGTGAGGACGGGCTCGCGCGCGCCGTCCGCACCGAGCGCGGCGAAGCGGAACGTGATGACCTGGCCGCCCGCTTCCGGTGCCGCCGCGACCTCGGGAGGCGGCGCGGCGGGGGTACGCATCGCGACTGCGTGACGACGCCGGTGGACGCGCGGCACGCCCGATCCCGCCGGCGGTGCGGCCGCGGCCGCGTGCGCCGCGGCAGTGTGGCGCGCCGCGGTATCTGCAGCGGCCGCGGTGGTCACCGTGGAGCGCACACCGGACCCGCGCGCGCTGGTGGCGGGCACCGCAGGCACCGCGGTCTGCGCGCCGGCCGCGGCGAGCGGCGCGAGGCCGGCCACGATCACCACGCGATTGGTGAGAAGTGAACACTTCACGGGGTGCCTCCTGCCGTTGGTGCAATAGGCGCCGATGGCGACGCTGGGGCGGACCACGCCGGCGCTCCCGTCGCGCCCTGGTCTGCCGCCGGTCGAGGCGCGGTGACCTGGGTCCAGTTCACCGACGTGATGAAGAGGCCGAGCGGGTTCGCCTCCATGCGGTCGCTCGTCGTCGGCGCGACCTGGCGCGTGGTCAGGTAGCCCTCCCACGCCGCCGTCGTGGACGGCCCGCCGCCGCGGGGGTAGTCGGTTTCGAGCCACGCGACCTTCCACGTCGCGGGCGCGTTCGGACCGGGCCGGCTCGCGCCCGGTGCGGCGGGCAGCGGGAGCACGCTCGTTACCTCGACGGTGCGCGAGAGCGTGGCGGCGAGCACCCGCGGATCGCGCGCGGGGTCGGTGAAGTACGCGTCGAGCCACCCGGCGGCGCCCTGGTCGACGAAGGCGTACGCGCGACGCACCATGTCCTGCTGCGCCACCGCGTCCGCCACCACGGTGCGGATGTCGCGCACCCAGCCCGCGACCGCGCTCGTCACGACGCGCTGGTCGGCGGGCGCGATCCGCTCGGCGGGGGCGAACGCCCGCGCGCGGCCGAGCCGGTCGACCTCGACAACGTACGGTGTGATGCGCGACTGCGTGGCGAGCGTGACGAAACCGACGCTCAGCACGTTGGCGACGCCGAGCGCACCGAAGGCCGCGAGCTGCCAGTTGCGGCGGGACCGCGCGAGGTCACCGAACGCGCCCGCGAACTCGGCGCGCCCGCGCGCCACTGCCTCGATCCACGGGTTCGTCCCCGGAGCGTGGTCGAGCGGAATGGAGCGGAGCACGGCCGCGTGCGGACGCTCGCCGCGGCCGTTCGCACCGGCGGGCGTCGCAGGCGCAACCGAGTCCGCCGCCGTGGATGTGGTCGAGAAGAGGCGCATGTCAGAGCCCGCGCAGCGCGTGGCCGATGCCGAGGTGTCCGCCGCCCGCGACCCGCGCGGCCGCGCTCGATGGGATGCGGAGCGAGAGCAGCGCGAACACGACGGAGAGCGCCAACATGTTCGCCGCGACGCGGATGTCGAACGTGACGTTGCTGTGGAAGACCGCGCGCGCCTGCTGGACGATGGCGACGCCGAGCGCGACGACGAGGTAGAACGCGAAGAGCTTCACCCCGCAGTAGACGAGGTAGTTGAGGTAGTTCTCCGCGTACGCCGCCGTCGCGCGGAAGCCGGCGAAGCCGAGGAAGAGCACCCCGCCGCCGAGCGCGATGTACGCCTCGACCCACACGAGCAGGAGCTGGGCGGCGACCGAGGTGAAGCACACGACCACGATCACCTGCGCGATCAACTTGAAGAGCACCGCGCCTAACGCCTCGAACGACCACGGGATGTTCATGGTGCCGAGGTCGTCGAACGCGAACTGCATCCCGATGTCGAGGATGCCCGTCGGGCCCGTCGGGAGCGGGAGCACGCTTCCGCGCTGCGCTGCGACGGCGAAGCTGTTCACGAGCGGCGGTAGCCAGTACGACGCGCCGGTGATCAACATGAGCAGAAACGAGATGAGGATGAACTTGAGCAGGAACCGCCGCGCGATCTCGGTCAGGTCCTCGCTGCGCCCGAGCCACAGGAACGAGCTGATGGTGAACTCGATCCCGGCGAGCGTGACGAACAGACGCCGCCCGATCGCCGACATCGGCGCGATCCACGCGCGGGTCATCGCCGCGTACTGGTTCCGCACCTGGTCGAGCACGCCGGGCTGCGCGTGCGCGTCGGGTGGGGCGACCACCGCCGCCGCGACCGCGAGCACCAGCGCCGTTCCGGCGAGCACGCGCACCGTCGTCCGCCACGACTCACCGCCCCGGTCGGCGGGCGCGGGCTCCCACGTGTCCGTCGGCACTCGCGGCCGTGCCCGGGTCGGGAGTGCGGCGAGGGTGCGGCGGGCGGCCCGGCGGGCGCGCGGCAGCGCGCGATCGAGGACGGCGGACGACGGCACGGCGGCTCCGCTACGGTTTGAAGAGTTGCGAGTCGAACGCCGCCTTCCGCTGGCCGGGCGTCATCCCGCGCTGCTGCGCCTCGCGCGCCCGCACGCGGGCGTTGAGGTCGCGCACCTGCTGCTCCTGCGCGTGGCGGAAGTGCGCGGACCAGACGGCCCGGCAGTTCGGCCGCGCGCCGTCGGCCTCGAGCCCCGGCGGCGCCTGCGACTCGCCGCAGTACGCGGTTGCCTGGCGCCACCGCCCGGCAGAATCGGCACCCGCCTGCTCGTACCAGTAGCCCGCGTTGTAGCGCGTGCTCGGCGCCGTCGAGCGGAGCGCTGCGAGCGGGTCGTCGCCGTTCGCGAGCGCGTCAGGCGAGGGCGCGCACGCCGCGGCCGCGGCGAGCAGGGTCGCGAGGGCGCCGGGCCGCAGCCGACGGCGCGCACCGGCAACCGTCCGAAGAGCGGTCGCGCGCGGGCGCAATGTCGCCACGGGCAACGGCGAGACGCGGTGGGCAGGCCGGGGGTTCTCCATGAGCAACGAGGGATACGCGGTGGGCATCGGCGTGGGCGTTGGGGGTGGCCGCGGCCCAGGCCGAGTGGCCGAGCCGCTAGAAGGCGTACGCCGCGGGATCCATGCGCGGGCGCACGGGCGGGTTCGTCGTGAGCGCCCGCGCCGGCCCGGTGATCAGCGCCTGCACGGCCGCCGTCCCCTGCAGCTCGCGGTTCGCCTCGTCGGCCGCGCGGACGGCCTCGGCGCTCGCCTGCGCCAGAAGTTGCTGCCGGAGCAGCGCCGCCTCCTCGGCCTGCGTCACCAACGCCGTCGCGCTGATCTCGGCCGCCTGCTGCGCACTCGTTGCAGCCGCGAGCTGGCGCTTCATCGTCCCGAGCTGGGCCATGCTCTGCCCGATCTGGAGCCCGGTCGCCTGCCCCGCCACGAGCGCGCCCTTGAACGTCGCGAGCGCCGCCTCGTGCCTCGCTCGGACGTCGGCCGCGACGGTGGCCGGGTTGTACGCGTAGCCCGGGAACGTCGCCGCCAAGCGACCGGGGAGCGCGCCCGCGCTGTAGCCGAGCGCCTGGCCGCTCGCCATCAGGCCGTCCACCGTGGCCACGGCGGTGTTGATGTTCCGCCACGCGTATGACGAGGTGAGCTTCCGCGTGTTGGCGACGAACGCGGCCGCATTCGCCCGCGCGACCGTGAGCTGGTTTTGCAGCTGGTTGATTTGCGCAATCAGCTTCGCCACTGCGGTGGGGTCGAACACGATCGACGGCAGGCCGAAGAGTGCGTGGGCGCGGGCGGGCAGGAGCCCCGCCGCGAGCCCGGTCAGGGCGAGCAGCGTCAGCCCGCGCCGCGCGACCGTGCTGCGCCGGGCCGCCCGCCGGCTCCCCACGCCGGAATAGTCGTCCATGGCCGCCGGGAAGTGTTCACTTTCCCCACTTCCCGCCCGCTCCAACCCGAGATCGAGCTGCGCGGCGTCCCGCATCGGCAGCGGGGCAGCTGCATCGGCGTCGTCGGGCAGGTCAAACGGCAGCGAGGGTGTCGTCGTCCACATGGGCCGGCTCCTGAGTCGGATGCTGGGGAGGGGTGGAGCGCCGCAGCGCCCCGGGTATAGAGTCGATCGAGAGGCGCGCCGCATTGGACGCCCTCGTGTCGGGGGCCGCGATCGCAGCGCCGGGCGGGGGCGCGAAGCCGAGCCGCGCGAGCCAGGTGCGCGGCCACTCCGGGCCGTGGACGCGTTCGAGGTCGTCGACCTCACGGCGCACGGCGTCGGGCCCGAGCCCGGCGGGGAGCCCAACGAAGGCGCGCGCGACCGGGCCGAGTTGCAGCTTCACCACGCGCGAGCCGAGCGGACTGCGGACGTAGTAGTCACGCTTGGGGACTGCGGCCGCGACGAGCGCGATCTCCGGGTCCGTGAGGCCCAGTTCGCGGTAGCAGCGCGCGTTCGACTCGGTACCCGCCTCGGCGTTGGGCAGCAGGATGCGCGTCGGGCAGCTCTCGACGATCACCGCCTTGGCCGGGAGCTGGTCGAGCTGCGCCGGCGTGTGCAGCACGAGTACGACCGCCCCGTTCCGCTTCCGCTGCGTGAGCAGCCACGTGCGGAGCAGCTCGGGGAAGCCGGCCTTGAGCAGCGCGTGTACCTCCTCGACCACTGTGAGCGTCGGGCGTCCGTCGAGCCGGCGCTCGACGCGATGCGCGAGGTAGAGGAACGCGGGCGCGATGACCCGGTCGCCTAACGCCAGCAGGTGTTTGAGCTCGAAGACCTGGAACTGCGCGTCGCCGACGGGGTCGGCCGTCGCGTCGAAGAGCTGGCCGTAGGTGCCGCCCGCGAGGTACGGCGCGAACGCCTCGCGCAGCGCTGTGTCCTGCACCTGCGTCACGAACTCCGTCAGCGTGCGGTGCGCCCGCGGCTGCTCGCCCAAGAGCGCGAGCGCCCGCGCGAGGCGCCCGCGCTGCTCCGGCGTGACGCGCAGGCCCTGCAGCTCGAGCAGCACCTCGAGCCAGCCGCCCGCCCACGCACGCTCGTCGGCGCGGTCCACGTCGGCCAGGGGCTGGAACGCCACGGCGTCGGGCCGCCCGGCGCACAGGTCGTAGTGTTGCGCCCCGCACGCGCGCGCGAGCAGCCAGTGCGAGTAGTCGTAGTCGAAGACGACCGTCTGCGCGCCCAGCTCGGCGGCGTACCGCTGCCACTGCGCCTGCACGAGGCCGAGCAGGGTGCTCTTCCCCGCCCCGGTCGCGCCCACGACGACGGCATGTCCCACGTCGCCGACGTGCAGGTTGAGCCGGAACGGCGTCGACCCGTCCGTGGCGACGTGCATCAGCGGCGGCGACCCCGCCGGGAAGTACGGGCTCGGGTTGTGGGGCAGCCCCGGCCACACGCTCGTGAGCGGCCACAGGTCGGCCAGGTTCTTCGAGTGCAGTAGCGGCCGGCGCAGGTTCTGGTACCCGTGCCCGGGGAGCGAGCCGAAGAAGGCCTCCGGCGCGTTCACCGTCTCGGTCCGCGCCGTGAAACCGTGGTCGTGGAGCGCTCGCACCACCTCGGCCGCGTGCGCGGCCGACACCGCGGGGTCCTCGTCGGCCACGAGCACGACCTGGGTCGAGTAGCCGAACCGCACCGTGCCCGACGCGTTCGCCGCCTGCGCCGTGTTCAGATCGCGCAGCATCGCCGTCGCGTCCTGGTTGCCGAACAGCTCGTCCTCGCGCTGCCGCTCGTAGCCCGAGTGCTCGCGGTTGCTCGCCATCTCGCGGACGAATGTCCCGAAGTCTTTCCGCTTGGAGAACCACGCCTGCCGGTGCCGCCGGATCAGCCGGTCGGCCGTGCGCTGCCCGACGGGGATGAAGCGCGACGACCAGCGGTACGGCACCGGGAGCGCGTGCAGGAAGTCGAGTCGCCCGCCGCCGTGGTCCTCTGGGTAGCCCTCGACCGCGACGACATGCACGTGCCGGCCACCCACGCGCGGGACGAAGCCGGGCACGAACGCCTCGCTCGCGAGCACGCTGTTGAGGTAGGCGCCTAACGGCAGCGGCGTGACGGGGTGCTCCTGCGCCGTGAGGCAGCGGTGCAGGTGCGCGACGAGCGTCGCCGCGTCGAGTCGGTCCAGGTGGAAGCGCCCGCCGAGCCGCTGTTCGAGGAGCGCCGCCTGGCGCTGGAAGTGGTCGACCTCGCGCGCGCAGGCCGCGGCCGCGCTGTCGACGGCCCGCGGCCCGCCGGCGACGAACACCCGCGCCGCGCGCGACTGCGTCGCCGGCGGCGGCAGGTAAGTGACGGTGAGCGTGTACTCGCTCACGAACTGTCCCGGCCGCGTGTCCCCCGCCCGCCGGTGCCCCGCCCCGCCCGCGAACGCCGCCCGCCGCTCGGCGTCGATCCACGCCGGCACCGACACGTCGGGCACGTCGGAGGCGAGCGGCGGGAACGCGCTCGCCGGGTACGGCTCCGCCGGACGGCGGACGGCGTCGACGTGCCACATCCACCCGTCCGCGAACGGCAGCAGCGCGTCGTTCACCTGGCGCGCGAGCGCATCGAGGGCGGCGCCGCTCGCGGTCGCCGTGTCGGGGCCGGTGTATCGCCAGCCGCCGAGCAGCGCGCCGTCCTTGTTGAGCACCACGGCGCGCGGTGGGCCCGCGACGAGGAAGCCCCACTGCAGCACGTCGGCGAGTCCCTCGGGCAGCACCCGGTGCTCGCGCGCGCGACCCACCACCGCGGCGAGCCCGGCGCCGGACACGCCGCCGCACAGGATCGAGAGCGCGTCGAGCATTGCGGCCTCAGGCGAGCGGCGGGAGCGACGCGCGTGCGCGGCTCGCGCGCCGGAGCGCGGCCCGCGGGTCGGCGTGCGACGGGTAGTACGCGCGCCAGCGGAGGCTTCGCACGTAGACCGCGGTGGCCATCGGGTCGCGCGCGGTGAGCCACGCCATCGTGGGGTGAATCACGCCAACGACGAGCGCCACGATCCCGAGCGTGATCAGGTGCGGCCCGACGCTCATCAGCAGCCCGGCCGCGACGGTCACCTCAAGCGCGAGCACCGGGCGTTCGACGCCAGCGAGCAGTACGGGACGGACGAGCGCCGGGTGGACGCGGCGTGCGGGGGCGCCGGACTCGGCCCCCGCATTCTCACCCGTTCGTACCATCGCCCCGGAAGTGTTCACTTCCTGCACAACGCCTCACTGCAGCGTCAGAGGGTCGCCCCGGCGACGATGCCGAGGTTGGCGAGGAGCGTCACTGAACCGAGGGCGATGGCGCCGCCGAACGCGATCTGGCCGAGCTTCTTGAGGCCCTCCTCATTGCGGGTGAACGCCCACAGGATCCCGCACCCGACGACTGCCAGCAGAACGAGGACGCGCGCCGTCGTGGTGGACAGGTTGCTCAGGATGTTGGTGAGCGGCGTGTCCCACGGCATCGCGGCGCCGCCGGCGGCCCACGCGGGCGCGGCGGCGAGCATCAGGCCGGCAAACAGCGCGGCGCCGCGCGCCGCGTGCGGGACGGCAGCGCGGGCGCGGAGGGCGACGCGGGGGAGCTGGCGACGGGACATGGGCGGAACCTCCTGTGGCGTTAGGCGGCCGGCGTCGGGGTGGGCCGGCGGGGCGCCGGGGCCGGATGCCCCGGTCCGGCGGGCAGGCGCGGGCGCGCTCAGACGGGCAGCCACGCGCCGTGCTCGGAGCAGCGGCGCAGCGCGAACCCGCCCGCCGCCGAGTAGCCGTCGACGCGCACGAGGTCCGTGACGCGCCGGTTCTGGTTGTTGCCGCTGAGCACCATGACCAGCCCGACCGCCTCCCCGACGAGGTCGAGCTGCGGGGGCACGTTGGCGCGCTGGGCGAGTCGGTCGAGGCGGTGGAGCGCGCCTAACGCGCTCTCCGCGTGCGTCGTGCAGAAGCCGCCAGGGTGGCCGGTGGCGGACGCGTCCAGGAAGTCGAGCGCAGCCTCGTCGCGCACCTCGCCGAGCACGATGCGAGTGGGCGAGGCGCGGAGCGTCGCCTTGAGCAGCGCTGCGAAGGACAGCTCCGGCGTGGTCCGGAGCGCGAGATGATTTTCGAGCGGGCACGCCAGCTCGGGCGTGTCCTCGAGAATGACGAGGCGGTCGTCGGGGCACCACCGGCCGATCTCGGCCAGCAGCGAGCGGCCGAGCGTCGTCTTGCCGGAGCCCGTGCCGCCGCAGATGACGAGGGTGCGGCGGTCCTCCACGGCGCAGCGGAGCGCGGTGAGAAACGCCTGAGGCATGCGGCCGCGCGCGACGTACTCGTCGAGCGTCGGTGTGTACGTCGGCCGCTTGCGGATCACGAGCCCGTAGCCGGCGGCTGCGGGCGGCACGAACGCCTGCAGGCGCGCGCCGCCGTACGGGGCCGCGTCGGGGAGCTGCGCGGCGAGCACCGGGCGCGCGGGCCCGAGGGCGACGGCGTGCGCGGTGGCGACGACGTGGAGCCACGACTCGAGGCGCTCGGGCGGCAAGAACACGTCGGTCGCCACCGGCCCCCGCGACCACGTGTCGAGGCGGAGGCGCCCGTCCTGCGGGTTCACCACCCCCTCGGTCACGTCGTCGTCGGCCAGCACGGACGTCGCGAACTCCCGGCACAACCGGGTCAGCCGCTCCGCACCAGCGTCGTCGTCACGCCACGGCATCCTGCCCCCTGCTTGCTGCTGGCGTGCTGCGCGCGGGCCACGGGCGGCGCTCGCGACGGCAGACACGCGTGTGCAGCCATCATCGCGCGGGGACGACCGAGGGCGCTACGCTCCGTTTGGTTCCGGGGCGGCTGGTTCGGGACGGTGCGGTTCCGTACCGAGCGGTACCGGCGTGCCTAACCGTCGTGGCGCGACATCGCCGGCTGGACGACACCGGAGACCCGTGTCACAACTCATCCCGGGACCTAGCTGCGCTCTGCAGTCGGGCTGTTTCAGTCCGAGGGGTTTCGAGGGAGGCTCGTCGGCGAGGGTCGGACACCCCCCCCGAGCTGCGCGGGAGCAGCTCGACGGGCGGCGCGCCGTTAGGGCCGGCGCCGGGGTGGCGAGGCGAGCCCAAGCATTCCGGCCGTCCGGGGTCGCCTAGGTGCGACCGAGCGCACGTCGGCGGCCGGCCCGTTGACCTTGCTCAGCAAGGCATAGTACCTTGCCGAACAAGGTACCCCGTCCGCCCCGCGCCTGCACCGCATGGATTACGACCGCGAGTTCCTGACCGGCACCGTCGGCCTCCTCATCCTCTCGCTCCTGGGCGAGCGGGCGATGTACGGTTACGAGCTGGTACAGGAGGCGGAGCGCCGGAGTGCGCAGCAGTTCCAGCTCAAGGAGGGCACCATCTACCCGGCCCTCCACCAGATGGAGCGGGCCGGGCTCCTCGTCGCCGAGTGGCGCGAGGGCGAGACGGGGCGCGCGCGGAAGTACTACGCGCTGACGCCCAAGGGCCGGCGCACGGCGGCGTCCAAGCGGCGGCAGTGGGCGGCCCTCGCCGCGGCCGTGGGCGCCATCCTCGCGGTGCCACGCGCGGCCACCCCGGCCGCGGGGGACGCCGATGCCTCACGTGTCTGACGTGCCTAACGATCCGGGCGAGGCGCCCGCCGGGACGCCGGTCGAGACCCTCGTCGAGCGGCTGGTGCGCGACGCGCGCCTGCCGAGCGCGCCGGCGCGCGCCGACCTCCGGCGCGAGCTGACCGCGCACTTCGAGGACGCGCTCGCGTCCGCGGAGGCGCGCGGCATCGCGCCGGCCGAGGCCCTTGAGGCGGCGCTGGCGCGGTTCGGCGACGTCCCGGCCGTCGCCGCCGGGCTGCGCCGCGCCCACCGGCCGGGGCGGGCCGCGCTCTACGCGGCCAAGGTGCTCGCCTCGGGCGCGGCGTCGCTGGCCGCCGCGGTGGCGCTCCAGGCGCTCGCGCACCCCGGCCTTGCGTTCGGCCCCGACGGCCCGCGCCTGCCGCCGTGGCACGCGCCCGCGGTCCGCGCCGCGGTCGGCCTCGTCCTCGTCGCCGTCGCCGCCTGGGAGCTCGACGTCGCCCCGCTCTGCGTGCGGCTCGACCGCCGGCCGGCCCGGCTGCTGGCCACGTTCGCGGCGCTCCTCGCGGCGGTCACCGTCACGCACACGGCCCTCCACGACGTGCTGGCGCCCGCGCAGGTGCTCCTCCGCACCGCGGCGACGGTCGCGGCGTGGGTGGCGGCCGTGGCCATCGTCGCGCGGGTCGACCTCGCCTTCGTCCGCCGGTTCGGGTCGGCGGTGTAGCGCGGGCGTCGCGCCGTCGCACCACAGGCCTGCCGTCGTCGTCTCACCTGTGCCCGGGGGCATGCGCATGTCGCGGTTCGAGCAGAGGGTCGCGCAGGGGTTCGGTCGCGCGTTCGAGACGGCCCGCCGCGAGGTCCGCCACGCGTGGCGCGCCGTCCGGCGGATCCCGGGGCTCGCGCTCGTCGTCGTCCTGTCGTTAGGCGTCGGCGTCGGGGTCAACACGGCGGTCTTCTCGTGGCTGGAGGCCGTGGTGCTCCGGCCGCTGCCGGGCGTGCGCGGCGGCGCGGACTTTGGAGTTGCCCCGCTGAAACGGACGCCTCGATAAGCTCTGCTATGCTGCAGGGCGGAGGTGGACGATGGCGGGAGAGCCGAAGACGCGGCGCGCGTTCAGTGCCGAATTCAAGATCGAAGCGTTGCGCCGGATGGCGGAGCGGCGCGCAGCCGGGGTGTCGCTGAAGCAGATCGGCCGCGAGCTGGATGTACGAGACGACCTGCTGCGGAAGTGGCAGCGCCAAGCCAAGGAGCGCGCCGGGGCGCCGCCCGCCGACGTGTTCCCCGGGCAGGGGCGGTTGCCGGCGGACGAGGCCGAGTTGAAGCGCCTGGAACGGGAGAACGCGCGGCTGAAGCAGGAGGTCGCGTTTCTAAAAACCGCGGCGGTGTACTTCGCGAGGGAGTCGCGGTGAGCGACAAGTACGCCGTGATCGCGGCCGAGCGCGGGACGTACCCCGTGCGATGGATGTGCGCGCTGTTGGGCGTGAGCGTGGCCGGCTTCTACGGCGCACAGCGCCGGCCGCCGGGCACGCGCGCCGCCGCGGACGAGCGGGTGCGGGTGGAGGTGCGCGCCGCACACGCGAAGAGTCACCGGCGCTACGGGGCGCCGCGAGTGCATCGCGAGCTGCGCGCGGCCGGCGTACGCGTCGCCAAGAAGCGCGTCGCGCGGCTCATGCGCGAGGACGGCCTCGTGGCGCGCCGCGCGCAGCGCCGCGTACGCACGACCGACTCGGCGCATGCGCACCCGGTCGCGCCGAACGTGGTGGCGCGCGACTTCGCGGTCGCGGACCAGCCCGGGCTCGACCGCGTTTGGGTCGCCGATTTCACGTACATCCCCACGCGCGAGGGCTGGCTGTTCCTGGCGGTCGTGCTCGACCTGGCGAGCCGCCGCGTGGTGGGGTGGGCGGTGCGCGAGACGATGGAGACCGAGCTCGTGCTCGCGGCCCTGCATGCGGCGCTCGCCGACCGGCGCCCCGCGCCCGGGCTCGTGTGTCACTCGGATCGTGGGTCGCAATACGCGAGCGCGGCCTACCAGGTGCTGCTCGCTGCGTCTGGCGCGGTGCCGAGCATGAGCGCAAAAGGCGATTGCTACGATAATGCTGTTGCCGAGGCCTTCTTCGCGACGCTCGAACACGAGCTACTGGCTGATGTCACCTTCGTGTCGCGCGCGGCGGCGCGGCCCGCGATCTTCGACTTCCTCTTCTGGTACAACGGCGAGCGGCGCCACTCGAGCCTCGACTACGTGAGTCCCGTCGCCTATGAGCAGCACCTGACCGCGCGCCCCGCGCGAGCAGCCTAAACTCCGCGTCCGTTCCTCGGGGTCAGCTCCACTTCCACTTCGTCGAGCCCCGCGGCGCGGCCGACGGGTCGTACCCGCGCGTCTCGTGGCCCGAGTACCAGGACCAGCGCGGGCGGCTGCGCACGTTCCGCGACCTGGTCGCGTTCCGCATGACGCCGCTCAACGTCGGCGCCCCCGACCGCGCCGAGCGCACGTACGGGCGGCTCGCCTCCGCCAACTTCTTCGGGGCGCTCGGCCTCACGCCGGCCCGCGGCCGCTTCTTCGCGCCCGTCTTCGCCGTGCTCGGCCCCCTGCGGCTCGCGCTCGCGGCGGTCGACATCTACGCGGTGGTCGCGTACGCGGTCGCGCGGCGCGCCGGGGAGCTCGGCCTGCGGCTCGCGCTCGGCGCGACGCCGCGGCGGCTCGTGCGGCTCGTGCGGCAGATCGTGCGCGAGACGCTCGGCGTGGCCGGGCGCGGCGCCGGCGCGGGGTGGGGCCTGGCGCTCCTCGTCCAGCTGCACCTGGCGCGCGGCCGCGCGCCCGACGCCGTCGTCTTCCTCGGGGTGCCGGCGCTGCTCCTGGACGTCGCCGCCGTCGCGAGCTGGCGGCCGGCGCGCCGCGCGGCGCGCGCGGACCCGCTCGTCGCGTTGCGCCTGGAATAGCACGGCCTTCCTCCCACCGTCTGCACCTCACGCACGATGCCTTCGCCGACGCACGGTAAGATCTGTTACGTCGAGCTGCCGGCCGGCGACACCGACGCCGACGTCGCGCGCTCGGCCGCGTTCTACGCCGCGGTGTTTGGGTGGCGGACGCGCCGCCGCGGCGACGGCCGCCTGGCCTTCGACGACGCCACGGGGCAGGTGAGCGGCGCCTTCGTGCCCGGCCGCCGCCCCGCCGAGGTCGGGCTGTTGCTCTACGTCATGGTCGACGACGTCGCGGCCGCCGTGGACGCCGCGGTGGCGCAGGGCGCCGGGGTCGTCCAGCCGTTAGGCGCCGACGCGCCCGAGCTCACCGTGCGGATCGCCGACCCCGCGGGGAACGTGATCGGCCTCTACCAGGAGCCGCCGCCGGCCGCTCCCTGACCGCCGCGGTCCCCCCACCGTTCCGCCGCCGCCCGCTTCCCGCCATGCCGCCCGTCGCCACGCCGCCCGCCGCCGCCCTCGCGATCCCGACGCTGCCCAGCCGCTCGCTCGCGTCCACGCTCGCCTTCTACCGCCGGCTCGGCTTCGACGGCGCGGTGCACCCGGCCAGTGACGACGGGTACGCGATCCTCACGCGCGGCGACGTCGAGCTGCACTTCTTCGCGCACCCCGCCCTGCGGCCCGCCGAGTCGCACGCCGGCTGCTACATAAGAGTGGGCGACGCGGACGCGTGGTTCACCGCGGCCTCCGACGCCGGGCTCCCGCGGGCCGGGATCCCGCGGCTGGACCCGATCGGCGACGCGCCGTGGGGCATGCGCGAGTTCGCCGTCGTCGACGAGGACGGCAACCTGCTGCGCATCGGCCAGGCGGTCAGCCCCCCGCGGGGCTGAGCCGCCCCGCGGGCGACGTCGGCCGACCCGCCCTGAGAATCGCCACCGTCCCCAACGCGACGCGCCCATGCCCTCCGCCCCGGACTCCGCCTCGAACGCCACGCGCGTGTACACGCGTGCGTACCTGCTGACCACCTGCGTGGTCTTCGCCCTGCTCACCGCCGCCCATCTCTGGCGCATCGTCGCCGAAACCCCGGCGTTGGCGCGCGACCCGTGGTTCGTGCTGATCACCGCCGCCTCCCCGACGTTGAGCGTGTGGGCGGGCGTGGTCGTGCGGCGGACGGCGCGCGCCCGGACGACCCGTGAGTGATCCGGTGTTAGGCAGCATACCGGTCGGCACCTCGCTCGCCCCGCTGCTCGCCGTACGCGGCGGCGCACGGGCGGTCGCCTTCTACCGGGCCGCGCTCGGCGCGCGCGCGGTGTACCGCGTGGACGCGCCCGACGGCGCGGTGGTGGCCCGCCTCGCCGTCGGGGACGCCGCCGGTGGGGCGGAGTTCTGGGTGGCGGACGAGGCACCGGAGCACGGTGCTGCCAGCCCGGAGACGTTAGGCGGCGCCTCGGCGCGTCTGGTGCTCACGGTGTCGGACCCGGATGCGGCGGTCGCGCGGGCGGTCGCGGCGGGCGCGCGCGAGGTCGCCCCGGTCGAGGAGGCGCACGGCTGGCGCCTCGGCCGCGTCGTGGACCCCTTTGGGCACACGTGGGAGATCGGCCGCCCGCTCCCGGACACCGCGGCGGCGCGCTGAGGCACGGCGCCAGGCGGCCCCCCCGGTGAACGGCTCGGCGGACACGCGCTCCCCTGACGGCTGGTTCGAGGCACTCCACGCGGGCCATCACCTGCCGGGGCGTGCGGCAGACGCGCTCCACGAGGCGGGCTTCGTGGTCCTCCCCGGGCCGCTCGCGCCGGAGGGGCTGCCGCCCCTGTCCGCGGCGTACGATGCGGTGATGGCGGCGGGGGAGGGCTCGGCCGACTTCAAGGCCGGCGGAACGACGGCGCGCCTGTACGACCTCGTCAACCGCGGCGCCGCGTTCGACACCCTGTACGTCTACCCGCCCCTCCTCGCGGCCGCGGCGCACGTGATCGGCCGGCCGTTCCGGCTCAGCGCGACGCTCGCGCGCACGCTCCGGCCGGGCGCCGCGGCGCAGGCGCTCCACGCTGACCTCGGCCGCGACGACCCGGCGCGGCCGATGGCCGGCTTCATCTACATGGTCGACGCGTTCCGCCCGGACACCGGCGCCACCCGGTTCGTGCCGGGCTCGCACCGGTGGCCGCACCTGCCGGAGGACGACGTCATCCCCGACCGCCTGGCCGCGTACCCGGGCGAGGTGCTCGCGTGCGGGCCGGCCGGGTCGCTCGTCGTCTTCGACGCGTCCGCGTGGCACGGGCACACCGCGAATCCGTCGGGTGCGCCGCGGCGCTCGGTGCAGGGCTACTTCGTCGCGCGCGACGTCCCGTCCGGGTTCGACCTGGGGGCGCGGATGCGACCGGAGACGGTGGCGCGCCTCGGCCCCCTCGCACGCCACCTGGTGGCGCTGTGACGGTCGGCTTTGATGCACTCCGTTTGAGCATCCTGCGCGTGGGCCGTCCGAACCGGGCCGGCGTCTCGATGGTCGGTGCCGAAATCAGCATCTTCCGTCCGCCCGTGCGGACGGGAAGCGAGACGACCGCGAATCGGCGGCACATGACACGACGGTTCGGCTGATCCTACTGGCAGCCGTGCGCACCCCCGCCGGTCATCACACCCCGCCAGCGTCATCCGGGAAGAAGCGTCGACGACGGCCCGCGCCGACGCCGTGGTCGACGGCCCACTGCGCGAGGCTCGCTACCGCCGGGGCGAGCGCCTGCCCGAGGTCGGTGAGCGAGTACGTCACGTGGCGGCCGTGCCCCGCCGGGGTGCGGTCGACGCGCCGGACGATACCGTCGGCCTCGAGAGCGCGGAGCTGCTCGGTCAGCACTTTCGCGCTGACGCCGCGCGGTAGGTGCTGTTCGAGGTCGCGACGCCGGCGTGGGCCGGCTGCCAGGCAGAGTACGACCGCGGGCTTCCAGCGCTGCGCGACGAGTTGGACGGCCGCTTCGAGCGCGAGGACGACGCGCCCGGGGTTGACGTCGGTTGTCGATCCCTGCCCCGCCCCGTCACTGGCGGTCCAGAAGCGCGGCCCCTCGCGCACCGTGAGACAGCTGCCACTCGTGACGAGTTGGTAGGCGAACATAGCCGGACAGACCTCGCAGAGACTCGATACCGGTGCACCGCTGCGTTCCCACACATGAAGCACCTGAACTAACACTCAACAAGTGAACACTTATACAACATTGCCGCAAGTCGGTCCGTTCGGGATGTGTTCACTTCTTGACGATGTGCGCGAACATCGTACAATGCTCGACCAAGCCGGATCATCTCACATCCGGTAGAAGTGCGCAGCTAAATAGAAAGTGTTCACTTCCACGCGAACGCCGCCATACACCGCGAATGGCAGCGTTCTCACACGTTCTAGCCAAACCGGCCCATCGTGCACCGGATCGCCGTCGTGAACTTCAAGGGCGGGGTAGGGAAGACCACCACCGCCGTCAACCTCGCCGCTGGCCTGGCCCGCTCGGGCCGACGCGTGCTGCTGGTCGACCTCGACGGCCAGGCCAACGCCAGCCTGGGCCTCGGCATCGCGCGCGACGACCTGACCCCGTCCATCGCCGCAGTCGTGTTGGAAGGTCGGCCCATGAGCGACGTCCTCCGGTCGACTGACGTCGACAGTCTCTCGCTCGTGACGGCCGACCCGGCGCTCTACGGCGCGGACGCGACGCTCGCGTCGAAGATGGGCCGCGAAACCCGCCTCGCGAAGGCGCTCCGGGGCGTTGAAGACCGCTTCGACGTCGCCGTCTTCGACTGCTCGCCGGCGCTGTCCGTGATCACCGCCAACGCGCTCCTGGCGTGCGACACGGCCGTCGTACCCGTCGTGCCCGAGTACTACGCGGTCGAGGGCCTCGCCACCCTCGAGGCGACGCTCGACGAGCTGCGCGAGGCAGTAGAGCGCCCGATCCCGGTGCTCGGCGTCGTCCTGAGCCGCGTGACGACCGGCGAGCGTGCGACGGCGGAGCTGGCCGCGGCGATTCGCGCCCATTACGGGCCCGTGGTGTTCGACACACCGGTGCGCAAGAACATCCGGCTCGCCGAGGCGCCGAGCCACGGCCGGGACATCATCGGCTACGCGCCGGACTCGCCGGGCGCGAAGGACTTCCGCGCCCTCACGGCCGAGGTGCTCGCGCGCGTCGAGCGGTTCGCGGCGGGGCAGGGCGTGCCGCGCGCGACGGCCGCGGCCTGAGCGGCGGGCGCAACATGGCGAAGGCACGCACACCCAACCCGTCGCGGATCGGGAAGACGCTCGGCGCCATCCTTAGCGTGCCGCGCCGGAGCGCGACCGACGAGTCCAGCGAGGCGGACGCGAGCGAACCGGAGGACCCCAACGTTCCGGGGACGCCGGACGCCCCGGCATCCGACGCCGATAGCGAGCCCGCGCAGCCTCACGCCCCCCCGGAAACGCGAGTCGACGACGCGCGAGCGGCGACCCGTACTGCGGCCGACCCTGCGCCCCCCACGACAGCCCCCGAGCCGCTGACGACGATCGCACCTGCGCCGACGCCGACGAGCGCCACGCCGCGCGGCATCACCCCAGACGCGATCGTCGACGAGGCCGACGTCGATACCGACGTCGGCGCCGGAACGCGGCGGAAGAAGCGCGAGACGTTCCTCCTCCCCGAGGAGCTCGCGGACGCGATGCGGAACGCGATCGTGCACCTATCCGGGCCGCCGCTCTACTACACGCTCGCCGAGTTCGGCGAGCACGCGATCCGCAGCTACATCGCCGAACTCGAACGCGAGCACAACAGTGGCCGACCGTTCCCGCGGCGGCCGCGGGCGGTGCGGCAGGGTCGCCCGCTGCGGTGAACCCGCCCGAGCCGTTAGGCACCTGCTCGTTCCGAACCTGCGGTTCCCCTGACTCCTGACGTCGCCGGCCGCCGTCGGCGGCGGCGCGCAACGTCCGCGTACCGATTGCCGTGCCTTGCAGCGCCCCCGAGCGCAGCCGCACGCGCCGACTCATGCGAGCCCGCACACAGAATTCCGGACAGGCCCCGATGCGTGATGCGCTCCGCGCTTGAGCCCACCCTGCTCCGCGTTTGAACCACCCTTGCGCCGCGTTCGAACCCACCCTGCGCCGGGTTTGAACCACCCCTCTGCCGCGTTCGAGCCACCCCTGCTCCGCTTTTGAACCACCCTTGCGGTTCGGTAGCGAGTTTTCCGGGGTCTGGAGGGCGCGGGCGACGCTCCGCGTTTGAGACACCCCTGGCCGTCGTCGGTGGTCGCGTCCCGACGCGCGCGGCACCCATTCTCCGCGTTTGAACCACCCTTGGGTTGCTGTTCGGCTCGGAACGGATGTCGGCCCGCTATACCCCTCTTCCGCGTTTGAACCACCCTTGCTGTCCGCCCGCCCGCGGGTACGTGTTGTACCTGGGTATGTGGGTAGTACAGATGCGGTACCGGCGCCTGCGGCGCCCAGGGCATCGGAGGATCACGACGTGAGCAAAAAACGGCAGGCGACCGCCACCGCCGGACGCGCCAAGGGCGCGCGCCGGCGCGTCCGCACCGCTCCGATTGCCCCGCCCGATACCCTCGACCTGCTCCCGCCCGACGGCACCGTCTCAGTCGCGCAGGAGGCGGCGAACGGGCCCGACGGCGACGGCCGCCGCACGCGCGCGCGCATGGCCGTCGCCGTCGAGGCACACGGGATCGGCCGCCACGCGCGCCGGTTCGACCCGGACGACGAGGGGCAGTTCGCCTTCGAGCTGCGCTACCCGCGGGGAGACGGTGGGGAGGCACACTGGCGCGTCACGGCCGACAACAACACCGCCGTCGTCCTCGACGCCGGGACGGCCGAGGTGCTCGGCGCCGGCTCGGGCGTCTCGGCCCTTCAGCACGTCCACAAGCTCCCCGGCCCCCTCGCCCACGACCTCCTGGTCGTCGTCGGCGAGGACGTCAACCAGCGCACGCGACGCCGCTCCTGGAACGCGCGCGACATCGCCGACCGCACGTTCGAGTGGAGCATGACGGAACTCCTCACGCGCATGGGGAAGGGCGACCACGGGACGGCGTACCAGTCCCTTCGCGAGACGCTGATCCGGATGGCGCGCCTTCGCATTCAGGCCGCCGGCGGCGCGGGCCGGGAGGGAAAGCGGTGGACCAAGCGAACGGTCGTGTTCGGCCTCATCGACCGGCTCGAGATCCTCGAGGAGCCGGGCGAGACGCGCGTCCAGCTCACCATCTCGCACGATCTCGCGCAGACGCTGACCGAAGACTTCCGGCTGCTCCCGACGGACACGTACTGGGACATCCGCAACGGGCCGGCGCGCCGCCTGTACCAGGTACTCGACCTCGCGCGCTACGCGCACGACCACCGTGGCACGGCGCAGCTCCGGGTGCCTGTGCACTACCTGCGCGACCGCGTCCCGGTCGACGAGCAGAAGACCACGCACCTCGTGCGCAAGCTCGACGCGATGCACGAAGAGCTGGTGCGCGTGCGGTACCTCGCGGCCATGCCGACCTACGCCGAAGCGACGGGCGACGACCTGCGCCGCTTCCCGACGTACCCGGGCAAGCGAGCCAAGATGCTCTCGGCCGTTTACGAGATCGTGCCGGCGCCGGCGGGGCAGGCGGTCTTGCCCGCGTCGACAGGGAACGGCGGGACGACGCTCGGCGACACGGGCGGCGCGCGTGGCGGCGAGTCGACCGGGGGTATGGCGGCCGAGAAGGCGGCCCTCCTGGCATCGCTCGGCGTCGTCCGCCCGGAGCGCTCGGATCTGCACGGCCGCGTGCTGGAGGTGCAACAGCTCTGCGGAGACGGCAGCAACGTCGGGTTGTACACGGCGTTGTGTAAGGCCCTGCCGGACGAGGTGTACCGGCGCGTCGTGGCCACGGTGCGCGCCGACCGGCCGCAGGTCCCACGCGCCGCCTTCGTGCGCCTCGCGCGGGACGAGCTGCAGCGGTACGGGATCGAGATACCCGCCGCGGCGACGGACCGTCGCGTGCTCGCCGAGTTGCTACGGGAACCCGGTTGACGCTACGCCTCGCCGTCGGCGTGCGGACGCGTGCCGTTCCCGGTCGGGCCCGTGGGGGGGACCTTCGCGTCCCGCGGCGCCGCACCGTCTCGGATCCCGAAGAGGTGGCGGTCGCGAGGTACGACGGCCGGGGTGAGCGCCGCAAGGATCGCCGGACCGTGTGGCCCCGCGAGGTACGACACCAGAAGTTGCCCGCGTAGCCGGTGCTCTTCTCGCTCCGCCTCCCGGCGGCGCTCGTAGAGCCGCGCGATCTCGGCGTCGCGAGCGGCCTGTAGCTCGGCTATCTGCGCGTCCAGTTCGGCGGTGGATGCGTGCGGGCGTGACGTACGGGCCACGGCGAGAACCTCGGGTAGGGCGCGACATCGCGCGTGTGACGGGGCGGGGCGCGGAGGCGCGTGGTGGCGAGGTCCACCATCCCGCACGCGCCCACGCTGGACGCCGTAGAGGTTCGTAACGCGGCAGGGCAGAGAGCTACGCACCACGCGGTACGGTACTAGGTGGTGCGTATCGCGCCGCGGCAGGACGCCGTACACTGTCGGGCGTCGATGCGTTAGGCGGTGCAAGCAATAGGTGATGGCCATCGAAACTCCGCCCGCGCCCGCAGGCTCCGTTTCGTCGGCCATCATCTGCGCCGCACTCGACGCGTCTCGACCGCCCCCATTCGCCCCCGCGCGCGAGGCGCGGGCGCTCAAGGGACGACCTGTCACGCCCGCCGTCCAAGGAGTGCCGATGCGCCCTCCACTCCCCGCCGCCGATCGGCGGACGCGCCGCAAGGTGCTGCTGTTCTCACCCGCCGAGTGGCTGCTCGTCGAGCAGCGCGCGCGCGAGTGTCAGCGGACGCCGAACGCGTTCATCCGCGAGTGCGCCGTGGGCGCCGTCCCGAGGACTGCCGCGGGCGCGTCGCACGCGCCGCTCGTGCGGCAGCTCGCACGCTTGGGGATGCTACTGCGGAGGTCGTCCGCGTCCGAACACGCCGCGCTCCTCGACGAGGTGCGGACGGTGCTCGCGCGGGTCTGAACGGCCACGACGCGGGTGATTGCCGCCGTGTCCAACGGCCGCCGCTTCGCCGGCCTCGCGCGCTACCTCACGCTCACGCGCGGGGGCGAGCCGACGCGCGCGGCGTGGATCGTCGGGCGCAACCTGCCCGTCGACGACGCGCTGCTCGCCGCGAAGGTGATGCAGGCGACCGCGGCCGCGAACGCGCGCGTGCGCGACCCCGTGTACCACGTCGCGCTCGCGTTCGACCCAGCCGACCCGGTGACGCGCGGCGGGACGGAGCGCGTCGCCGACCGCGTGCTCCGCGACGTCGGGCTCGCGGGCCACCAGGTGCTGCTCGTCGCACACGAGGACCGGGCGCACCCGCACGTGCACCTCATGGTCAACCGCGTGCACCCCGAGACCGGGCGCGCGTGGGACCGCGCGCACGACTACCGACGGCTCGAAGCGTCGCTCCGTGCGGTCGAGCAGGAACTCGGGCTACGCCTCGTCCCCGGGCGCCACGCGCCCGCCCTCGACGTCGCCGTGCAGGTGCCCGCGCGTGACGACGGCCGGCTCCACCGGCATGCCGATCAGGCACTCGCGCTGGCGAGCGCGGCGGGACGCAATGACGGCCTTGATGCGCGCACGCATGGCGAGCGGCGGCGCGAGATGCGAACCGCCGAGGTCGCCCTCATCGCGCAGGCCGCCGCACTGCGCCACGTGTTCGCCGCGAGCACGGCCTGGGACGACCTCACGCGCGCGTTGGAGGCGGCCGGCGTGCACCTGGAGCGCCGCGGCCAGGGACTCGTGGTCACCGACGGTCGCACGGCCGTGAAGGCGTCCCGCGTGGCCCGGGAGTGCGCCACGGCGCGGCTCGAGGCGCGGTTTGGCGAAGCGTACGACACGTGGGCGGCCCGTCGCGCGCCGTCCACCGAGCGCACGTCCATCGCGGGTCGGGGAGCGCGACGCCGGCCCGCAGCAACGGAGCATCCCATGGCAACGACGGTCACTCCCGTTCCCGACGAACTCGCCGAGCGCGCGGCGCGGCGCGGGCCCGTGCAGGCGGCTGAACTGGCGGACGCGGTGCGCGCCGCGGACTACGCCAGCCGCCAGCTCGTCGACCCCCACCGGGCGAACCCGGAACTCGCGCGTCCGATCGCCGAACAGTCGGTCGGCGCGCGACACGTCGTCGCGAGAATGGCGCAGTACGAATCGGTGCTCCAGGCCGGCATGGAGGCCGCGCGGGCGCGCGAGACGGTGGCGGTCGCGCGCGACGCGGTGAGCGACGGCGTGCACCTGACACGGGTCGCGCAGGGGGCGGAGCGGGAGGTGGTGAGCGCGGTCGAGAAGGCCTACCAGGACCCCGCCAAGGTCCGGCGCGAGGTCGACACCGCCGTGCAGCAGATCGGGTACGAGAAGACGGCCGAGCTGCTCCGGAAGACGCCCGAGGTGTTCGGCGCGCTGCGTGTGGCGGACGCGGAGATGCGGAAGGCGTGGGGCGTCGACGAGAAGCATGCCGACCGTCCCGCGCGGGCCGAGGCGTCGCACGCGGCGCTATTGCTGGACCGCGGCGAGCGGACACGCGCGGAGGCGCCGACGCCGGAGCAGATGACACGGCTCATGCAGGCCGCCGACCGGGCCGAGGTCGCCGCGGTGACGGCCGAGGCGACGCTCGCGCGGTCACCGTCCGGGGACGCGCTCGCGCGGAGCATCGCGCGCGGCGTGGCGCGCCTCGACGACCGCGCGTTCGGCGAACTGAAGGCCGCGCTGCCGGTCGCGCGCGCGGAGCTGGCAGAGACGTTTCGGGAGGGCGCGGTGCAGGCGCTCGCGCGCGAGTCGGCCGGGCGCGTCCAGCACCTGCGCGAACAGGTCGGCGAGCGGCTGGGCGCGTCCGCGGGCGGCGGGGCGGCGCAGACCGGGGCGCAACTGGAGAGCGCCGCAGCGCTGCACGAGCGCGCGGCGCGGTCGCTCAACGACGGCCGCGAGCTGGCCCGCGTGCTCGGCCCGCGCGGGGCCGCCGAGCTGCCGGGGACGGCCGGACCCGAGCGCGGAGTCGCGCGTGAGGGCGCTCCGGCGGGGCGGGATGCCGCCACGGTCGGTGGGGATCGGGGCGGGGCGGGGCAGGGCGGGGTTGCCACGCCGCGCGAGCGGGTCGCGGCCGCAGACGTGGTTGCGCGCGCCGTGCACCAGGCCGTCCAGGCGCTCACGCCCGAGGAGCTGCAGGGGCTCGTCGCGGCGGTGCGCGCCGGCGTCGAGATCGTGAAGGCGATTGGGCGGGCCGGCCCCGCCGCGCCCGCGATCGCGGCGCACCAGGCCGTGCGCGCGGGCGTCGCGCGCATGCTCACCGGGCCGGAGGTGGAGCGGTGATCACACTCGTCATCGCACTGCTCTGCGCGCGACTGATCGCGGCCGCATTCGGTGCGGTGCTCGGCATCGCGCTCGCCGCCGTCGGACTCGCGGTCGAGGTGGCGTGGGCGGCCGCACGGTGGGTGCTCTGGCCCGCGCTCGTGTTCGGCGCCCGCGTGGTGCGGGCGCTCACGGTCGGGCGCGGGTCCGTCCCCTACACTCCGGCTACAAGGCGGTGGGCGCCGCGTCCGGCGCGCGGCGGTCGAGCACTCGCCCGACAGGCGGCACTGCTCGCCGGCACTCGCGCCGCGCGCGCCTGACCACCCCCGAAGAGCTGGAGGCGGCGCGCCGGCGGGTGCGCCAAGTCACCGCTCAAACCGCAGAACCGGCCCGGCCGGCCCCGCCACGATGTCCGCTGCACCGCACCCCGAACGCCCCATGACCGTGCTGGTCGTCGACGACGAACCGCTCGGCCGGCAGCGCCTGTTGAGCCTCCTCGAGCGAGAGGCGGACGTCACAATCATTGGCGAGTGCGAGGGCGGCATGGATGCGTTGAACGCAATCACGCGCGACGGTCCGGAACTCGTCTTCCTTGACGTCCGCATGCCCGACCTGAGTGGCGTGGGAGTGATCGAGGCCCTGGACGAGGCGAGCCGCCCGGAGGTGGTCTTCGTCACCGCGTTCGACGAGTACATGGAGCGGGCGTTTCACCTGCACGCGGTCGACTACCTGCGGAAGCCGTTTACGGACGACGACTTCGCCTCGGCGTTGGCGCGCGCCCGCCGGCTCGTGGCCGGGCGCCGAGCCGTCGCGGAAGGCGCGACGGACGCCCGCGTCGTGGAGCGGCGCCAGGCGGTCGCAGCCGCCGTGGAACAGGCCGTCCCATGCACCGGGCGACACCTGCCGGTCCGTGCGCGGGCGGACGGGCGCTGGAAGCTGCTCGACCCCGACACCGTGGTCGCCGTTGAAGCGGATGCTGGCGTGGCCGTGCGCCTGTACGTCGGCACCGAGGCGCACACCTGGGATGCGACGATGACGCGGGCGGAGCAGGCCACGGCGCGGTTCGGGTTCGTCCGCGTGCACCGGCGCTGGGTCATCAACCCCGACCACGTCGTCGAGATCGTGCCGCGGCACCGCGGCGAGTACACGCTCGTGCTGACCAACGCGACTGAAGTACCCACCGGCCGGAGCTACCGGGAGAACGTCGAGCGGGCGCTCGGGCTCGCGGACTGTTAGTCCAGTCCCCACAATCTGCGCCCGCGCGTGACGCCGGCCACGGGTCCGCCGGGCACGTCGGCGGTATTCGCGGGCGGTTTCGGCCGGCTCGGAGGCGCGCGCGTCCCGTTCGCGATGCGCATTGACCAGTTCGCCCGGGCCGGTGGCGGCGTACTCCCCCTGCTACGCGCACCGCGTGTAGCGTGGCTCATGGGCAACGCACCCAGCCGTACGGCGCAGTGCCGAGACGGCGGGGCGTCCAGCAGAGCAGGGGGCAGCACATGCGGGGCGGATGGGAAGCACGCGCCGGGCTGGGTCGGGGGGGAGATGTCGAGGCGGTAAGTGGTCGCGGGTCTGACGCCGACGGTGAGGCAATGACACCGGAGTCGGCGCGAATGGCGGCTGCCTCGCCGGCGCTCGAGCGCGCTGCGGCCATACTGTTCGCGCGATGGAAGCCGACCCTTGTTCTGTTGCTCGCGGCCGGCGCGCGGCGAAGGGGCGACCTCGACCGGTGCTTACCAAGTGAGGTGAGCACGAAAGTGTTGACCGAGCAGCTGCGCGGGCTGGAGGCGGATGGCATCGTGGAGCGCGTCGACTACCGCGCGATCCGGCACGCCGGACAGCGGCACGTGACGTACGCGCTGACGCCGGCGGGGCAGGAGCTATCGCGCGTGGTGCAGTCGCTCGCTCAGTGGGGCGTCGAGCAAACATTGTACGACCGTGGGACACGGGCGCGGGCGGTGCAGGAGCAGGAGCAGGAGGGTAACGCGCCCGTGCCGCGTAACCGCGTTGCCGATGCGGATGACCCCCGCCTACCTACCCTGATTCCGTTCAGACCTGGCGCCTAACAGTCAATCGCGCACCGGTCCCGGGCTGCTGACGCGTCGATCCGACATCGCGACAGCGCCGGTCGGAAGCGACCGACTTACAGGCCGAGCTTCGCGGCCGCGCTCGCGCGGATCGCCCGGGCGTTGCGGACGTAGCGCCTCACGGTCTTCACGTCCGCGTGGTGGGTCTGGTCCATGATCTCGTCGAGGCGCGCGACGTGCGCGCCGCGACGGGACCTCGCGGTCGGGACGGCCCCCGGGCGCCCGCGATGCGGCGAGGGTGCCCCGTCCGTCGCCCGCCGAACACGGCCCCGCCGCACGGGGGCGGGCAACACGGCACAGGCGCTGGGGCGTGGCGCGCCGGCTCGACGGCACGCAGGGAATCGTTCACTCCGAAAGGGATCCTTCTGTCGCGGCGGGGTGCGCCCCGCGCCCGGGGCGGCGCCGCGCGGCGCAGGGCGCGGGCCGCCATCCTGCGGTCAGCAGGCCGGCGCCGTACCTTTCCAACCGCACGCGGTCCGGCCCGTCGCCCTGCGAGCTCGGGTGCCCGGCCGCGCTGCCCCTCGCTGCCGTCTGACGCGCCTCCGGTCGAATCCCGCGTGCCCCTCGCCCCAGCCGCGCCCGGCGCCGGCCCGCTCGCGGCGGTCGCGGACGCGCTCTACCTGCCCCCGGCGGTGGCCGCACGCCTCGCCGCCACGGCCCAGCGCGTGGCCGGTGCGCGCGCGGCCAACACGCTCCGCGCGCTCCGGGCCGACCTGGCCCTCTGGACGCGCTGGTGCCGGGCCGGGCGCCGGCTGCCGCTCCCCGCGCGGTCGGCGGACGTCGCGGCGTTCGTCGACGCGCACGCGACCGGCCGCGCGCCGGCCACGCTCCGACGCTACCTCGCGTCGGTGGCCGCGCTGCACCGCGCGGCGGGCATCCCGGACCCGACGAAGGCCGAAGAGGTCCGCCTCGCGCTCACGGCCGCGAGCCGCGCGTGGGCGGCGACACGGGTCGCGGCGGGGCAGGGGACGCGGCCGCGGCAGGCCGCGGGGCTCACCGAGCGCGCGGTCGTCCACATCCTGGCGAGCTACGGCGCGGACGGGCCGACGCGCCTGATCGACCGCCGGGACGTCGCCCTGCTCCTGGTCGCGCGCGACCTGCTGGCGCGCCGGAGCGAGCTCGTCGCGCTCCGCGTCGACGACGTGCACGCCGCGGCGGACGGGGGGGCGACCGTCACGATCCGCCGCAGCAAGACGGACCAGCTCGGCGAAGGGGCGACGGCGTATGTCGGCCCCGAGGCGCACGCGGCGCTCACGGCGTGGCTGCACGCGGCCGAGCTCACGTCGGGGCCCGTGTTCCGGGCGGTGAGCGCGCACGGGCGGGTCGGGCCGACGGCGCTGCACGCGCAGAAGGTGCCGGCGGTCCTGAAGAAGCTGGCCGGGCGCGCCGCGCCGCAGCTCCGGCACCTGGGCCTGGAGCCCGCGCAGGTGAGCGGACACTCGGGCCGGGTGGGGATGGCGCAGGACCTGGTGGGCGCCGGGCTGGAGCTGCCCGCGATCATGCAGGCGGGCCGCTGGAAGACGAGCGCGATGGTGGCGCGCTACGCCGAGCGGCTCCTCGCGGAACGCGGCGCGGTCGCGCAGTACCACGCCCGCAAGCGGCGGGACCGCCGCGCCTAACGCTCGTCTCACGCGGACCTACCGCGCGTGGACCGGGCCCGGGGCGCGCGGCTCGGGGGGCGGCGCATCGGCGGCCGACCCGCCGAGTGCGGGCACGCCGGCCAGGGCGGCTCCGACGGCGGCGAACGTGGCCAGGGCCTGCTGCTCCGCCGGGGGCGGCCCGCCGTCTCCGCCGGCTTCCGGGGCGAGTTGCGCCAGCCGGCGGGTGAGGCTCCGCTGCAGCCCGCGCAGGCTCTGCCCGGCGTCGGTGTCCCGGGCGAGGGCCGCGGCCCGACGGGCGCGGACCGCCTGGGTGGCGCGCGCGGCGACGACGCGGTGGAGGTGGGTGAGGTAGGCGAGGTGGGCGGCGGCGTAGCCCGCGGGGTCGCGGGCGAACCAGGCCGCGTCCCAGCCCCACGCGACCCCCGCCGCCGCGGTCGCCGGGTCGGTCGACGACGCCACGGCGACCGGCGCCGTGCGCCGGCGCCGCCGGTCGACGGTGTGGGTGCTGAACCCGCCGACGGCGGCGCGGAGTTGCCGGCGCAGGCTGCCCGGGTCGACGTCGATGCGCACGAGCCGCTGGACGAGGCGCCAGGTGACGCGCGGGTGGCGGAGGGCCGCGCGCTCGTCGGCCGGGACGTCGGCCAGGGCGCGCCCGAGGCGAAGGAGGATCGAGACGTGGCCCGCCGACTTGCGGCGGCGGCGGGCGATCTGGGCGACCGTGAGCCCCCGGTCGGCGAGGCGCACGTATTCGGCTGCGCGGTCCAGCACGTGGGCGCGGCGGCCGTCGAGCCGCGGGCCGGCGAGGGACGTGGGGGCGTCTGCGTCGTCGGGCACCGCCGCGTGGGCGGCCGTGGCTGCGCGCGCGGCCCGCACCGGCGTCGACCGGGTACGAGGCGACCCAGCAGGGGCCGGAGCCGACGACGGGCGACGCGCGGACATGCGCGGGAAGCTAGGTGACGTCCGGGGATTGTGTTTACCCAGTAAACGCACCGCGCATCCGAGCGTACGGTTGATAACTGGTCTTATCGGCCGTTCAGCGTGCCGGGACGAGGTAATCTCAACATCGGTATTACGCGCTGCCATGCTTCCGACGGTCAGCTGACCGAGTTCCACAACGCGTGTCGAAGGTCGCACGCCCTAACAGGGCCGATGATTGAGCCTGAGGATTCCTCAGGCGTAGATCGCGAGGGTAGCGGCGTGCGGTGGCCACGCGCGGTCCGAGGCCGCGCGTGGCCGGGTGAAGCGGTATGCTGCCGCGGATGTCACCGACACGCCCGGCCGGGCGCCTGAGCATTGACGAGGCCTGCGCAGAGCCGTATTAGACATTGAATCGCACCAGGTTTCGAGGAGGCTCGGTTAGTTGAGTGCGACCAGCGCGGGTTGAGCCGCTTGGGCGCGGTAGAACTGTTCCTCGTACTCGGCGGGCGGAAGGTAGCCGAGGGGCGCGAGGAGGCGTCGCTGGTTGAACCACGCGACCCACGCGAGCGTCGCGTACTCCACGTCGTCGAAGCCGCGCCATGGTCCGCGCCGGTGGATCACCTCCGCCTTGAACAGCCCGATGACGCTCTCCGCCAGAGCGTTATCGTACGCATCGCCCACGCTGCCGACCGACGGCGCGACACCCGCTATGGCGAGGCGGTCTGAGTAGCGCATTGATACATATTGCGACCCGCGGTCGGAATGATGCACGAGCCGTCCGTCGGTCTCGCGGTCGTGCAGCGCCTGCTCCAGCGCGTCGAGCACCAGCTCCGTCCGCATCGTCGTGTGCGCGCGCCAGCCGACGATGCGCCGCGAGAAGGCGTCGAGCACGAAGGCGACGTACACGAAGCCGCGCCACGTCGCCACGGGTACGCCGCTGGCGTACGTGAAGTCAGCCAACCAGAGCTGGTTCGGCCGCTCAGCCGTGAACTGGCGCTGCACCAGGTCCTGCGGCGCCGTCGCCGGATCCTCGGCCGGGCGCGTAGTGCGAACCCGGCCTCCACGCACGACGCCGCGCAGTCCGTCCGCGCGCATCAGCCGCGCGACCGTGCAGCGCGCGACCCGCTCGCCCTCGCGGCGGAGCTGCTGCCAGACCTTGCGCACACCGTAGACCTCGTGGTTCGCTCGGTAGACCCGCCGGATGTCCTCGCGCAGCCGGTCATCGCGCTGCGCTCGGGCGCAGCGGCGTCCCGGGTCCGCGTGGCGGTTGCGGTGCTGGTAGTACCCCGACGGCGCGATCTGCAGCACGCGGCAGATCGGCTCGACGCCGTAGGTGGTCCGATGTGCGTCGACGAACGCGTACATCACTTCGTGAGGCGGTCGAGCTCCGCCGCGGCGAAAAACGCGCTGGTCTTGCGGAGGATCTCATTGGTGCGGCGCAGCTCGCGCACCTCGCGCTCCAGTGACGTGAGGCGCTCCCGCTCCTCGCTCGTCAGGCCGGCGCGCTGCCCCACGTTACGCTCGGTCTGGCGCACCCAGCCGCGCAGCGTCTCGCCCGAGCAGCCGATCTTGCTCGCGATGGACGTGATCGCGGTCCACTGCGTCGCGTACTCGCCCTGGTGCTCCAGCACCAGTCGCACGGCTCGCTCCCGGACCTCGGGCGAGAACGGCTTGGACGTCTGCTTCCCTGTGCTCATGCTCCCAATCTCTCAAGGCTGGGAGCCTCCTCCAAACCCGGCGCGATTCAGTATGGCAGGTCGAACGGTGTGCGGACGTGTAACGAGGGTCATCCCACGATCGCCCCCCGTTCGAGTGCGACCGTCCCTCTCCCGCCCACCCCGACCCTCCGTTCCGGCTCGATTACTCCCCGCGGCCGCTCGTGTCAGCCGGTGCGGGTGGCGGCGATGCCGATCGGGCCTGTTGCCCAAGGCCGATCACCACGGTCGGGCCTGAGCGGACCCCCTTTCCGTCGCGCCGGTCCGTGCGGGCGGCCCACCGCTCGGAGCGACTGGCGTTCCACGCGGCAATCGCTTCACCCAACCGCGGTCACGCCAGTTCCCGAGCGTGTTTGCGTTCCGCCGGCGCCGACCACTTCAGGGCCCCGGGGCCGTCACGCTCGCGCGCACCGCGCTCGTGATCGTCGGGCCGTGGCGCAGGAGCCACGCGCAGTCCGCCGTCCGCGACCCGAGGAGCGCCCACGAGACATTTGCGACCGGGTCACTCCAGACGACACATCCGCTCAGCCCGACGTGCCCGAACGACTCCGGCGCGGCGGGCCCTGCGGCCCAGTGCGGCCGTTTGCTGCCGCGCATCTCCGGGCCAAGCCCCCAGCCACACGCCGGCCACCACATCGGCTTGGCCACCGCAAATCCGTGAAACGCCTCGCCCCCTGGGAAGCCGCCCGGCCGCCCGAGCCCCTGATCGGTGACGGCCGCCTGGGTCAGATCGGTGGGGACGAAACGCGGGCGTTGCCCCGAAGCGTCAGCCGCCACGGGCGGCGGCGCGAAACACGCGAGGAGGGAGAGGACGCCGTGCGAGTTCGTGAGCAGACCGAGCGTCGGCAGGCCCAGTGACCGCCAGAACGTCGAGTTGAGCGGCTCGAGCGCGGTGTCGCGAAACGGGCTCCGCACGTCGGCCACGGTCACCGCTCGGTCGCGGTCGTCCGCGCCGAACACGGCGTCGATGCCGAGCGGATCGAGCACCAGTGTCCGCAACGCGGTCGCGAACGGCGCGCGCGTGACGCGTTCCACGAGAGCAGCGAGGACCGCGTACCCCATGTTGCTGTACGAGACGCACTCGCCGATCGGCTGGACGGGGGCGATCTGGACGCATGCGTCTCGCATGGCCGGCCACGTCAGGTCCGCGTCGTAGGGCAACACGTGCTCGGGCACGTCGAGTGGGAGCCCCGCCTGGTGGGACATCAACTGTCGCACCGTCGCCGGCGCAAGTGCCGCGCCGACCCCGGCGAGGATGTCGCCGAGGCGGTCGTCCAGCGCGAGGTCGCCCGCCGCGACGAGCCGCAGCACGACGAGCGCGAGCGCGAGCTTCGTCAGCGACGCGACGGGGAAGAGCGATCGGTCGGTGAGCGGCCGCCCCCTGGCGTCTTCGCCGAGTATCACACGCGCGTGCCGCCCATCCGCGCCATACATCACGTGGAGGACGACACCCGGAACCGAGAATGGGCCCGCCGGCGGGTCGAGTACGCGCCGGACGGCGGCGGTCAGTATCTCGACGCGCGATGTCACGAGGCTGCGCGTCTGGCGGACGTCGGTGTGTGGACGCGGCGCCGGGGGGACGCCGACCACGCCGATCGCTCGCGCCGGATACGGGGACCGTACCCGGTCAGGTACACGCTCGGCACGCCTTAGACGAGGGCGACGTCGCCCCACGTCAGCAGCGCCGCCCCCCACGAGTAGCCGACCCCGAACCCGACCGCCGCGACCGCATCGCCCACCGCGAACCGGCCTGCCGTCTCGCGCAGGAGCACGGGGATCGTGCTGCTGACCGTGTTACCGACGCATTCGAGGTATGTGGGCACCTTCTGCGTCGGGAGTCGCAGCCGGGCGCGCAGCCGCTCATTCATGAACGCGTTCGCTTGGTGGAACGCAAACCACGCGACGTCCTCGGCGGTCACGCCCGCCTTCGCGTACAAGTCGTGTAGTACGGTCGGCACACGCTCCATCGCGAAGGCCGTGATCGACGGACCGTCCATGAACAGGTGCTCCGCCGTCCGCGTACACCCGATCGCGTCCGAGGACTCCACACCCGTGTCGGCATTACGCGGCGTTCTGAGCCCGCCGGCGGGCACGATGAGGTTCGCCGCACCCGTGCCGTCCGTTCCGAGCACGAACGGTCCGATGCGCGCGCCCCCCGGGGTCGCGGTCACGAGCGTTGCGCTCCCGGCGTCGCCGAAGAGCACGCGGACCGTCCGATCGCGCGGGTGGATGAGTTTGGAGTAGGTCTCGCCCGTCACGAAGAGGACGGTGCGCGCGATCCCGGCCGAGATGAGGCCCTTCGCGATCGCGAGGCCGTACACGTAGCCGGAGCACCCCTGGTTGACGTCGAACGCCGCCACCTGAGTGCCCAGGCCGAGCCGGTGTTGGAGCAGGCACGCGGACGCCGGCAGCAGGTGGTCGGGCGTCTGAGTGCAGAAGATCAGCGCGTCGATCGCGGCCGGCGCGATCCCGGTGCGATCGAGCATCTGTCGCGCCGCGGCGTACGCGAGGTCGGCCGAGGTCTCGTGCGGTGCCGCGACGTGCCGGCTCCGGATGCCGACCTTGCCGCCGATCCGCTCCATGTCCCAGTCGGGATGCTCGCGCGCGAGGTCGTCGTTGGTGACGACTCGCTCCGGAAGCACGTAGCCGATCGCCGACACGAACGCCTCCGCGGGGCTCACGGCGCGGCTCGGTCGACGAGCGCGGTGACCGCGCGCGCGGTCCGCGCCGCCACGAACTGCTCGTCGGGCACCGCGACGCCGAACTCACGCTCGAGGTCCATGACCACGTCGATCGCCCCCATCGAGTCGACGCCCGCCGCGTAGAAGTCGTCGTCCGGGCCTAACGCGTCGAGCTTGCCCACGCGCGCGATGATGTCGATGACGCGTGCTAGTCGCGTATGCATCTGGAATTGTTGAGATCGGAAGGGGACCGCGGCTACACCGCGGCCATGCGCCGCGCCGGGTTCCCGAGCATCAGGCTGTTCGGCGGGACCGACGCCACCACGACCGCGCCGGCGCTGATCACGGAGTTCTCGCCCACGGTGACGCCCGGGAAGATCACGGCGCCGGTCCCGATCCAGACGTTGCGCTCGATCACGATCGGGCGCACGCTCGCGGCCGCTGCCGGCGCGTCCGCGAGCCGCAGGGCCGGGTCCGACGGGTGCCCGCTCGCGTCGAACATCGAGACGAACGTGCCGATACGGCAGTGGTCGGCGATCGTGATCGCGCTACCGACGGTGAACGAGCAGCCGTGCCCGATGCCGGTGTGCGACCCGATGCGCAACGTCGGCTCCGCCGTGTACCGCGCGGCGAACAGGATCGAACACTTCCCGTCGACGATGACGTCGTCGCCGACCTCGATCCGGCCGTGCCCCTGGATCCAGTGGAGAAACACTCCGGTCCGGACGCCCCGTCCGTAGGACGCGCAGTACGACTTGAAGAACGGCTCACAGAGGAGCACGCGGACGAGCACGAAGTACGTCGCGCGTAGGGCGAGGAAGACCGCGACGACTGGACGCACGAACAACCGCGGAGCCGGGAGCGTGAACCGTCGCATCGCTCGGTAGGCGCGCACGAGCCGCCGCGCAAGCGGGTGCTCCGAGTGCACGAGCTCGTGCCGCGAGAGGGTGAACATCGCTCAGCCCACGGCGCCCACGCCAGTCGTGCCGAGCAGGGCCGAGAGGCGCGCGCGATCGATCTTGCCGTTGCCGTTCAGCGGCATCTCGTCGAGGAGCACGATGCGACTCGGCACCATGTAGTCGGGGAGCATGACGGCGAGCGCGTCGCGCGACGGGGCCGGGGTCGCGTCGGTCGTCACGAACGCGACGATGCCCAGCGCGCGCGCGTCCTCGACGGGCCACGCCACCGCCGCAGCCTGGACGACGCCGGGTTGATCGAGGAGCCGCGACTCGATCTCTCCGAGTTCCACGCGGTGCCCGAGCACCTTGACCTGATCGTCGGTACGGCCGCAGTAGACGTAGTCGCCGGTCAGCGTGCGTCGCACGCGATCGCCAGTGCGGTAAAAGCGCCTGGTCCGCGTGGGGGAGACGGCGAGATCGACGAACCGCTCGGCGGTGCGCGCCTCGTCGCGCCAGTAGCCCGGTACGGTCTGCGGGCCGCAGACGAGGAGCTCACCGACGGCCCCGTCCGCCACCGCGGCGAGCGTGTCGTCGACCACGAGCGCCCCGAGCCCGGGCAACGGACGCCCGATCGGGACGATCGCGTGCGCGACCACGTGTGGCGGGTCGCGGTCCGTGCTGGACGTGTTCGGCGCGCGCCAGGTGTGGGCGAAGCACGCGATCGTGAGTTCCGTCGGTCCGTACAGGTTGTCGAGCGTCGAGGCGGGCGCGGCTGCAGCCCACGCGCGCGCGGTCGACTCGGGAAGGGGTTCGCCGCAGAACAGGCTGTAGCGCAACGAGGGCATCGCGCCGGGGGTGAGCATCGTGCGGCGCATCGCGAGCGCGGGCACGGACGGCACCGAGAACCACAGCGTGAGCGCGTGCCGTTGCACGAACCGCACGGGCGCGAGCAACTCGTTGGGTTGGGGGACGTAGATCGACGCGCCGGCGTTCCACGGCACGAACAGGTCGAACACGGCGAGGTCGAACGTGAGGTCGAACGTCTGCGTCGCTCGGTCGTCGGAGCCGAGCACGTACCGCTGAGCCGCGGCATCGAGGCAGTGCAGGACATTGGCGTGTGTGACCGCGATGCCCTTGGGCTCGCCCGTCGTGCCCGACGTGAAGAGCAGGTAGGCGACGTCGTCGGAGAGCACACCCGGCAGGCGCACGAGCGGCTCCACGCGCGCCAGGGCGTCGGCGCCGATCCAATCCGCCCCGCGCACATCGGCCCCGATGCCTTCCGCGCGATCGTCCCGCACGCCGCCGTCCGGCGTGATGATGCACGCCGGCCGCTCGACCCCCTCGAGCACGTCGGGCAGTTGTGCGGCCGCCGCGGCGTCGGCGATGATCGCGTCGACACCCGCCCGTCGCAGCATCGCGCGCGTGCGCTCGACCGGGAACCGCGGGTTGAGTGGGACGTACGCGGCGCCGGCGTACAAGGCGCCGAGCGTGCCCGCGTAGGCGACCTCGCTCCGCGACGCGAATACCGCGACGCGCTCGACCCGGCGCGATCCACCCGCGCTCAGCACGGTGGCGAGGCGTCGCGCACGTTGATCGAGCGCGCCGTAGCTGTGCGAGACGCCCCGAACGACGAGCGCGGGGGTGTCGGGCGTGCGCGCGGCGTGGGCGAGGAATCCCGAGCGAAGTGACCGGCCGTCCTCGACGTCGATCGGCATCGTCACTCGGCGGGTTGCAGCGCGCCGCGTCGACGGAGCGCTGCGCGGATCGCACCGACGCTCGTCAGCGCGACAATCTCGTCGTCATCGAACGTGAGACCGAACGCGTCCTCGAGCGAGAGCATGAGGCTGAGATGATTGACCGAGTCCCATTCCCGGGCTTGTTGAAAGGCGAGCGCGTCGGTGACGGTGGAGGTCGGGATGCCGAACGTGGCGGCAACGACGTCTGCGACAGGGTCAGACATACTGGGTCGGACGTAACGAGACGACGATTCGCACGGTGAACGGCGCGGCAACGGACGCGACGAACCGCGCCCCGCCGTGGCCGCCGGAATAGTAACGTGGACGGGACGATGATACGTGCGGCGCACGCGGATGCGGGCGTGGCGTAGCACGGGTGCTTCTCGCCGTATGACCGCGACACGCGACCACACGGCGGGCACCGACGGGCGCGCCGCTGCGAAGGCCGCCGAGTCGCACGCGGGCGCCTAACTACGATTGGGCCTAACGGTTGACGCAGTCAGCTCGGATCCCGCGCGACGGCCTCGACGGACTTCATCCCCGACCCGAACCGCGCCATCACCCCGCGGTGCTGCTCCAACTCGCCATAACGCAGGAATCGCACGCGCGGGTCCGCCACGCGGCCGAACGCGGGGCGTGCGAGCTGCGCCCGCACGTCTTCGTCCCGCCCGTCGGGGGCGACGAGGAAGAGCCCCGTCGTGGCCGCGTTGGGCGCGCCTAACGCGAAGTCCGGCAGGCGGACGATCCCCGAACAGATCGACGTCGTGTGCTCCACCTCGAACGCGCCAGCGACGTGCCCGGGTGCGCCGCCGGCGCTGCCCCGCTCGAGCCAGAGCACGTCGATCAGTCGGACGGCGTCCGCGCCGGGCGCGCCGTCGAGCGCCTCGGGCGACTGCGTGAGACATCCGTCCCCAAGTCGGCCCGCGCCGCACGGCCGGTTGCGATCGTTGGACGCGATCCAAACGTCGTACCCGAGGGCCCGCCCGAGATCCCGCAGCCAGCCCTGCACCTCGCGGTGTGTGTGCGATCTCCCTCACGTGCGGCCGCAAGCGTCTTCGCGTCCTTCGCGGCAACGGCCTCGCGTACGCGGGCGAGATCGGCTTCTCACGCGGTGCGTGCCCCGCTGTCGTCAGCTGCGCTCGGGAGCGGCGGGGCCGGGTAGCGTCCGCGGCCGACGTCGAACAGCAACCCGGCGATCGCGTCGACGTCGTTGGAGAGCACGTCCCGGTGGCGGGCGTTCAGTGCGAGGATGCCCGATCGCGTCGCGAGGTCATGCGCCCGAGTCCCGAGCTTCACCTTCGCGCCGGTGAGCGCGTTGGAGCCGTTCACCATCGCCGTGTTGAACGGCGGCACGAGCGTCGGGTGGAGAAAGTAGAGCAGGGTTTCCGCCGTTGGGCCGAGCCCCTTCATGGCCGCACGCGTCCAAGCGGTTGACGGGGATCGACCACGTCGGGGCGCTCTGCCTGGTGGCGCTCCACGTGCTCCTCGCGCCGGTGTACGTGGCGCCGCACGGGCTCGTCGCCGGCGCGCTCTACGCGCTCTACGCGCTCGTGGACCGCGGACGCACGGCCACGGGTACGGCACGACACCGAAATCGTTCGCCGAGGGCGACGCGAGGACGGCCGCGGGCGCCGGGTCCGTATGCACGAATCCGATCACGTTTCCGGGGGTGGGGGGCCAGACGGCGCGCCGCCGTTGGTGCCGCGCGCGCCGATGCTCGCCGTCTCGTCGGCAAAGATGTACGTGGAGTACTCGTTGCCATCGGCGGCGGTGCGCCGAATCAGGGCTCAGAGCGATGCCGCAAGCCGGCCGCCCGGCGCCGCGAGGGCGAGCAGGATCGCGTGGCGCACGTGGGCGTTCGCCGCGTTGACGGGCGCAGGCCGGTACTCCGCGACACCACCGCGGACGTTGATGCGGAACGCCTCAAGCGGGAGCCCGCGAGCCATCCACTCGACGGACCGGCCGCGTATGACGATGATCGGCATGGCGCCGCTTCGGGGCGCAGTGCAGGGCGATTACGGCAGCAAGGGCTGGAGGTTGGCTAGTGTCGTGACCCGGTAATTCCCTGCATAACCATCACCGACTGGTCAACGCTCGTCCTACGCACCGTCGTTCGGCTCCGTAAGCGACACGATTATTGCAGCTTTTGGCTCATCGTGGTCGGCCGCCTGTCGAGTCGGGCGGAGTGCTTCTCACGCTCGTCAAACGGGAGGATTAGCATGCGACTGGTATCGATGAGCCGCCATTGTGCCGCCGGCCTCGTGGCCGCCGTGCTCGCGGCAAGCCCCCTACGCGCCCGGGCGGACACGTTCACGTTCCCCTTCACGTACGCGAACTCGACCTTTTCCGTCAACCTTCTGTTCGTCGATGCGCAAGGGAATGCGCATGTGCTCACGGGGACAATCGACCCCGGGTTCAGCGGCAACTTCCTCATTACCTCGTCGGCCGCTGCGGCGTTGGGCCTTCCCGTAGGCGACCCCGCGACCGGCTCCGCCGTCGGTGGGCCAGTCCCTCTGAATCGCACGAACATCCCTGCCGCAAATGCCGGCTCGATCATGGGTGCCTCGGCTTCTGGGCCGTTTAACCCCAAGATCCAGGGGGCGGGCAAGATCATCGACATGATAGTCGGCGCCGAGGACGTCCTCATCGGCAACAAGTTCCTGGTCGAATCCGACCCGGCTGGGCTTGGCTCAGAGGACTTGAATGCCGCGCTGGGTCAGGGCACGCTGAAGAATCACGCTCAAGCCCTTGGCCTGAGCAATCTCTCTCCGTCCACGCAGTTACAGGTCGTTCCAATCGGGGCTTTCAACGATGACCCGTTCGGGCAAGCCTTCGCCGTAAGCACTGCGGTTTCCTTCAATGCCGTGACGACGGCGGCGCCGTCCGTACTATCGACCGGTGTGAGCACGACGCTGCTGTCGTCGTCCCTCGCCGCCTCACTCGGGCTAACGACCTCGGGCGCCACCGTGACGGTCACCAACGAGCTGGGGACGTTCACCGTCCCGGCGGCGACCGTCGGGCTGACCGTCTTTCCCGAGCTCGGCGGTATGGCCATGACGGTCGGTGTCCTCCCAGATGCATTGAATCCAGATGGCATCAATGTGCTCGGGAACGACGTCCTCTCGGCGTTCTCCGAGACGCGGATCAATGCGGCCACGGGCACGCTTTCGGTGACGGCGACCCCGGAGCCGGGTGCGCTCCTGACGACCGGAGCCGGTGCGCTCGGCGTCGCTCTCATCCGTCGCCGGATCCACCGCGGCGTGCGTGCAGGGACGGCGGTATGAGAATGCGGCGGCGGTGAGCCAACCGGCCGGCTCAGGTCGAAGACGCTGGCCTATACGACCGGTACGACCGGCCCCGCGAAGGCGCGCGAATCGCGTGCAGTAGTCGCTCAAGCTTCGCGAGGATGGCCTCGGGAGTGGCGGTCCAGGCGAAGGGGCGGGCCGTGGCGTTGTAGGCGGCGACGAACGCCTCGATGCGACGCACCAGCTCCAGAGTGGCGCAGTGGCGGCTCATGACACGACTGTTGACACCGTTGGCGAACTGGCCCGCGTCGTTAGGCGGCCGGCTGTAACCGGACAAAGACCGACTGGCGCGTCGGCGCGGGCGTGACGCCGGCCGCCCACTCGGTCACGCGCACCACGTTGAGGGTGACCGCCGTGGCGACGTGCTGCAGCCGCGTCTTCACCAGCCCCAGGTAGCGGCAGCGCCGCAGCCCCGCGCGGCGGATCGCCTGCGCGTGGGTGCTCTCAATCCCAGCCCGGGCGGCGTACGCCGCGCGGAAGGCGGCGGTCGTCTGCGCGCGCTGCACGGCGCGGAGCGCCTCGTACTGGGCGCGCGGCAGGAGTGTCAGCGCGCGCGGGTCGCGCGCCGCCCGCGTGCACTGCACCCGGGCGGGGCACGGCGTACAGTCGCCGCGCGCGAAGCGGACCTCCCAGGCGGGGACGCCCGGCGCGTGCGGGCTCAGGCGGAACTGCGCGCTCGTCTTGCCCGCGGGACACGTCGCGATCTGGCGCTCCCAGTCGATGGCGAAGTCGGCCTGCGCGAAGCCGGCGCCCGCGCGCGCCTGCCAGCTCGGGTCGGCGGCGACGGGGCCGACCAGGTGCACGCCGCGGTCGCGCTCGCTCGCCAGGAGCGTGGCCGCGTCGGTGTAGCCCTTGTCGACCAGATGCTCGGTGGGGAGCAGGCCCCGCGCGGTGAGCGCCGCGTGCACCACCGGCACCATCCGGTCGTCGGGCGTCGTCGCCGGCGTGGTCTGGACGTCGGTGATCACACGCGGCGCGTCGGCGTCGCACGTCTCGGTCAGCTGCACCTTGTAGCCGACCCACGTCGCCTCGCCCTTGCGGCTGTAGCGTGCCTCGGGGTCATAGGGCGACGAGAGCATGGCGCCGGGCGGGGGCCGTCGACCGCGCGCCACCGCCAGGTGCCGGGCTGCGCCCCGTCCTCGATGTACTGCTGCTCCCACAGCGCCCGCAGGGTCGCCACCTCGGGCAGGCGCGCGAGGTCGGGCTGGTCGGTGGCAGCGTCGACGGCGCCTAACAGCTGCCGGCCGTCGGCGCCGATCTCGGCGGCGAGTGCGGTGCGGGCCGCCTCCGTCTTCGGCAGGCGGTAGTTCTCGACGCGGCGTCCGCACCGCTCGTACCACGCCGGCGGCGCGACTTGCATGAGCCAGTCGGGCGCGACCGTCGCCAGCGCGTTGAGCGCCGCGCGGGCGGTCTCGCCGACGCGCTCGAGCCGATTGAGGCCGCGCACGGCCGCGAGGGCGTGCGTGCTATCCGTGCGCCGCCGGCCCCGCGCCTTCACGAGCCCCCGCGCGGCGAAGCGCTCGAGCAGGCGGTCGAGGAGGAGTCGCTCCTGGCCGCCAGCGACGAGCCGCGTGCGGAACTCGCTCAGCACGCTGAAGTCGAACCCCGGGTCGCTCAGCTCCAGCGCGAGCGCATACTTCCAGTCGATGCGTCCCCGCACGGCATCGGCGGCCTGCCGGTCCGAGAGCCCTTCGAGGAACTGCAGCACGGTCACGAGCGCGAGGCGCCAGGGCGGGAGTGCCGGCTGGCCGCGCACGGGGAATAGCGCGGCGAAGTCGGCGTCCTCGTAGAGGGCCCCGAACTCGTCGCGCAGCCGGAGGCAGAGCGTCCCACGACGGAAGGCGGCGCGCGCGACGGCGGCGGTCTGCTCGGGGACGGGCGGGATCGGACTCGGCTGCATCGACACGGGGCACCTCACGGCAGGGGGGGACCACCCGCGCCGCGAACTCCGGGCCAATTCGCCAACAGTGTCACTGTTGGGTCTACCCCTAGTTGTCCGGCCGCCCTTCACGCCGCAGTAGCCAGGACAGGCGCGGTACGCCCCAGCGCGGGTGCGCGGCCGCCAACTCGCGCAGTCGGCCTCGGAGCTCCGTATCCGGCGCGCGGCGCGTCACGTACCGGATCGGGGTGCGGTGGACGCCGAACCGCCGGCACACCCGCCGCTGACTCACGGGCCGGCCCTCCGCGGCGGCGGTCTCCTGCACGTGGGTGACGACCGCCCGCCGCGGGCTCGGGCCCTCCCCGGCCGTCACCAGTCTTTTCCCAGCGCGTCCGTCAGCACCGACAGGTTCAGGGCCTGGTCGGCGACGACCCGCTTCAGCCGCCGGTTCTCATCCTCGAGCGCCTTGAGCCGTTTCGTGTCGTCGACTTGCAGGCCGCCGTACTGGGCTCTCCGCCGGTAGTACGGCTGCTCCGAGATGCCGTGGCGCCGGACGACCTCCTTCACGGCCGCCCCGCTGGCCGCCTCCTGCAGCACGCCGATGATCTGGGCCTCGGTGAACCGCGACTTCCGCATCCGTCCTCCTGAACGTGAGGACTCTCAGCCTACTTGGCCCTCAGGGCAGGGGGAACGTCAGTAGCTCACCCGCGTCTGCGCGAGGTCGCGCAGGCGACGACGTAACGCGTCTTGGGCGGGCCGCCGGGCGCGGTACGTGACGGTCGACCGGGCGACGCCGGTCGCGCGACACGCCTGGCGCGTGGACACCCGCAACGCCGCCGCGACCCACGCCACCCACGCGCGCCGCGCCCGCGGCCCTAGAATCGTTTCCCCACGGACGCCTGCAGGGATCTGCTTGTCGAGCGAGAGCTCCGCGACCAGCTGCTTCAGTTTCCGGTTCTCGTCCCGGAGCAGCTTGAGCTTCCGTAGCTCGACCGAGCTGACGCCGTGATACTTCTTCCGCCACCGGTAGAACGTCGTCTCGGTGACGCCCAGCCGCCGGCAGACCTCGAGCACCGGCGTCCGCTGTCGGCCTGTCGCAGCTCGGCGACGATCTGCTCGTCCGTGAACTTGCTGGTGCGCATGATCGATCCTCCGCGTCCCACAGGGCGCCCCGATCAGACCGCCGCCGCCCGCTTTCCCCGAGCCCGCCGGGCCCAATCCGCCAAGCTCAGCGTCGACGCCCGCCGTAGCGCACTTGCTACGCCCGGTGCCGGCCTCTATAATCGAGCACCTTTTCCCAGTCTGGTGCTGGCTCGGCGGGCGGGCCGGACCGCCACCCCTGTGCTGGATGCTACGCGTACTGGTCGCCGGGGACATCCGGATCTACCGCGACGGGATCGTCGCGCACCTGCGCTCGTTAGGTCGCTTCGCGGTCGTGGCGACGGCGGCGAGTCCGGACGAGACGGTCGCGCGCGGCCGGGAGTTCGCGCCCGACGTGGTCGTGCTCGACATGGCGATGCCGGCCAGCCTCGACGTGGCGCGCGAGCTGCTGCGCGCGGCGCCGGGCACGAAGGTCGTCGCGCTCACCGTGCCGGACGTCGAGCACGCGATCGTGGCCTGCGCGGAGGCCGGGGTGGCGGGGTACGTGCCGCGCGAGGGGTCGCTGGACGACCTCGTCGCCGCGACCGATCGGGCGGTGCGGGGCGAGGTCGCCCTCTCGACGGCCGTCGCAGCGGGGCTCTTCCGCCGGGTCGCCGCGCTCGCGGCCGCGCTCGACATGACCGGCGCGGCCGGGGTCGCCCCCGGGCGCGGCGCGGGCGGCCCGCCGGCGGCGGGGCGGCCCGCCGGGTTGACGCCGCGCGAGCGCGAGATCGTCGCGCTCATCGAGCGCGGGCTCTCCAACAAGCAGATCGCCGCACAGCTCCACATCGAGCTAGCCACGGTCAAGAACCACGTGCACAACGTGCTCGAGAAGCTGCACGTGCGGCGGCGCGGCGACGCGGCGGCGCGGTGGCAGCGGCCGGCCGCGCTCTTCGCCCTCACGTTCGACCCGACGCACCGGCTCGTCGAGTAGGCGCGGGCCGCGGCGGCCGGGCGGAGGATCTAGTTCCCGATCCCCACCTCACGTGGGACCGGGGGTGGATTGCCCACCCGGGCGGGGGCGCCCACCGTGCGTCGTCGCGCCCCGCCCGCCGGCACCACGGCCGCGCGGTCCGGCGCGCCTTCGAGCATCGCGTGCCTCGATCGTCAGCGACCACCGCCGGCGCCGGTCGGGCGGGCGGACCGGCGGTCTCTCCCGACCCGCTCGACGACCTTCTCCCAGCGCTGCAGCGGCTCGACGCGCTGCTGGCGCGCGCGGCCGCGCGCGTGCCCGAGGTGTACGGCGCCCACGTCGTCGGCGACGCGTACCGCGGGCTGTACGTCGGCGCCGACGACGTGGACTGCCTGCTCGCCTGGCCGGCGGGGGGCGTGCCGCTCTACGCCGCGCCGTCCGACGGAGACGCCGACCTCGAGGATGGACGCGCGGCCGCGTCGGAGCCGGACACGCCGGACGCGGACCGGCCGACGCTCGGCGCGCTCGCGGCCGCGTTCGGGCTCGCGCCGTTCGACGTCGACGTGCTCGTGCTCGCGCTCGCCCCGGAGCTGGACCTGCGCTACGAGCGGCTCTACGCGTACCTGCAGGACGACGTCGCGCGCCGCCGGCCGACGGTCGACCTCGCGCTCAACCTGCTCTGCCAGAACGCGGCCGAGCGCCTCGTCCACCGCGGGCACTTCGCGCCGAACGCGCCGCTGCTGCGTCACCGCCTGCTGGAAGTCGCCGAGCCGGGCGCGCCGGGATCGACCGCGCCGCTCCTCGCCCGGACGCTCGTCGTCGACGAAGGGATCGTCAACGTGCTCGTCGGCGACGACGCGCTCGACCGGCGGCTCGCCGGGGCGTGCCGCTACCGGCGCCGCGACGCCGCCGTCGGCGCGCAGGTGCTCGGCGCGGCGGCGATGGACGCGCTGGTCGACGCGGCGCGCGGCATTCTGGACGACGGCGGGCGACGCCGCGTCCACGTGCACGGGCCGCGCGGGTCCGGGAAGCGCGGCGCCGCGGGCTCGCTCGCCGCCGCGCTCGGCGCGCCGCTGCTCGACGTCGACGTGGCCGCGCTCGTCGAGGCGCCGGACTTCGCGCGGCTCGTCGCGCTCGCGGTGCGCGACGCGTGGATGCGCGGCGCGGTCGTCTACCTGCGCAACGCGGACGCGCTACTCCGCGACGACCGCGCCGGCCGACGCGCCGAGCTGGACGCGGCGCTCGAAGCTGCGGCGGAGCTGGGGGGAGTGCTCGCGGTCGTCTCGACCCAGGCGCCGTGGCCCGCGGGCGACGCGGGCGACGCGACGACGGTCGCCTTCGGCCGGCCGGACTACGCGGCGCGCGCGGCGCTGTGGGCGGACGCGCTCGCGGGGGCCGCGGCCGACGCCCCAGCCGTCGGCGTGCCCGAGGCGGTCGTGCACGCGCTCGCGTCGCGTTTCCGCCTCACGCCGCGGCAGATCGCGCTCGCCGCGGGCGACGGCGCGCGCGCGGCGGCGGCCGGCGCGGACGCGGAGGCGGCGCTGTTCGCCGCGGCGCGGCGCCAGTCGGGGCACGAGCTCGCGGCGCTCGCCACGCGCGTCCCACCCGTGCACGGGTGGGACGCGCTCGTCGTGCCCGACGACGCGCGGGCGCAGCTGCGCGAGCTGTGCGCGCGCGTGGCGACGCGCCACCGGGTGCTGGACGAGTGGGGCTTCGCGCGGGTGCTGCCGCGCGGGACCGGGGTCACCGCGCTCTTCGCCGGGCCGTCGGGGACGGGGAAGACGATGGCGGCCGAGGTCGTGGCGGGCGCGCTCGGGATGGACCTGTACCGCGTCGAGCTGGCCGGGGTCGTGAGCAAGTACATCGGCGAAACCGAGAAGAACCTCGACCGAATCTTCGACGCGGCCGAGCGCGCGAACGGGATCCTGCTCTTCGACGAGGCGGACGCGCTGTTCGGCAAGCGCTCGGAGGTGCACGACGCGCACGACCGGTACGCGAACATCGAGATCAGCTACCTGCTGCAGCGGATGGAGGAGTACGACGGCGTCGCGATCCTCTCGACCAACCTGCGCGGCAACCTCGACGCGGCGTTCGTGCGGCGGCTCGCGTTCACCGTGCACTTCCCCTTCCCGGACGCGGCGAGCCGCGCGGCGATCTGGCGCGGCGTGTGGCCGGCGGCGGTGCCGATGGCGTCGGGCGTCGACCTCGGCGCGTTCGCGGCGCAGTTCCCGGTGAGCGGGGGCAACATCAAGAACATCGCGCTCGCCGCGGCGTTCCTCGCGGCGGCGGACGGGGGCGTGGTCGACACGGCGTGCCTCGTGGCCGCGACGCGCCGCGAGTACCAGAAGTTGGGCAAGGAGCTCTCGGCCGCCGAGCTGGGGGCGTTCGGCGCGGGGGGCGGGTGAGTCGGCGGCGGGCGTCGCGCGCGTCGCCGGCGGCCGGGGGGCGTCCCGCGCCGACCGCCCATGGCGCGCCGGCCCGCGACCGGCCGGGGGCGGAGCGGGCCGCGCTCGACGTCGCCCGCCGCGCGGGGAACGCCGCGTTAGGCCGGGCGCTCGAGGACGCCGCCGGGGGACGCGCGGGCGCGCCGCTCGACGCCGGACTCGCGGCGCGGCAGGCGCGCGCGCTCGGGCGGCCGGTCGACGGCGTGCGCGTGGTCGACGACGCCGCGGCCCACGCGGCGGCGCGGTCGCTCGACGCCGCGGCGTTCGCCGTCGGCCGCACGGTCTTCCTCGGCCCCCAAGCGCCGCAGTTAGGCTCGGCGGCCGGCGCGCGGCTGCTCTCGCACGAGCTCGCGCACGTGCTGCAGCAGGAGGACGCCGGCCCCGCGCGCGAGGCGCGCGTGGGCGCGCCCGGCGACGCGCACGAACGCGCGGCCGACCGGGCCGCGGCCGGCGGCGGCGTGGCGCCGGTCGCGGGCGCGCCGGCCGCGCTGCAGCGCGAGCCGGCCACGCGAGGCGCCGCGCCCGCGCCCGCCGCGACGGACGCCCCGGACCGGACGCCCCCCGCGACGGTGGCGCGCGCCGAACTGACCGAGATCCTGCGCGGCTACTTCGAGCGCGTGCTCGCGCAGCAGGGCGGGAGGGGCGTCCGCGTGACCGACGACGTCAAGGTCGCGCTGCGGCGCGCCTTCCTCGGCGATCCGATGGGCGAGATCGGTATGAGCGCGTACCTCGACCGGCCGAGCTTCCCGGGCGCGCCGGCCGCGCTCGCGGCGGAGGTGGCGCAGCGGATGCCCGACCCGATCGCGCGCGCGCGGGTCGCGCACCTCGTCGCCGGGCCGGCCACGTCGCCGGCCCAGGGGACGCTCGCGCGCGTCGGCGACCTCGCCGCGTCGACCGCGCCCGCCGTCACGCCCGAGCAGCAGCAGTCGCAGTGGGCGTTCGACCAGGCGGCCAAGGACCTGCGGCGGAACGAGAACGCCGTCGGGCCGTTCGGGCTCGACCTGCAGCGCGCGTTCGCCGTCGGGCGGGGGCTGCCGAAGGCGCTCAAGGGCCCGGGCGCGGCAGGGCCGGCCGAGCGGAGCTACCCGGCCGTCGACGCCGCGGTAAACGCGGTCGCGCCCGGCGCGCTGACGCCGGCGGAGGTCGCGGGCACGCCCGCGGCGGACGAGTACGCGGACGCGCAGGTCGTCGCGCGCACGCTCGCCCGCGACCTCGACGTGGCGCAGCAGCAGCGGCGGGGCGTGGTCCCGCTCCGGTTCGGCGCGAACTATCTCAAAGCGAAGGACCGCGACGGCGTCGTCGCGGCGGTGGCGCGGGTCGTCGCGCTCGTCCGCGACGCGCTGCCGCACCACGCGTCGGCGGTCGACGCCGTCGACCTCTACTTCGGCGAGTTCCGCGTGCGGCGGATCCCGCTCGGGGCGACGGCCGAGTGACCGCGCCCGGGGCGACGGCCCCCTCGCGCGCGGAGCCGGCGGCGTCCTCGCACCGCCGGTCGCCCGTGCCCGCGGCCGCGACGCGAGCGGCGCCGTCGGCCGCGCCGGCACTGCGGCCCGGCAACCGCGCGACGGGCGCGCTGCTGCAGCGGCAGTGCGCGCACTGCGCCACGGGCGGCGCGCCGTGCGCCGAGTGCGAGGAGGAAGAGGCGCGCCTGCAGCGGTCGGCGGTCGCGGGCGTGCCGGCGGGCGCCGCCGGCGCGCCCCCCGCCGGCGTGCCCGCCTCGGTACGGCAGGTGCTCGGCGCGGCGGGGGCGCCGCTGCCCGCGGCGTTGTTAGGCCTGATGGAGTCGCGCTTTGGGCACGCGTTCGGGGACGTGCGCGTGCACACCGGCGCGCGCGCGGCGGCGTCGGCGGCCGCGGTGGACGCGGCCGCGTACACGGTGGGGCGGCACGTGGTGTTCGGCGCCGAGCGGTACGCGCCGGGGACGCCGCGCGGCGACCGGCTGCTCGCGCACGAGCTCGCGCACGTGGTGCAGCAGCGCGGCGCGGCGGTCGACCTCGACCGGCTCGCGGTGGACGGCGACGTGTCGGGGGCGGCAGAGCGCGAGGCGGAGGCGGCGGCGGAGCGGGTGACGGCCGGCGGCCCGGCGGCGGTGCCGCCGGCGTTAGGCCCGCGGGTGCGGCGCGCCGGCGTGCAGCGGCGGATGGTCGAGGACGAGGCGGCCGGCGGCTGCGGGATCTGCCACGGCGCGCAGGAGGCGGGGATCGAGGCGCACGGCCTCATCCAGGCGGAGTTCCGCAAGACGTTCATCGACGCGATCGGCAAGGGCCCGGCGGGCTCGGGCAACGTGCACTTCAAGGAGCTGAACATCAGCGAGATCGGGGCGGCGCCCGGGGACGACAACTTCCGCCTCGACCTGGCCGTGGTCACCCCCGAGGGGCGGCTGCTGATCGGCGAGATCAAGCCGGCCAACACCGAGCAGCTGACCGCGGGGACGGCGCAGCTCGACTTCTACGCGGACCTGATCACCGAGCGGCGCGGCGAGCGCCCCGGGCGCATGAAGGGGCCGCTCGTGTCGGGGCCGATCGTCTTCCCCAACCCGCTGACGCCGGACTGCCCGACGCCGCAGCTGCTGCACGTCAACGAGCCCGTGGACGGCGTCTACACGTACTTCTGCACGCCGACGCGCCGGGAGCTGATGGAGAACCCCGACTGCCGCTGCTGGAAACGCCGCCGCAAGAAGAAGGAGGAGCGCAAGAAGGTCCGGAAGCCGGACGAGAAGCGCGACGACAAGCGCGACCGCCCGCCGGTGCCGATCGACGGGCCGGTCGGGGTCGACACGCCGCACGACCCGGGGGTTCCGGTCGACCCGCCCGTCCCGGTGGTGCCGCCGGTACCGGTCAACCCGCCGATCCCCGTCGTGCCGCCCGTGCCGGTGGACCCGCCCGCGCCGGTGAAGCCGCCCGCGCCCGAGACGCCGCCGGACGTGCCCGACACGCCCAACGTCCCCGACACGCCTAACGCCCCGGATACGCCCAACGTGCCCAACGTGCCGGACGACGGCGGCAAGGTCATCCCGTTCCGGCCGAGGCCGAAGCCCGCCCCCAAGCCGGCGCCCGGCGAGGAGCAGCTCCCGGCCGCCGCCCGGACCGGCGTCGCGCTCCTGCTCCTCGGCCTCGCGGTCCGCTACGGCGCGCCGAAGGTCGTGGGGGCGCTCGGCCGCGGCGCGCTCGGCCGCGTGGCGGCGCCGGTGCTCGCCGCGCTCGCCGTGCTCGCGATCGCGAACGGCGCGGAGGCGAGCGTCGGGCTCGACGGCGACGACCTGCTCGAGACGCTGTTCAAGACCGCCGGCGACAAGGGCGTGCACCTGCCGGACGACCTCAAGGAGGCGATCAAGAAGGACCCGAAGCTGCGCGAGCTGCTCGTCAACTCGGGCAAGAAGGGCGGGGACATGACGGCGGCGCAGCAGCAGCTCAACGAGCAGCTCATGCGCGTGATCACGGAGCACCGCGACGAGTTCAGCGACGAGGAGCTGGAACAGCTGGCGAAGGACATCGACGGCGCGAAGGGCGCGCTGCCCCAGGGCGACGCGACGGTCGAATCGATCAAGCAGCAGATCGCCGCGCGCAAGGCGGGCAAGGCTGGGGGCGGTGGCAACGGGGTCGTCCCCACACCGCCGCCGAGCGGGGCGAAGGTCGACGAGCCCAAAGGCGGGGCGGGACAGGCCGGGGGCGACAAGCCGCCGCCGATCCCCGGGATTCCCGACGACCTGCGCAAGCGGCTCGCCGCCGACAAGCCGGCGACGGCGATCCTCAAGGAGATCGTGACCGAGGAGAAGGGCGCGCCCAAGCTCGACGCGACGTTCGTCGAGGGGCTGCTCGCGATCACGAAGAACGCGACCCCGCCGCTCACCGAGCAGGAGGCGGCCGAGCTCGCCGCCGCGGTCACGTCGGCCAAGGGGAAGACGGCGGAAGAGGTGCTCGAGTCGGTGCGGAAGGCCGTGGCGTCGCGCAAGCCGGCGGACGGCACGGGGACGGGGCAGGACGGCGACGCGACCGCGGCGACCGACGCACCGGCGCCGGTCGCGCCGGGGCAGGGGAGCGGTGGGCCGGCCGGACTCGCCCCGTCGTCGGTCGATACGAGCCCGGCCGCGCGTAAGGCGACGCCGAAGGACAAGGTCGACGCCGCGGCGTTCGGCAAGGCGCTCAAGACCTCGAAGCTTCAGGACCGGTTCAAGAACATCCCGCCCGACTCGCTCTGGCTCCTGTACCTGCCGCCGGCCGCCCCGGTGAAGGGGGGCAGACTCGACGGGTTGATCGTCGGCCGCGACGGGGCAGGGACGCTGTTCATGGGGCAGTGCACGGTCACGATCACGGCGGTCGCGAGCCCCACGGCGGTGACCGTCACCGTCCCCGGAGGCGTCCGCCTGTACACCGAGGCCAGCCAGGTCCACGGCACCACGAGCGCGACCACCGGGGCGCTGGACTGGACCGGGCGGGCGGCGGCGCAGAAGGCCGATGCCGCGAAAAAGAAGTGACGCCCGACGGGCCGGGTGGGCGGGATCTAGACCCGTCCCTGAACCCAACTCCATCCCGCCGGCCCATGTCGCCGCCGCCCGCCGGCCGCGACACTAGCCGCTCCACCGCCCTCCCGGACCCCCCACCGGAGCGAGATGCGTGAGGCGCGTCCGGGTCCTCCTCGCGGGAATGCCGCCGATGCAGCAAGAGATCGTGGAGCGCGCCGCGCGGGCCGCGCCGGACGTCGAACTGGTCGGCCCCGCCCTGCCGGGCGCGCCGGCCGGCGCGCTCGCGTCCGCCGTCGCGCGGACGCGGGCCGACGTCGCGATCGTCGCCCTGTCCGACGCGGCGGCGGTGGCGGCGTACGGCGGCCTGCTCTACGCGCACCCGCGCCTGCGGCTGCTCGCGGTCACCGACGGCGGGCGCGGCGCCGTGCTCTACGAGCTCCGGCCGCACGCCGTTCCGCTCGGCGAGCTCTCGGCCGGCGGCCTGCTCGACGCCGTCCGCGGCCCGTCGCCGCACGTCGCGTGACGCGCCCGACGACGCGCCACCCCGGGTGCGGCCTGCCTAACGCCGCTCGGAGGCGCCGGTGCTCCGGCTGCTCGACGTGATGCTCCGCGACCTGCTCGTCGGCGAGCTGGCGGCGCTGACGAGCGACCAGCAGGTGCGCTTCCAGCCGCCCGACTCCACGCTGCGCACCGACGTGGCCAACCTCAACGCGCCCGCGCTCGACGTCTACCTCGTCGACCTGCGCGAGAACCGGCACCTGCGCTCCAACGAGCGCACGCGCACGGTGACGGGCGGCGTGTCGTTCGCCGAGCGCGTGCCGGACCACGTCGACTGCCACTACCTGATCTCGGCGTGGAGCCCCGCGCAGCCCGCGCCCGGCGTCGAGCCGACGCTGGACGAGCACGCGCTCCTCTACGAGACCACGGCGGCGCTCATGCACGCGGCGCCGCTCAACCCGGCGCGCGTCTACGCCGCGAACCCCGGGGCGCTCGCCGCGTGGCCCGCGCGCTTCCGCGACGAAGACCTGCCGACGCGCGTCGCACCGCCCGACGGCTTCGCCAAGCTCGCCGAGTTCTGGTCGGGGATGGGGAGCGACATGCGGTGGAAGCCGGTCGTCTACCTCGTCGTCACGCTGCCCGTGGCCGCGCTGCGCGACGTGGAGGGGCCGGTCGTCACGACGCGCTTCGCGGACTACCGCGTGCGCGACGTCCCCGCGACGGCCGAGGTGCTGCTGCAGATCGGCGGGGCGCTGTTCGACGCGTCGGGCGGCGCGGACGCGCCGGTCGCGGGCGCGTGGGTCGCGATCGAGACCCTCGCCGGGGTCACCGTGCGCCGCGCGACCACCGACGCGCTCGGCCGCTTCACCTTCGAGCGCCTGCGCCCCGGCCCGTACCGGCTGCGCGCGAGCGCCGTCGGGCTCGGGACGCTCGCGCGCGTCGTCGACGTGCCGTCCGCGACGGGCGAGTACGAGCTGCGCTTCCCGTGACGTTCCCTCGTTAGACACGCCGGTTCCACACCGCCCCACCGCCCAGAGGACCGCATGGCCGTCCAGGTCTCCTACCCCGGCGTCTACATCGACGAGTTCGCGCCCGGCGCGCCGATCGAGGGCGTGGGCACGGGCGTCGCGGCGTTCCTCGGCCCCGCGGCGCGCGGCGAGATCGCGGCGCGCCCGGCCGGCGCGCCCGCCGGCCCGACGTTGATCACGAGTTGGGACCAGTTCCGCGCCGAGTTCGGCGACGGGCCGCTGCCGGGGTTCTACCTCTGGTACGCGGTGCGGGGCTTCTTCGAGAACGGCGGGCAGACCTGCTACGTCGCGCGGGTCAGCAATGGCGACTACCAGACCATCGACCTCGACGACCGGGAGGGGACGCCGCGGCCGGTCGTGCGGGCGCGCGCGCGCCAGCCGGGCGCGCCCGCCACGCCGCCCACGGTCGCCGTCGCGCTGCGTCACCTGCTCACGACGGCCGACACGGAGCTGTACCGGCCGACCGGCACGCTCTCGGCCGCGCCGACCGGGCGCAACTACCCGTTAGGCGTCGGCGAGGGGCCGCGCTTCCGGCCGGGCGACGCGCTCGCGCTCGGCGGCGCGGGGGCGCTGGCGGTCGTCGCCGGCGTCGCCGGCGACACGCTCCGCCTCGACCGCGACCTACCCGGGCCGTTCGCGGCGGGCGACGCGGTGCGGCTCGCCGACTACGCGCCCGGCGCGCTCACGGTGCGGGTGCAGTCGACCGCGCTCGGCGTGGCGGCCGCGCTCGTCCCCGGCGCGGTGCTCACCTTCGAGGTCGGCACCGCGACCGCGCACTCGGCCGTCGTCGACCGCGTGCTCCCCGAGTTCATCAGCCCGACGCTGACGACGTACCGCGTGACGTTCCGCGACGGGCTGCGCCGCGCGGTCGCGCTCACCGCCGCCGCGCCGCTCCAGTCGGAGGAGATCGACCTCACGGTCGCGGCCGGCGCGCCGCGGCCGTACCAGAGCCTCGGCCTCGACCCGGCGCACCCGCGCTACTACGTGGCGGTCGTGAACGACGACGCCGACGGGCCCGTGCGCCTCGACCTCGTCGACCCGCCGCCGCCGGTACCGATGCCGCTGTCACTGCCCGCGGCGCAGGCGGCGATCGCCCTCGCCGGCGGGGCGGACGAGACGCTCGCGACGCTCGCGACGTCGGACTACACCGACGCGCTCGACACGCTACGCGAGGTGGACGCGGTGAACCTCGTCGCCGCCCCCGACGCCAGCGTGGAGACGCCGACGGTGAGCGTCGCCGCGGTGCAGGGGGCGGTCCTCACGCACTGCGAGCTGCTCGGCGACCGCTTCGCCGTGCTCGACGCCGCGGCACGCGCGCTGCCGTTCGCGGCCAACGGCTCGGTGCCGAGCGTGGAGACGCAGCGCGCGGGGCTGACGTCGGGGCGCGGGTACGCGGCGCTCTACTACCCGTGGCTGCGCGTGCCGCCGTCGGGCTCGGGCCCGCTCGTGCTCACGCCGCCGTCGGGGCACGTGTGCGGGATCATGGCGCGCACCGACGCGACGCGCGGCGTGCACAAGGCGCCCGCCAACGAGGAGGTGCGCGGCGCGCTCGGCGTCGAGCGCACGATGAGCGACGTCGACCAGGGCCTGCTGAACCTGCAGGGGATCAACGTCATCCGCGTGTTCGGCACCGGCGGACGCCCAGTGCTCTGGGGCGCGCGCACGACGGCCGCGGACACCAACTGGCAGTACGTCAGCGTGCGGCGGCTCTTCCTCTTCCTGGAGGAGTCGATCGAGGAGGGGATCCGGTGGGCGGTGTTCGAGCCCAACAACCTCTCGCTCTGGCAGAAGCTGCGGCGCACGATCACCGACTTCCTCACGCGCGCGTGGCGCGACGGGGCGCTGTTCGGCGCCAAGCCCGAGGAGGCGTTCTACGTGCGCATCGACGAGGCGCTCAACCCGTTCTCCGAGCAGGCGCTCGGCCGACTGCACATCGAGATCGGCGTGCGCCCGAGCTACCCGGCCGAGTTCATCATCGTGCGGATCGGGATCTGGGACGGCGGGCAGCAGGTGGACGAAGGCTGAGCCGCCGCCCGCGCACGCCCCCCACCGACGACCGACGCCTAACCTCCGACGCCCATGGGCACCGCGGTCCGCATCGACCCGTACTTCAACTTCAACTTCCTCGTCGAGATCGACGGGATCGCGCGCGCCGCCTTCCACGAGGTGAGCGGCTTCGACTCGACGGTCGACGTGATCGAGCACCGCGAGGGCGGGAACAACCTCACGCCGTACAAGCTGCCGGGGGTCACGAAGTACAGCAACATCGTCCTCAAGTGGGGGATGACCGACGACGCGCAGCTCTACCAGTGGCACCGCGACGTCGTGCGCGGGACGGTCCGGCGCCGCAACGGCTCGATCGTCCTGCTCGACCGCGGCGGCCAGGAGGTCGCGCGCTGGAACTTCTTCAACGCGTGGCCCTCGAAGTGGGACGGGCCCGACTTCAACGCCGAGGGGAACGACGTGGCGATCGAGACGCTGGAGCTGGCCCACGAGGGGGTGGAGCGCGCATGACCGCCGCCCCCAACACGCGCGCCCCGAACCGGAGGCCGTAGATGTTCGCCACCGAGCACGAATTCACGCTGCCGATGGGCTACCTCGACCCGGAGGGCACGCTGCACCGGCGCGGGGTGATGCGCCTGGCCACGGCCGCCGACGAGATCCTCCCGCTCAAGGACCCGCGCGTCCAGAAGAACGCCGCCTACCTCGCGGTGCTCCTGCTCGCGCGCGTCGTCACGCGGCTCGGCCCGATCGAGCCGGTGACGCCGAACGTGATCGAGGGGCTGTTCGCCGCCGACCTCGCCCACCTGCAGGCGCTCTACAACGAGGTGAACCGCGTGGACGAGGGGGCGACGGTCGTCTGCCCGCAGTGCCAGCACGCGTTCGCGCTCGACGGGGCGCTGGCGGGGGGGTCGTAGGCTACCCCCTCGACCAGCTCCGCGAGGAGGTAGCCTTTGTCGCCTACCATTTCCACTGGCCGCGCGAGGAGATCATGGCGCTGGAGCACGCGGAGCGCCGGCGGTGGGTGGGCGAGATCTCGGCCATCAACCGCCAGGTGAACGGCGAATGACGGACCGGACGGCGGATTCGTTCGGCGCGTGGGCGCCGTGGCGGCGCGCCACGCGGTTTGCGGCCCGGCTGGCCGCGCGGCACGCCGCCGGCGCGCCGCGGCGGCCGGCGGCGCGGCGCGTGTTCGTGCGCGCGGCGGCGGCCGCGCCGCGGGCCGCGCGGACCCTCGCCCGGGTGCAGGCGCGCGTGGCGCTGACGCTCGCGCACGTGACGCGGGCGGCGCGCGCGCCCGACCGCCCTGCGCGGCGCGCGGTCGTGCCCGGCGTCCTCGCGCGCGCCGCCGTCCTCGCGCCCCGCGCGGTGGCGGCGCCGCGGGCGGCCGCGCGGGCCGGTGCGGCGGCCGAGCGGGTCGCGGCGCGCGCCGGGCGCGTCGAGCGCCCCGGAGGGCCGGCGTTCCGCCCGGGCGCGGCGGACGCGCGCGTGCCGCCCGCGCCGCGCGTGGCGCGAGTTGTTAGGCGCGTAACCCCGCCCGCCCCTCCCGCCGACATCGGCTGGGGCGCGCCCGCGGGCGCGGTCGTGCGCCGCCCCGCGGCTCCGATCGCCTTCCCGCCCGCGGAGCTGGACCGCGTGGCCGACCACGTGATGCACGCCATCGACCGGCGCCTGCACGCGCACCGCGAGCGGCGGGGGAGGGGCTGACGTGGCGCTCGAAAAGGCGACGATCACCAACACGGTCACCGGCCAGCGCGTCGGCGTGCAGTTCAACCCCGAGGAGTACTCGATCGCGCGCGAGGTCAACTACGCGCAGGCCGCCGTGCCCGGGCTCAGCGCGCCCCTGCTCCAGTTCGCGCACGGCAACATGCAGACGCTCGAGATGGAGCTGCTCGTCGACACGTACGAGGCGCACCCGGGGCCGGGCGCGACCGCGGCGGGCGACGACGTGCGGCCCGTCGTGCGGCGGATCACCGACCTGATGAACGTCGACCCGACGACGCACGCGCCGCCGGTGCTCCTCTTCACCTGGGGGACGCTCACCTTCACCTGCGTGCTCGCGCGCGCGACGCAGCGCTACATCATGTTCCGCCCGGACGGGACGCCGGTGCGCGCGCGCGTGCAGGTCAGCTTCAACGAGTTCCGCAACGGCGACCTCGAGGCGAAGGAGGTCAAGCGCGAGACGGCCGACTACAGCAAGCTGTACGTGGTGGGGCAGGGCGAGACGCTGAGCGCGATCGCCGGGCGCGTCTACGACGACCCCGCCGCGTGGCGCCCGATCGCCGTGCACAACGGCATCGACGACCCGCGCGCGCTCGCCGTCGGCCGGCGCCTGCTGGTCCCCACGCTCCCCTTCCGCGACCCCGAGACCGGCGAGGTGACCGCGTGACCGCGGGCCTGCTGTTGGGAGCGACGCCGCGCGCGACCGGGCTGCGGTACGCGCCGGACTTCCGCCTCGGCATCGGCGGGCGGCCCGCGCCGGCCGCGCTCCGCAACGCGGTGACGAGCGTGCGCTACGAGGACGGCACCGGCGCGGCGGACCGCGTCGAGGTCGGCGTCGCCAACGTCGACCTCCGCTTCCTGCAGCGCCACATCCGCGGGCTCGGCACCGGGTTCCTCCCCGACGCGGTCCAGGTCGGCCCGTCGCGCCTCGCGCCCGGCCCGGCGGGGCTGTTCGACATCGACAACCGCCTCACGCTCGCGATGGGGTACGGGCCCGACGGCCTCGTCGACATGTTCGACGGCGAGATCACGGGCGTCGAGGCGAGCTTCTCGGGCGGCGGCGTGCCGTCGATGACGATCGTCGCGCACGACAAGCTGCACCGCCTGACCACGGGGACGGCGGCGCGCGGCTTCGGCCCGCTCCCCGACGCCCTCGTCGCCGCGATCCTCGGCGCCGAGAACCTCATCATCCCGCTCATCGACCCGGCGGTCGTCGCCGCGTCGACCGCGCTCGCGGTCGTCAACTACGTGTTCGGCGGCACGGGGCGGAAGCAGAAGGGGCAGAGCGACTTCGAACTGCTGAAGGAGATCGCCGCGACGTACGACGCCGACTTCTGGGTCGAGGGCGACGTGCTCTATTTGGCGCGCTTCGTCCCCAAGGAGTACGCGTCGCGCCTCACACTCCGCTGGGGGGAGTCGCTGCTCGACTTCTCGCCGAAGGTCACGACCGTGGGGCAGGTGGCCGCGGTGGCGATGAAGTTCACGCTGCGCGAGATCCCGCTCTCCTTCCTCGTCACGGTCGGGTGGGACTTCGACCGCGAGGCGGTGCGCTTCGTGGTCCTCCCGGGCGAGGCCGCGGCCGGGGCGAAGGCGGTCTCGGGGCCGGCGTACACGATCATCGACCAGCCGATCACGAGCCCGGCCGACATTGCCACGAGCGCGCTGACGATCTACCACGAGCTGCGCGGGAAGCTCAACAGCCGGATGACGGGGAGCGGCTCGGCGGTCGGCGACCCGCGCATCCGCGCCGGCGCCGTCGTCACGCTCGACGGCCTCGGCCCCGACTTCGGCGGCGACTACCGCGTGGCCGGCGCGACGCACGCGATCGACGCCGGCGGCTACCGCACCACCTTCCAGCTCCGCAAGGAGATCCTGCCGTGAGGCCAGCTGTTAGGCACGTCGGGGCGCGCGCCGGCGCGCGAGGCGCCGGATGATCGAAGAGCTGCTCGAGGGCGTCGAGGAGTCGATCGCGTCGATCGCCAAGAAGTACTACGGCGTCGCCACCGCGCGCGTCATCAACCCGCTCGACCCGCTCCTGCTCGGCCGCGTGCAGGTGCAGCTCCCCTTCGTCGACGCGCTCGACCTGCAGCCGTGGGCGCGCGTGGCGTCGCCGATGGCCGGCATCCTCCACGGCCACTACTTCGTCCCCAACATCGGCGACGAGGTGCTCGTCGCCTTCGAGCACGGCGACCTCAAGGCGCCCTACATCATCGGCAGCCTGTGGACGGCCCTCGCGCCGCCGCCGCTTCCCTCGCCGGTGCCGCAGATCCGCGGGATCCGCACGCTCGTCGGCAACCAGCTCGTCTTCACCGAGGCGCCGCCCACGGTCACGCTGCAGACCGGGCCCACGCCGCCCGAAGCGATGCCGTTCCCGCCGTCGCCGGTCGGCCCGCACCACACGGTGGCGCTCTCCCCCGCGGGCATCCAGGCGATGTCGCCGACGACGATCACGCTCGCCGTCGGGACGAGCACGCTCGTCATCACGCCGGGGAGCATCACGCTCGAGTGCGGCGGCAACGTCGTCGCCCTCACCCCGGGCGGGATCGAGATCGCCGCCGCGGGGCCGCTCACGATCGCCGCCGCGGGGCCGTGCTCGGTCACGGCGCCGCTCATCACGCTCAACTAGGCGAGCCCCCCCGTGCCCCCCGCCGCCCGACTGGGCGACCCCACCGCGCACCCCGGCGTCGTCGCCGGGCCGTCGACGCCTAACGTGCTCGTGCTCGGCGCGCCGGCGGCCGCGGCCGGCGACGTGCACGTGTGCATGATGCCGCCCGACGCCGGCCCCCACCCGCCCACGCCGTTCCCGAGCGGAAGTGCGACGGTGCTCGTCGGCGGGCGGCCGGCGCTGCGCATGGGCGACCTCGCGGGCTGCGGCGCCGTGGTCGTCGGCGGCGCGCCCACGGTGCTCGTCGGGGGCTGACGTGGGCGCGCCCGGCGTCTTCACCCTCGACAAGGCGTTCCTCGGCGTCGGCTGGGCGTTCCCGCCGGCCCCCGACGCGGAGGGCGACGTCGCGCTCTCGGCCTACGAGGCCGACATCCGCCAGGCGGTGTGGATCATCCTCGCCACCGCGCGCGGCGAGCGCGTGATGCGCCCCGACTTCGGCTCCGGGCTCTACGCACTCGTCTTCGAGCCGATCGCGGCGACGACGGCGGCGCTCGTGCGCCACCACGCCGAGGAGGCGCTCGCGCGGTGGGAGCCGCGCATCGACTCGGTCGAGGTCGCGGTCGCCGCGGAGCCGGAGCTCGGGCGGCTGATGCTCGACGTGCGGTACCGCGTGCGCGCGACCAACACGTTCTACAACCTCGTCTACCCGTTCTACCTGCTCGAGGCGGGCGGCCGGTGAGCCGCGTGCGCGCGCCCGTGCTCGACCCGCGCGACGCCGCGGCCGCGGCGGCCGAGGTGGCGGGGCGCCTGCCGGCGTACGTGCCGGGCGCGCACGTGGGCGCGTCGGGGCCGGCCGCGGCCGCGACGCAGGTCTTCGGCCGCTTCGTGAAGGCGCTCGCCGACCGGGTCAACCAGGCGCCGGAGAAGAACCAGCTCGCCTTTTACGACCTGCTCGGCGTGGGGCTGCTGCCGGCGCAGGCGGCGCGCGCGCCGTTCGTCTTCGCCGCGCTGCCTAACGTCGGCGACTCGCGCGTCCCCGCCGGGACGCGCGTCGGCGCGGCGGTCGCGGGGCGGGCCGAGCCGCTCGTCTTCGAGACCGAGGAGGCGGTCGCGCTCGCGGCGGCGAAGCTCGTCGAGGTGCGCACCGTGTGGCCGGGGCGCGACGCCGCGGCCGACCACACGGCGGACGCGCTCGCCGGGCGCGCGTTCACCCTCTTCGACCCGCTGCAGCCGGTCCGGCACGCGCTCTACCTCGCGCACGACGTGTACTTCGCGCTCGCGGGGCGGAGCACGGTCGAGGTGCGCGTCGAGCTCGCGACGCCGGGCGCCGCGGCGTTAGACACGGCCTGGGAATACTGGGACGGCGAGCGGTGGCGCGCGTTCAAGCCGTTCGTCGCGCCGGCGCGCGCGACCGACGCCGATTCGCTCGACGCGACCGCCGGGCTGACGCGGAGCGGCGTCGTGCGGCTGGTCTCGGACTGCGCGACGACGCAGCCAACGACGGTCGCCGGGGTCGAGGCGCGGTGGCTGCGCGGGCGCCTCACGTCGCCGCTCACCAGCCCGGTGACGGTCGAACTCCCGGAGGTCGACCGGATCACGGTGCGCACGGTCGTCGACCGCACGCTGCCGCCCGGCCCCTGCGCGGCGCTCCCCGCGGGGTCGGGCCTCCTCCCGGACCAGGCGTTCGCGGGCGAGGTGAAGCTCGACCTCACGAAGGCCGCGCAGCCGATGGGCGCGCGCCCGGTCGCCGGGAGCACGTTCTTCCTCGCCTGTGACGAGGCGTTCGCGAAGCCGGGCGCGGAAGTCACGCTCTGCTTCCGGCGCGTCGAAACCGCGGAGGAGAAGGCGGACCAGCAGGGCGCCGACCTCGCGCTCGACATCAACGTCGCGCAGGGACTGGTCGTGCAGGGCGCCTACGGCACGGCCACCGCGCTCCTGCAGATCGAGGCCGCGGTCCGCCACGTCACCGAGCTGTCCGCGGCCGACACGACGCTGATGGACACCGCGCACGGCGCGGTCGTCGGCGCGCGCAACGCGCTCGCCACACAGGGGATCAATGGGATCGCCGCGCTCGACGCGGCGGCCAAGGCGCTCGTCCAGCGGCTGCTGCTCGCCAAGCCCGACGTCAAGGACGACCCCGCGGTGAACTGGGCGTTCGTGGGTTTCCTCGACAAGGGGGCGCTCCTCACGAGCTACGACACGTTCCGCACGCTCAACCGGACGCGCATCCAGGATTCGGGACAGTCTGCGACGATCGGCGCGCAGTGGGCGGAGAATGCGCTCGCCGGACTGGCGCAGCTGACCCCGTTCTCGGCGGCGATGGCGGCGGGCGCGACGCTGCCGGCGATGGCCGACCCGATCCTCGCGTGGGAGTACTGGAACGGGAGCCGTTGGGCGCCGCTCGCCGTCGCGGGCTCCGCGCTGGCCGTCACCTTCCGCGCCGACGGCCCGGTCGCGTTCACCGTGCCCGACGACATGGAGGTGCTCACCGTGAACGGCGCCGCCGCGCGCTGGGTGCGCGCGCGACTCGTCAGCGGCGGGTACGGCCTCGTGCGCGTCGTGACCTGGAAGGATGCGGAGTCGGGGAAGGTCGCGGTCTACCCGATCGTCGAGTACCGCTCGCCGACGCTCGACCGCGTGCAGCTCGGCTACCGCTGGCGCTCAGCGGAGGCGGCGGCCGAGCACGTGGTCGCGGAGAACGACTTCGGCTTCGCGGACTACACCGACGAGGCGGCCGCGCGCGGCGACACCTTCGCGCCGTTCGCGCGCATCGCGGACCTCACGCCCGCGCTGTACCTGGGCTTCGACCGCGCGCTGCCGGCGGACGCGGTCGGGCTGTACCTCGACGTGGCCGAGACCGTGGGCGACGACGACGGGCCGCCGCTGACGTGGGAGTACGCGGACGGCGACGCGTGGCTGCCCGTCTGCGCGCGCGACGCGACGCGCGGGCTCGCGGTGCCGGGCGCGGTCGTCGTGCTCGCGCCGGGCGGCGGGCTGCTGTCGCGCTTCGGCACGCCGCGCGCGTGGCTGCGCGCGCGCCTCACGGACGACGGCGAGCCGCGGAAGGCGCGCGTGCTCGGCGTCTGGTCCAACGCGGTGTGGGCGTCGCAGCTCGAGACGATCGAGAACGAGACGTTAGGCTCGAGCTCGGGGGAGCCCGGGCAGGTGTTCTTCGCGCGGCGCACGCCGGTGCTCGAGGGCGAGGTGCTGGAGGTGCGCGAACTCGACGGCGCCCGGGCGGAGGTCGAGGCGCCGATCCTGCGCGCGGAGCTGGCGCGCGCGGGCGTGCCGGACGACGACGTGCGCACGGTCCAGGACCCGCGCACCGGGCGCACGACCGAGGTGTGGGTGCGCTGGCGCCCGCGCGCCAACCTCCTCTTCGCCGAGCCGGGGGAGCGGGCCTACGCGCTCGAGCGGACGCGCGGGCGCGTCGTCTTCGGCGGGCTGACCAACGGCCTCGCGCCGGCCGCGGGGCGCGACAACGTGCGCCTGCGCCGCTACCGCTCGGGCGGCGGGGTGGTCGGCAACGTCGCCGCCGGCGCGGCCACGCAGCTGCTCTCGGGCGTGCTGGCGAGCGGGGTGACGAACGTGCGCGCGGGCGAGGGCGGCGCGGACGGCGAGCCGCTGGCGCGGGTGCTGGGGCGCGCGCCGCAGATCGTCCGGCACCGCGAGCAGGCGATCAGCGCCGCGGACTACGAGGCGCTCGCGCTCGAGGCGTCGCCGGCCGTCGCGGTCGCGCGCGCGCTGCCGACCACGCACCCGAGCGGCCGCTTCGCGCCGGGGTGGGTCACGGTGCGCATCGTCCCGCACGGCACCGAGCCCCGGCCGACGCCGTCGTGGACGCTGCGCGAGCGCGTGCGGAGCTTCCTCGCGGCGCGCGCGCCGGCCACCGCGGCGCGGCACGTCGCGGTGATCCCGCCGGCGTTCCTCCCGGTCGGCGTCGATGCGGCGCTGAGCCCCGTCGACGACTCGGCCGCGGGCGACGTCGTCGACGCGGCGCGCGCGGCGCTCGCCGGCTTCCTCCACCCGCTCACCGGCGGGCCGGACGGCGAGGGGTGGCCGTTCGGGCGCGACGTGTACCTGTCCGACGTGGCCGCGCTGCTGGCGCGCGTGCCGGGACTCGACTACGTCGAGACGCTCGCCCTGCGGGTGGACGGCGTGGCGGCGGGGGAGCGCGTGGCCGTGCCGCCGGACCGGCTGGTGGTCGCGGGCGGGCTGCGCCTCACGCTCGCCGGCTGCGGGGGCTGACGCGGTGCCGCTCCCGCTCCCCAACCTCGACACGCGCCGCTGGTCGGACCTGGTGGACGAAGGGCGCGCGCTCATCCCGCGCCACGCGCCGGAGTGGACCGACCACAACGTGCACGACCCGGGGATCATGCTCGTCGAGCTGTCCGCCTGGGTCGTGGAGCAGCTCATCTACCGGGCCAACCGCGTCCCGGAGCGCCAGCTGCGGAAGTTCCTCGCGCTGGCCGGCTACGCGCCGCGCCCGCCCCGGCCGGCGACCGCGGCGCTCGCCGTCCGCCTAACCGCGGGGAGCGGGAGCGTCGCGGTGCCCGCCGGCTCGGCGTGGCTCGCCGCGCTCGGCGACGGCCGCGTCCTGCCGGCGCAGGCGCTCGCCCCGACGACGGTCGTCGAGGCCGCGCTCGCGGCCGCGCAGGCGTTCGACGGCGCGCGGTGGGCCGACGTTTCGCGCCCGCTGCGCGACGGGCTCGACCTCCTACCGTTAGGCACCGACCCGCGCGCGCCGGCGCCGTACGCCGCCGACGCGGCGCCCGCGTTCTACCTGGGCTTCGACCGCGCGCTGCCGGCCGGCGCCGACTGCGCGCTTTACGTCGCCGTGCGCGGCGCGCGAGACGGCGAGCGCGAGGCGCTGCTGGACGAGGCGGCCGCCGCGGCCGCGGCCTGCCGGCGCGACCCGCTGCCGTGTACGCCCTGCGCGCGCCCCGCGGACGCGTGGTGCGACGACGACGGCGGGCCGGGCACGACCCCGCCCCTACCTCCCGCCGCGCCCGCAACGCTCCCGCCCCACCACGCGGTGCGCACCGCGTGGGAGTACCTCGCCGCCGACGGGTGGCACCTGCTCTCGACGTCGAGCGGCGAGGTGGACGACGAGACGCGCGGGCTCACGCTCCCCGGCCTCGTGTGCGTCCGCCTGCCGGCGCCGACGGCCCCGCGCGCGGTCGGCGCGGTCGCCGCGCCGCTCCACTGGCTGCGCTGCCGGCTCCTCGCGGGGTCGTACGACGAGACGCCCGTGCTGCGCGCGGTCGCGTTCAACGCCGTGCTCGTCGAGCAGGCGCGCACCGCGTGGCAGCGGCTCCCGGTCGCGGCCGGCGTCGTGGCCGGCGGCCCGATCGCGGCCGGCGCGCGCCTGCGCCTCGCGCTCGCCTTCGACGACGACGGCGTCGTCACCGCGCTCGCCCCCGCGCCGGCCGGCACCGACGCGCCCGAGATCCTCGTCGCCGAGGTCGTCCCTGCGACCGCGACCGCGCGCGGCGCGCTGACGCTGCCGCTCGCCTACCTCGGCGCGGGCACCGGGCTCCCCGACCAGCAGGAGACGCTCCCGGTCGCCCCCGTCGCGCGCGGGGAGGCGACGCCGTACACGCTCGACCCGTTCGGCACGCCCGCGTGGCGGCGCTGGTCGGTCGCGGCCGACCTCGACGCGGCCGGTGCGCGGGACGCGCGGGCCGCGCTCGACCCCGCCGCGGGCGTGCTGACGTTCGGCGACGGCGTGCGCGGCCTCGTGCCGGCGCGGCACGCGCCCGTGCTCGCCGCCTACGCGGCCACCGCCGGCGCCGCGGGCGCCATCGGCGCCGCCCGCGCCTGGGCCTTCGCCGACGACGCCCTCAACCGCGCCGTCGCCGGCGCGAACTTCGCGCCGCTCGCCGCGGCGGCCGTGCCGGCCGCGGTCCTCGTCTCGCCCGGCGCCGACGCGGAGACGGTCGGCGAGGCGGCCGCGCGCGCCGCCGCGTCGCTCTGGTCGCACGAGCGGATCGTGGAGCTCTGCCCGCCGGGCCCGTGCGACACGCTCGACCAGCTCGACCCGGCGCTCGTGTTCGCGTGGCCCGCGCCCGCGCGCGCCGCGACGACGCTCGACGTCGAGCGCATCGCGCGCGAGGTGCCGGGCACGCGCGTGCGCCGCGCGCGCGCCTGGGCCGAGGTCGACCCGGGGCTGCCCGGGGTGACGGTGCCCGGCACCGTGTCGCTCGTCGTCGTGCCCGCGCTCCCGTTAGGCAGACCCGCGCCGAGCGCCGGGCTGGTGCGCGCGGTGGCCCGGTACCTGGACCGGCGCCGGGTGCTCTGCACGCGGCTCCTCGTCGTCGGCCCGCAGTACCTCGAGGTGCGCGTGGACGCCGCGGTCGCGACCGTGCCCAACGCCGACCCCGCGCGCGTGCGGCAGAACGTCGTCGCCGCGCTCGACCGCTTCTTCGACCCACTCGCCGGCGGCCCGGCGGGGCGCGGCTGGCCGTTCGGCCGCGACGTCTTCCGCAGCGAGGTGCTGCAGGTCGTCGACGACGTGGCCGGCGTGGACCACGTGCTCGCGCTCACGCTCCGCGGCGACGGCGGCGGGGCGACCTGCGGCAACCTGTGCGTGCCGCCCACCTGGCTCGTCGCGTCGGGCGCCCACGCCATCACCGCGGAGCCCGCGTGAGCGCCCGCCGCACGCCCGGACCGCGCCCCGTGCCGCAGCGCGTGCTGTGGTCGGAGGGCGCCGCGCTCACGCACCGCGACCTCGGCGACGCGGTCGCGTACGAAGCGCGCCTGCTCGCGCTCCACGTCGCCGCCCTCCACGACACCTGGGGCGTCGCGCTCGGCCTCACGCTCGCGCTCTCGGGCGACGGCCGGTCGGTGCTCGTCGGGCCGGGGCTCGCGTACACGTGCGCCGGCGACGCGCTCGTGCTCGCCGCGGCCACACCCGCGCCGCCCTTCCCGCCGGCCGTGCTCATGGCCGACCTCGTCGTCGGCGCGCCGGCCGCGGGCGAAGCGTGGCCGTGCGAGCGCCTGCGCGACTGCGACGGCCGCGCGCCGCGCGAGCGCCCGTCGCTCCGCTGGGAGACCGCGGTCGACGCCTCGGACCCCACCGCGCTGTTCGGCGCGTCGCTCGCCCGCGGCGTCCGGCTTGGCGCCGACGTGCCGCTCGGCCGCTTTACGCGGCGCCCCGACGGCACGCTCGCCGGGCCGGCGTTAGGCGTACGCCGCGTCGCGCGCGGGTTGGCGCGCCCGCACCTCGGCTTCGGCGCGCTCGCCGCGGGCGCGCTCGCGTGGGCCGGGGGCCCGGCGGAGTTCGTCGCGACGGTGGACACGAGCGCCGCGGGGTTCACGACGCCGCCGCGCTACGCCGTCTGGCTCGCGGCCGGCGGGACGTGGCCGGCGGGCGTCGTCGGGCCGTTCGCGTCGGTCGAGGCGGCGGGGAAGACGTCGTTCGCGCTCCGCGCGACGTATGCCGTTAGGCCGTTCACCCCGTTCCCGGCCGGCGCCGTGCGCGCGCACCTCGCCGCCGCGTCGGCCCTCTGGGTCGGGGTCGAGGACGCCCGCGGCTGCCCGCCGGCGCTCCTGCTGTCCCACGCCTTCGACGCCGGGCCCTGGGCCGCGGCGCTCGCGGCCCTCCAGGGGAACGCCCCGTGACGATACCGCTCGCCATCCCGGACCTCGTCCGCCCCGCGTTCTTCGACGGGCAGCGGCTGGAGGCCGAGGACCTCACCGCGGTTTACGAGTTCCACCGGTCGCGGCGGTGGCTGCACAACCGCGCGCTGCACGGCTGGGGCATCGCGTCCGGGTTGGCGGTGGGCGGCGCGAAGGGCGCGGCCGTGCTCACCGTCTCGCCCGGCTACGCGCTCGACTGCGAGGGGCACGACGTCGTGCTCGCCGAGCCGGCCGAGCTGGCGGTGCCGCCCGTGGCCGGCGCGCCGGGGGGCGGGCCGCTCGAGCTCTACCTGACCGCGTCGTACGCCACCGACGACGACCTCGCGGCGAGCGAGGTGCGCGCCGGCGTGTGCGAGGGCACGGGCGCCGTGCGCCGCGCCGAGGCGCCGCGGCTCCGCTTCCAGAACCCGCGCGACCCGAGCGACCCGGCGACGCGCTTCCGCCGCGGGCTCGACGTCGTGCTCGCCTCGGTGCAGGTCGAGCGCTGCCGCCTCGCGCGCGCGCCGTCGACCGCCGAGCGGCGCGACGCGCGGCCGGCGGCGCAGCCGTTCGTCGCGGCCGGGGGGACGGCGCCGGGCGCGACGCCGTGGCAGTACTTCCCGGCCGCCGGCGCGCCGTTAGGCGTCGAAACGCGCGTCGACACGTCCGCGGCGGGCTTCCGGAGCACGCCGGCCTACGCGGCGCAGGTGGCGGGCGCCCGAGCGCTGCCCGGCGGCGGCGCGCTCGTCGACGGGTTCGCCGCGGTCGCGCAGCCGTCGGCGACCGCGTTCACGCTGCAGGTGATGCTGCCGCGCGACCTCTCCGCCGCGGGCCGCCCGGTCAACCCGTCGTCGCTCCTCGCCACGCCGGCGCTGCTCGCGATGCTGCAGTCGCAGCTGCGCTGGAGCGTGTCGTGGATCGGGGTCGAGGGGTGACGATGCCGGAACTGGCGAACGGCGCGGCGACCTACCAGTACCTGCGCCTCGACGGCGGCTGGCCGTCGTTCGTGCTCTCCGGGGTCGCGGCGGACGATGCGGGCGCGCTCACGCTCGCGCCGCTGCCGCGCCTGGCGGACCCGCTCACCGACCCGCTGCCGCCGGTGCCCGGGCTCGACGGGCCGGCGGGGGTCGGCGTCGCGCCCTGCGGGGACGTCTACGTCGCCGACGCGGCCGGCCACCGCGTCCTGCGCGTCCCCGCGTGCGGCGGGCCCGCCGAGCCGTTCGGCTGCCTGGGCGGCCCCGGGAGCGAGCCGGGACTGCTCGACGCGCCGCGGGGCGTGCTGGTCGGCCCGCGCGACGCGCTCTACGTCGCCGACAGCGGCAACGCGCGCGTCCTCGTCGTCGACCTCGCCACCGCGCAGGTGCGCGACGTGTGGGGCGTCCCGCGTGGCGACCCCGCGCCGTCGGACGCGCCCGGCGGCTTCGTGCAGCCGTGGGACCTCGCCGCGGACCGCGCAGGGTATGTCTACGTCGCCGACCCGGGTGCGCAGGACGCTGACGGCCGCTGGTCGGGCGGGCGCGTGCAGAAGTTCCGCCCCGACGGCGCCGTGGTGCCCGCGTTCGCCGACGCGGTCGCGGCGTCGCCCGAGCCGCCGGGCGCGCCGGCCAGCGTCGCCGTCACGCTGCTCGACCCCGCCGACCCGGCCAGCGAGCGGCTCGTCGTGCTCGACCGCCAGCCGCCGCGGCTGCTCGTCTACACGACCGACGGCGCGCCCGATGCAGCCGCGACGGCGCGCTGGGCGCAGGCGTTAGGCGACGACGCGACGTCGGTCGCCGCCGGCGGCGGCGTGCTCTACGTCGCCGAGCCGGCGGCCGGGCGCGTGCTCGTCTTCGGCGCCGACGGCGCGTTCCGCGGCACCGCGCCCGACGCCGGCGCGGCCTCGGGGCTGGCGCTCGACTGCCACGGCCGCCTCCTGCTGAACCCGGGGGGCGCCGGCGGCGCCGTGCGGCGCGCGCTCGGCGCGCCCGCCTACGCCGAGTGCGGCACCTTCCTCGCCGGCCCGTTCGAGGCGCCCGACGCGCCCAACCGCTGGCAGCGCGTCGTGCTCGACGCCGACGCGCTCCCCGACGGCGCGCACCTGCGACTCTTCACACTCACGAGCGACGCGCTCGACGGCGTCGGCGCCAACCGCCCCGCGCCGCCCGCGACGTGCGGCGCCGCGCCGGACCCCGGGGTCGTGGCCGACGACGACCCGGGCGTCGCGCCGCCCGACCGCTGGCGCGCCGCGCCGCAGGACGCGCTCGACCTGCGTGCGGCCAACGCGCCGGGGCGCTACTTCTGGATCGCCGGCGTGCTGCAGGGCGACGGGACCGCCACGCCGGTCGTGCGCCAGATCCGCGTCACGCACGACGAGGACGGGTGGATCCGCTTCCTCCCCGCCCTCTATCAGCGCGACGACGGCGGGCGCCTCTTCCTCGAGCGGCTGCTCGGCGCGTTCGAGGACGTGCTCGACGAGTCGGACGCGGAGCTCGACGCGCTGCCGCGGTACGTCGACCCGGCCGCCGCGCCCGACGCGGCGCCGCGCCCCTCGTGGCTGGAGTGGCTCGCCGGCTGGGTCGACGTCGAGCTCGGCGAATCCTGGCCCGACGCGCGGCGGCGCGCGACCGTCGCGGCCGCGTTCGGCGCGCACGCCCGCCGCGGCACGCGCGAACGGCTCCGCGAGCTCGTCGCGCTCTACGCCGGCGCCACCCCGCTGATTGAGGAGCTCGGCGCCGCCGGCGTCTGGGTGTTAGGAACCCGCGCCGCGCTCGGCGTCGACACCGCGCTGGCCGAGGGGAGCCCGCAGGGCGCGGTGCTCGCGTCGACGGCCGTGGTCGACGGCAGCGTGCTCACCGACGGGCGGGAGTTCGGCGCCGCCGCGTTCGCCGGCGCGGCGCACCGCTTCGCCGTCCACGTCTACGAGGCCGAGCTGCCCGCCGCGGACGGCGTCGACGCGGGGCTCGCGCGCGTGCGCCGCGTGCTCGACCGCGAGAAGCCCGCCCACACCACCTACCACCTGTGCGCGATCGGCCCGCGGATGCGCGTCGGCCTGCAGGCGCGCGTCGGCGTGGACGCCGTCGTCGCCGGGCCGCCCGCGCCCGCCCCGTTAGGCACCGCCGCCGAGCGCGGCGCCGCCCTCGCGCTCGGCGGCGACCCGCCGGGCGCCCGCCCGTCCGCCGCCGTCGGCGACCGCGTCGGCGCCGGCGCGGCGGTCGTCTAACGCGCCGTTCGACGCCTACCCGGCACCACCCAGGAGGACCGATGGGAACCTCAGCGCTCGACTGCGGGCAGGCGGACGCCGCGCTCCTCGCCCGGCTCGCGACCCCGTCGCGCAACCGGTACTACTACGGCAAGCTCCTCGACAGCTACCACCTCGAGCTCGAGCAGCGCTACGGCGGTGACAAGCGCCGGCTGATCAACCGCCTGACGCTCGGCACGGGCGTCCTCTGCGGCCTCGACGTCGCCGCCAACGCCGACGGCACCCGCGTGCGCGTGCGCGCGGGCGTCGCGGTCGACGGCGTGGGACGGGAGATCGTCGTGCCGCAGGACTCGCCGCCCGTCGACCCGCGCCAACCCACCGACGACTGCGGGCGGCCCGACGGCGCGCCGGCGCGGGGCGGCGAGGCCGTCACCCTCTTCCTCTGCTACCACGAGTGCGAGGCGGAGCCCGCGCCCGTGCTCGTCTCCGAGTGCGGGCCGGAACGCACGTGCGAGAACGGCCTCGTGCGCGAACGCTACCGCCTGCGCGTCGGCCGCGGCGAGGCGCCGCCCCCGGGCTCGCTCACCCCCGAGCAGTGCGCGGCCATCTTCGGCCAGCCGCCGGGCAACGAGCCGCGCCGCACGCTGCTCTGCCGGCTGCTGGACGGCGGCTGCGACCCGCCCGAGGAGACTTGCGTCCCGCTCGCGACGATCCGCTTCGACCCGAACGGCGGCCTCGCGATCGACCGCTGCGCGCCGCGCCGCACGATCTACAGCAACGCCACGCTGCTCGACCTCATCCTCTGCCTCGCCGCGCGCGTCGACGCGTGCTGCGGCGGCGACGTGCAGGTACGCGCGATCGAGGCGGTGTCGGGCGGCGGGCAGAGCGGGCCCGCAGGGCAGCCACTCCCCCAGCCGCTCGTCGCGCGCGTGACCGACGGCGGCGCCCCGGCGGCGAACGTCGCGGTGACGTTCGCCGCGACGACCGGGGGCGGGCAGGTCGGCGCGACGCCGGCCACGTTAGGCCCGTCGTTCGTCGCGACCACCGACGCCGGCGGCCTCGCGACGCTCCCCCTCTGGGCGCTCGGCCCCGCCCCCGGCGCGCAGCAGGTCACGGCGTCCATCACGTCGGGCGCGCCCGCGTCGGTGACCTTCGACGCGACCGCGACGCAGGTCCAGGTCGACCTCCCGGTCGTGCTCACGGTCTGGCCGCCCAACGCGGTCACGCTCTCCTTCAACGCGCCCGACCCGAAGGTCCGCGACTGGGCGCGCCTGCTGCTCGACACGCGCCGCATCGAGCTGACCTTCAACCACAAGATGAACGTCGGGGACCTGAAAGAGATGCAGTCCTGGCTCCGCGTCTTCACGGTAATGCTGCGGAGCGACCGGGAGGCCGTGGTGCGCCGCGTCGACCTCGCCTACGGCGGCCCGGTCTCCCCCGGCGTGCTCGGCACCCCGGGCTTCGCCGAGTCCTACCGGCTCGTGGAGATCGCGGACGGGGAGCTCAAGAGCGCGCGCTGGATCGTGATGATCCGCGCCGAGGGCGGGAACATCGTCGACACCGGCACGCCCGCGCTGCTCCTCGACGCCGAGTTCGGGGGGAGCGCGCTCACGGGGGCCGAGCAGGACGCGGTGTGGAACGTCACCGCCGCGCAGCCGCTCCCGCGCGCGGTCTGGGACGCGCTCGTCGACAGCGGCGCCGCGCTCCCGCAGTCCGGCGACGGCGCCGAGGGCGGGCGCTTCGACAGCTGGTTCGCGGTGGACGGCGTCGGATGACCGGCCGCCCGCGTCCCGCGCCTAACGACATTCTGAACGGACCCGACAGGAGGCCCGACCCATGACGACCATGCCGACCACCGCCGACCTCGCCGGCGCGCGGCCGTGCGACCCGGCGCAGCCCGCCGCGGGCCTCGAGCGCACGCGCTTCTTCGCGCGCCAGCTCGTCGGCCCGGACGACCTGACGCAGGACCAGGTCTACTTCCGCGAGAAGGCGCGCCGCCACAACCGCATGCTCCACGGCTGGGGCGTCGTCTGCGGCGCGTGCGTGCGCCGCGGCGCGACCGACTGCGAGGTCGTGATCGAGCCCGGCTACCTGCTCGGCCCGTGGGGCGACGAGATCGTCATCGACCGCGAGGTCACGGTCGACGTCTGCAAGCAGGGCGCGGGGGAGCAGAGCGGCTGCTGCGGCGACGAGCTCGACCCGTGGTGCGCCGACGTGCGGGGCGACTGCCCCGAGGGGCGGCTCTACCTCGCCGTGCGCTACGCCGAGTGCCAGGCGCGGCCCGTGCGCTCCGGCGGCTGCGGGTGCGGCTGCGACGACGCCGCGTGCGAGTACAGCCGCGTGCGCGACAGCTTCGCGGTCAAGCTCCTCCGCGACCTGCCGCCGCCCTACACGACGCCCATGCAGCAGCCGAACGCGTCGGCGCTCGTCCCGTGCGTGCGGGACCGCGTCGCGCGCCGGTGCCCGCCGTGCGCGCCCGGGCCGTGGGTGATCCTCGCCGACGTGCTCGTCGGGGCGGACTGCCGCGTCCGCGCGGTGGATTGCCTAAAACATCGGCGCTACGTCATGTCGTTCGCCGACTATTACCTGACGTGCGCGCCGGCGGCGGGCCAGTACGTCGCGCCGGCGGCGGGGCCGGACGTGCTCGCCGGCCGCGTGATGACGATGATGACCGGGGCGGCGGACCTCGTCGACACGCGCGGCGCCCTCGCCGGCGAGCCGCCGCGCGCCACGGTCACGCTCGCGCGCGGGGACGGCAGCCCGGTCGTCGTGCCGGCGTACTTCACCGTACGGGCGGGCGAAACTGTGGGCGAGCTGCTCGATCGCGAGGGAGACCGCGAGCTCTACGACCCGGTGACCGACCAAGCGCTCACGCTGCGCGCGCTGTACGAGGGCGCGGGCGTGGACCAAGCAACGTCCGTCGGCGGGGTGGCCGTAGCGCTGGCTTTGCTCGATGGGCGCCCCTTCAATCCGAGCACGTAGGACCGGGGCTCTGTCACGTTCGCCTTGCCGAAGAGGTGTGCGTGTGCGACGGTCCTTGGCAGAAGTGCCGAGCGTGTTAGGACGCGCGCAGGCGGGCCACCGCGGCGCTCAGCCGGTGGCGCCGCGGTGCGCCGACGCCGGCGACTTGAATCGGCGCATCACCCGTTCGCGTAGGCGCGTGGGCTGGTGCGCCTGTTCGAAGTAATTGTTGCAACGCATCGCCGATCGGACCTGCATGGGCTCGACGCTGGTTGACTGCGGAGGCCGTGACAGGGCCGCCGGGTGGCGTCCCAGCGCGTGTCACCGGCAGGGCAGGGCGGGCACGGTGGGACAGCGGTGAGCGCGTGGTGTTGTGATTTCTTTAGTGGGAGTGAAAACAGCAGGGACCTAGAAGTCCTGTTCTGGGTTCCGCGATCAATACTAAGATTTTCACGCCAGACGGAGTGCCGCGGGTCGCAGTGCACGGGCGTGCGGATCGCGTTCCCCTGGCGCATACTGGGGCACCTCGCCCAACGACGGAGGCGCGCACCGACGACGCCTCGCCCCAGACACTCGCCCGCACGTCCATGCTCCCGACCCGCTATCTGCGCGGCCTCGCCGCGACGCCGTTCGACGGGGCGCCCGGGGTGTTCGCCGTCCCGCACGCCCGCCGTCCCGGCAGTTACCGGTACCTGTGTTCTTACCGCGACGGGCAGCGCGAGAAACCGCGCATCTTCACGCTCCTCGCCCGCTACGGCCAGCCCGAGCCCCCGGCCGAGTGGGACCTCCATCACGTCGTCGAGGGCCAGCACTTCGCCGACGTCGATTTCCGCGGGGCGTTGCTCACGCTCTACACGGACGTGCTGCCGTGTGTGCTGATCCACCAGGCGGAGCACCGGGCATATAACCGCCTGCTGCACGCCCGCGAGACCGACGTGCTGTTCCGCGACGCCCTGCCGCGCGACGTCGCCGAACGCTCTCGCGCGACCGCCGCCGCATGGCGCGATCCCAAGCGCCGGGGCGAGCTCCGCACCCGCGTGGGGGCCCTTGCGGCACTCTATCGCGACGCGTACGACGGCGACCCTGTCCTCCAGCACGTCGCGCAGAATGTGCTGGACGAGGCGCTCGCGCAGCTGCCGTAATCCGCCGATCTCCCCTGGCAGACAGGCGACCCGCCCGCGATCCCGCACGTCCCCGCGCGGCAGACGCCAGTCACACCCCCTGGCACACCGCCGGACACTTGACCGGGCATTCTGACGGGCGATACTCTCCATCGAGAGGCCGCGTTGACCCGCCCCCGTCCGGAGAACCCATGGCTATCGCCGATCCCATCGCCCGTAAGCGTCAGCACGATACGAAGGTCGCCGCCGCGACGGTCGCGTGGGCGAATGAGACGCTGGCCCTCACCTTCGGGGAGATCGGGGCCGTGGTCGACGCCGACGAGCGCACGGTCCGGCGCTGGCGGGGCAGCGAGGTCGCGCCGCGCACGCGGCACCAGGCGAGCCTCGAAGCCCTCGTCGACCTGCGGCACTTGCTCGAGCAGGTGTTCGAGACCCCGGCGGCCGCGGCGGCGTGGCTCGAGACGCCGCTCCGCGGGCTGGGCGGGCACACGCCGCTCGCGCGCGTGCGCCGCGGGCGCCTGCAGGAGGTCGTCGACGTGCTGGCCACCATGGAGTCCGGCGCGTTCGTCTAACAGTGAGCAGGACGCTCGGTGACCCGATTTCGGGGGCTGGTGTGGCGCCACGTCCCGGTCGGCGCCGAGCCCCTGCACCTGGGCTGGATCCTGAAGGCGGCGCGCGGGCGCTGGAACACGCGGAGGCCACGGATGCCCTGCCTTTACACCGCGCTCACCCCCGAGGGCGCCATCGCGGAGCTCGAAAAGCACGCCGCCCTGTTCGGTGGGCCCACGCGCCGCGACCTCGTCTCGGTTCAGGTGGCCGTCGACGGCGTCCTCGACCTCACGTACGGCCGCACGCGGGCGCGATGGGGAATCGATCTCGCGACACTCACGAGCGACACCCCGGCCGACCTCGCGGCGTGTCGGGCGCTCGCGCGCCGCGCAGTGCTCGGCGGCGATGTCGGCGGCGCGTACGGGGCCGTCCTCGCGCCGTCAGCGGCCCTCGACGGGGGCGTGAATCTGATCGTCTATGTCGAGCACACGGGGCATCTGCGCGAGGTAACGAACGGACCCGACCGCGTGCCGATTTCGCCCGGGCACCGCTGGACGGCGGAGCCCGCGGCAATGCGTCATCGGGATCGCTGACCATCTCCGCCGAGGTTCGGCGGGTGATTGCCGCGCTGCCCCGACTACGTGACTTGGGAGCCGGAACCGCTCCTACTACCGATGAGCCACGGGCGGCGCGGATGCCCGTGCTTTGCCGAGACGTCGGGTCTCGACGGGTGGACGTCTCAGCATGGCCAGCGTGGCAGCCATGTCGTGGCGACTTGCGCTGACGTGCGCTCAACGTCACAGTTGCAGCGCCGATCCGGTCGTCGGTTCCTCCTTTTTTCCTCTCCCGCGTGCTTCACGCTGCGCCTCCGGCAGCCGTTATTTGGGGAAAGCTGGCGCACGACGCGGGCGGTCGAGTCGTCCGAGAGCAAGCGCTGACGGCACATTGTCGTGACGTCGCGGCGGTGTTCCGCGCGCTCTTGGAGGTCCCCGGGATCGCGGGTCGCCTAGCGCGAATGACAGGTTGTCGCGATCTCGACGTGGTCACGCGCGCCCGCCTCGCGTACCTCGTGCATCTGCACGACTGCGGGAAGGTGAACGTCGGCTTCCAAGCGCGCCGCGACCGTGGAGCTCCACGCGTTGGTCACATCGCACCACTCGCCGCGATCGTGGGCGATGCGGCCGATCCCGACCTGAGCGCCGCCGCGTTCTCCGCGCTCCGGGGAGAACGGCTCGCGTCGTGGGTGTACCCGGCCAGCCGGGGTGCCCTGCTCGACGCCGTGTTCTCCCATCACGGTCGCCCGTGGGCGCGCACTGACGTCCGCGCGCAGGATCGGCGGCACTGGCGCTCCTCGCTCGACGGCTACGATCCAATACGCGCACTTGCCGCGCTGCGCGCCGACGCGGACGCATTTCTTCCGGGTGCTCACACGACAGGCGCGCCGTCGCTGCCCGAGTCGGAGGGCTTCGTTCACGCGTTCGCCGGCCTCATCCAACTCGCCGACTGGATTGCGTCGTCGGATTGGGAGCATGCGCCAGACGATGACGGCCGTCGGGCGTGGGCGGCCTCGCGGCTGCGCGAGATCGGGCTCGACCCCGAACCGTGGCGCTCGCGGCTGTGTGCCGCGGGGCTCCCGTCGTTCGAGGCAATTTTCAGCTACCCGCCACACCCGCACCAGCGCGAGGCGGGCACCGCGCCCGGGCAGCTCGTCGTTGTGGAGTCGGAGACGGGCTCCGGGAAGACGGAAGCGGCGTTGTGGCGGTTCGCCACGCTGTTTGCACGGGGGGCGGTGGACGGGCTGTATTTCGCACTCCCGACGCGCACGGCCGCGGTCCAGCTCCACCAACGGGTCGAACGATTCGCGCGCGCGCTCTGGCCCGACGACCCGCCGCCCGTGGTGCTCGCCGTCCCAGGGTACCTGGACCGCGCAACTCGGCGCGTGTCTGCGGGCGAGCTGCCCGTGGCGACGGACCGCATGGATGACGCCGAGCGCGACGAGCGGCGCGCGCCGGTGTGGGCGAGCGAGCACCCGAAGCGCTACTTCGCGGCGATGCTCTCGGTGGGCACCGTGGACCAGGCGCTCCTCGCCGCGCTCCGGGTCAAGCACGCGCACCTGCGCGGCGCGGCACTCATGCGCCACCTGCTCGTCGTCGACGAGGTGCACGCGTCGGACGCCTACATACGGCGGGTGCTCGGTCACCTGCTCCGCGACCACGTGGACGCCGGCGGACACGCCGTGCTGCTCTCGGCCACGTTAGGCGCGAAGGCCCGCCGGCAGTTCCTCACCGAGGCCGGCGGCGGGCGCGTCGCGGACGACGTCGTGCCCAGCCTGCGGGACGCGGCCGCGACGCCCTACCCGCTGCTCTCCCTCGGCGCGCCGGACGGGCCGCCGCTGCCGATCGCGGCGATGAGTACCGACAAGGCCGTGACGATGGAACTGCGCGAGTGGCTTGACGATCCTGCCGCCATCGCCGGCGCGGCGCTCGATGCGGCGCGCGCGGGTGCGAAGGTGCTCGTCGTGCGCAACACGGTCGATGGAGCGGTGGCGGTGCAACGCGCGCTCGAAGCCGCCGCGGCTACGGACGACGCTATGGTGTTCCGCGTCCGCGGCGTCGCCACCCTCCACCACGGCCGGTTCGCCCGCGCCGACCGGCAGCTGCTTGACGCAGCCGTCGAAGCGACGGTGGGCCGCACACGACCCCGAGGTGGCGTGGTCGTCGTGGGCACACAAACGCTCGAACAGTCGCTCGACCTCGACGCCGATTTGCTGGTCACGGACCTGTGCCCGGCCGACGTGCTGCTGCAGCGCCTCGGCCGGCTGCACCGGCACGCGACGGACCGCACCGGGAATCCTCGCGTGCGCCCCGAGCCGTACCGCGGTGCGCGGGCCGTGGTGCTCGTCCCCGCCGGCGGGCTCGCGCCGTTCCTGCGCCCCGGCCGTCCGGGCGGGTTATCCCGCCACGGGCTCGGCCACCGCATCGTGGACGGCGTACCACAGGGGGTCTACCGTGACCTCACCGTGCTCGAGGCGACGCGGCGGCTCGTCGCCGACCACGGCACCTGGCGCATCCCGGCGGTGAACCGCGCACTGGTGGAGGGCGCATTGCACGACGACGCCGTCGAGGCGCTCATTGCAGGGATGCCCGAGCCGGAGCGCGAGGCCTGGCGGGCACACCGCAATGCGGTTGAGGGCAGCGCGCTCGCCGATGGACAGGTCGCCGCGGACGGGTTGCTGTGGCGAAGCCGCCCGCTCATGGAAGAACCCAACACCCGGTTCGACGACCGCCTCGTCACGCGGCTCGGCGCTGACGACCGGCTGGTCGACCTACCGTCAGCGAGTGTCGGACCCCTCGGCGAGCTTGTGGACCGGTTGGTCGTGCCCAGCTGGATGGCGCGCGGCCTCCCACCAAATAACGACGTGCCGGTTGCGGTCACGCGCGAGCCCGAGGGCCGAGCGCCTGGGGCACGACTGCAGGTGCAGGTGGGGGACCTCGCATTCATCTACGACCGCCACGGCCTGCGCCGGGCGGAGGAGGCGTGATGGCGGACGCGGTACGCTACAAGCTGCTGGACGAGCCGCTACTCTCGGCCGCGGATGCGGTCGGGCGGCAGCGGGAGCAGCTGTCATTACCGGCGCTCTACGCGGCGCTGGTGCGCGGCACCGTGAGCGACTTCCCCGCCGTGCGCCCGCATCAGCGGCACGTGTGGCACGCGTTCCTCGTGCAGGTGGGAGCGCTTGCACTGCACGGGGCTCGCCTAACGGACCCGCCTGACGACGCCGACGCCTGGCGTGCGCTCCTCCTCGCGCTCACGCCGGACGACCCGGACGCGTCCGCGTGGTCGCTGGTGGCGCCGCCCGCGCGGCCGGCGCTGCTCCAGCCGCCGGTCCCAGGGGGCGATGTCTCAGCGTTCAAGCGCGTGGACACGGCCGACGGACTCGACATGCTCGTGACCGCGAAGAACCACGACGTGAAGCGCGCGTTGATGAACGCCGCGCGCCCGGAACACTGGGTGTATGCGCTCGTCAGCCTGCAGACGCAGGAAGGCTTCCTCGGTGCCGGCAACTACGGCGTGAGTCGCATGAATGGCGGCTTCGCCAGCCGCCCGGGATTTGGTGTCGCGCCTTCCACGCGCCCCGGCGACCGGCTCACGCGTGACCTGCGGCGCCTCCTCGCCCTGCGGACGCGCATACTCGACGATCACTCGTTCTTCCCGGCGACCGGCGGCCGCGGGCTGGTGTGGCTCGCGCCGTGGGACGGCAAGACCTCGCTCCCACCCACAGCCCTCGATCCCTTCTACGTCGAGGTCTGCCGGCGCATCCGGCTTACCGCCGACCCGCACACGGGCGCGCTCTCCGCGCTTGCGGCCGGGTCGGCCGCCGCGCGCGTGGACGCGAAAGCACTCAGTGGGCGGACGGGTGACCCATGGACGCCACTGATGCCGGACGGAGACGGTCGCAAGGCGCTCACCGTGGACGCGGGCGGGCTGACGTACAAGCGGCTCGTCCCACTTCTCTTTCCCACCCCGTCCGATCCGAAGGCCCCTGTCCGCGCGCCGCTGCAGGAGGTCACGGCCGACGATGCCGACCAGGGGCTCGCAGTCGTTGCCCGGGCCGTGGTGCGCGGCCAGGGAAAGACCGAAGGGTTCCACGAACGACGCATCCCCGTGTCGCGCACCATGCGTCCGTTCTTCGGCCCGGTGATCGCCAGCGACGCCGCGGCCAAGCTGGCGAGCGATCGCGTGGAGCAGGTAGGGCTGTTCGCGCGCAAGGTGCTCTACCCCGCGGCGCTCGCCGTGTACACCGCCGCGCCGAGCAGCACCGAGCGCGCGCGGGACGATGACACGGCCAAGGCGCGGGCCGGCACCGCCGTCGGCCAGCTCGACGCGCGGGTAGACGCGACGTTCTTCGCCGACCTCGACGCGGAGCTGGCCGTGCGCGACGACCGCGAGGCTGCGGTCGCCGAGCGCACTCGCTGGCTCCTGCAACTTCGCGATGGTGGCCGCGCCGTGTTGCGCGACGTGTTGGACACCGCCCCCAGCGCCGCCATGCGCCACCACCGGACGCGCGTCCGCGCTCTCCGACGCTTCGACGCCGCCTTCCGCTACTATTTCGGCGAGCACGTTCAGCCGAAGCCGGGCGCCTAACGCGTATTCCCCCACATTATGCCCGCGCCCATGCCCGCGCCGTCGACTCCGCGGACCGCGCCCGACAACCCCGACCGCCGGCACCTCGCCCGCGTCGCCCGCCGTCTCGCCGATCCGGAGCTCGGCACCGGCGCGCTGGCTAGCATCCGCCGCGGCGACCCGGCGACGGTGAGCCGGCAGCCCACCTACCACCGCCTGCTCCGCGAGCTCGACGACGCGGCTCTCGCCGCCGACGGCGCGCTGCGCTGGGCAGCCGCCGTGCACGTGCTGGCGATGCTCGCCCGACCTGGCGTCGCCCCGCCCGCCCGCCCGGCCGGCGAGGCGCTTGCCGCGGCCGGTTACCCCGAATCGCGTCTCGCGCGCCTGCTCGCCAGTCGGGACGATGCCTTCCGCGATCAGGCCGTGCTCGCCGCGCGATTCCTCCACAGCCGCGACGAGGCATGTTCGCCCCTCGACCTCGCCGAGCTGGCACTGGTCGAGGGGCTCCGCGAGCGGCGCGCGGACCAACTTCGCCACCGCCTCGCGCGGGGCTACTACCAGGTGTTCGACGCGGCGCCTGCCACACCCGCGAAAGACTGATTCCCATTCATGCCTAACGCCTTCCCCTCCATGCCCGCGCCGCGCTTCCTGCAGGTCCACACGCTCACGTCGTACCCTGGCGTGCTCCTCAACCGCGATGATGCGGGGCTGGCCAAGCGCCTACCCTACGGTGGCACGGTGCGCACGCGTGTCTCGTCGCAGTGTCTCAAGCGGCACTGGCGCATCGCCCGCGGTAACGAGTGGGGGCTCGACCAGACGGGCGCTCCGCTCTCGACGCGGTCGCGCGAGGTGTTCGAGTACGCCATCCGGCCGCGGCTCGTTGAGCAGCTGCCAGCCGCAGACGCGGCGGCCATCGACACCGCCGGGCTCGCGCTCTCCAAGGCACTGTACGGCGAGAAGGCCGAGCAGGTGCGGAGCCGCCAGGCGCTGCTGCTCGGCTGGCGCGAGATCGAGTATCTCACCCGTCTGATCGCCGATGTGGTGCGTGGTGCGGATTCCGCAGACGAGGCGGGGAAGGCCGTGACCGCCCTGTTCAAGAACAAGGATGCCCGGGCCAACCTCTCAGCCATGAAGGACGCGGCGGGCGACCTCGCGAGCGGGCTGGAGGCAGCGCTGTTCGGCCGCATGGTCACGTCGGACCCGGCGGCGAACACCGATGCAGCCATTCACGTGGCCCACGCGTTCACCGTGCACCACCAGGAGTCCGAGACGGACTACTTCACTGTCGTGGACGATCTGCGGACGCAAGACGACGCGCAGGACGCGGGCTCCGCCGGCATTTTCGACACGGAGCTGACGTCAGGCCTGTTCTACGGCTATATCGTCGTGGACGTCCCGCTGCTCGTTGCCAACATCACCGGCAAGAACGTCGAGCGTTGGGCCGACACCGAGGTAGATCGCGGGCTTCCTGCGAAGGTGGTCGAGCACCTGTTGCACCTCGTCGCCACCGTGTCGCCCGGCGCCAAGAAGGGCTCCACCGCCCCGTACGCGTGGACACAGTGCATGCTCGTCGAGGTGGGCGCGCGCCAGCCGCGCACCCTCGCGTCGGCCTTCGAGCAGGCCGTGCGCGCCACGCCCCAGCGTTCACTCTCGCAGGCTGGCGAGGAGGCACTGTTCGACCGGCTCGCCGCCTTCGACCGTGCCTATGGCGCGCGCGAGGCGCGGTGTTTCCTCTCCCTCGCCCCGGAGGAGCGACCCGGGGCGCGAGGCCCGCTCGCGCTCGACGAGCTGGCACGGTGGGCTGCCGAGACGGTCGCGCACGCCGACGCCGCGCTCCGGAGCTGAGCCCGTGCATCGCCATCTCGTGCTGCGCCTCGAAGCGCCGCTCATGGCGTTCGGCGGCGTGATGATCGACCGGCTCGGCCCCGTGCGCGACACGCCGTCGGCGTCGACCGTCACCGGCCTCCTCGCCAACGCGCTCGGCGTGTACCGGTGGGAGGCGGCGCGCCTCGACCGGCTGCAGGAGCGTCTCGTCTTCGGCTGCCGCGTAGACCGGCGTGGGCGCCGCTTTACCGAGTTTCAGACGGCGCAGTTAGGCGCGGACGACCGCGGGTGGACGACGCGTGGGCGACCCGAGGGGCGGGCCGGCGGCGTCAACACCTACGCCAGCCCGCACATCCGCGAGCGCGACCACGACGCCGACGCGCGCGTGATTGTCGCCGTGCGCCTGCTCGCCGCGGCCGAACCGCCCACGCTCGACGACCTCGCGCGCGCGCTCGACGAGCCGGCGCGCCCGCTCTTCCTGGGCCGAAAGCCATGCCTCCCAGCGGCGCCGCTCTTCGCCGGCTTCGTCGAGGCCGCGACCGTGTACGACGCCCTGCTCGCGGCACCCATCGCCGACTCCGTGCCGGCGCGGCGCGCCCCGTCGCGGCCACCCGTAGATCCGAGTCTGTTGCTCGTCGTTCCGGCGGAGGAGCCGTGTCCGCCCGGTTTCCGCGCAACGCAGGCGTGCGAGCGCCGCGACTGGGCGGCCGGCGTGCACGCGGGCGACGTGACCACATTTCACGGGCACGTACCGCGTGAGCGTCTCACCCCGCAGGAGGCAGCGTGACGCTCCACCTGCACGCCTTCCAGCCCGACCTCGGGCGGCTGATGCGGCTGGCCGCGCGCGAGCGCCTGCTTCCGAACGGCGACGACCCGGGCTACGCGGTGCACGCGGTGCTCGCCGCGACGTTCGGCGACCTCGCGCCGGCGCCGTGGGCGCTGCTGGCCCCAGGCGAAGGCGGCGGCCCGCGTGGGCGCCTGCTCGCCTACAGCCCGCACCCGCTCGGCGCGCTCCTCGCCCACGCGAGCGCGTACGCGGACCCGACGTTCGCCGGCGTACTCGACCTACCTAGCACGGCGTCCAAAGTCATGCCCGACCGCTTCCCGTCGGGCACCCGACTCGGCTTCCGAGCCCGCCTGCGCCCGGTGTCGCGCCTGGGCAAGCCGCTCGCCGGGCACGCGAGTGCGGCCGAGCGTGGCGCGCGCGGGCAGGAGCGGGACGTGTACCTGGCCCGTGTCGCCGCCGCCGAGCGGGCGATGGCAGCGTCGGGTGGCACGCCTAACGGGATGCTCCCGGACGCGCCCGACGTGACGGCGGCGACCCCGGTGCCGTCCCGCGCGGCGTGCTACCTGGAGTGGCTCGATGGTCGCTTGCGGAGTGCGGGCGCCGAGCTTGCGCCCGTGGCTGGCGGCGCGGCCGAGACGTGGGCGGCGCACGTGGAAGCCTTTCGGTTCACGCGGCTGCTCGCCCGCGACCGCGGCGGCCCGCGCGCGCAGTCGGCGGCGATCGATGGGCCTGACGCGCTGATGACCGGCACGCTCGTCGTCACCGACCCCGACGCGTTCACCGTGGGGCTGGCGCGCGGCGTGGGGCGGCACCGCGCGTTCGGCTTCGGCATGCTGCTTCTCACGCCGCCGCGGGACTGAGCGGCACCATGCTGGCCGGACGCCTCGGACTCGAGACGGCCCGCATGCCGCACGCCGACCGGCACGGGCTGGTGCACCTGGACCGCGGCCAGCTCTACGTGGCCGACGGGTGCTTGCGTTTCGACGCGGCGGGCAGCCCGACGATCGCCGCCGGCGAGTACACGATCCCGCACCAGGCGGTGTCGCTGCTTCTGCTGGGCCCGGGCTCGAACGTCAGTCACGACGCACTCCGTCTGCTCGCGCGGCACGGCGTGGGGCTCGCGGCCGTGGGCGAGGACGGCGTACGATGCTACACGGCCCCGCCGCTCATGCCCGACACCTCGGCGCTGGCGCGGCGGCAGGTGGAGTTGTGGCACGACCAGCGGCGGGGGCGCCCGCTCGTGATCCGCCGCATGTACGCGCGCCGCCTGGGCGAGATCATGCCGCACCGCGACGTGACGGTGCTGCGCGGGATCGAGGGCGCGCGCGTGAAGGCGTTGTACAAGCGCCTCGCCGAGAAGCACGGCATCGAGTGGCGCGGCCGGCGCTACGATCGCATGCACCCCGACGCGGCCGACGCGCCCAACCAGGCGATCAATCACGCGGCGAGCGCGGTCGAAGGCGCCGCCGCGGTTGCGGTGACGGCCACGGCGACGATCCCCCAGCTCGGCTTCATCCACGAGGACTCGGGGCAGGCATTCGTGCTCGACATCGCGGACCTGTTCCGCGACAGCGTCACCGTGCCGTGCGCCTTCCGGGCGGTGAAGCTCGCGCGCGAGCGCCCCGGGGAATCGGTGGAGCGGCTCGCGCGGAAGCTCACCGGCGCGGCAATGCGCAAGGAGGGGGTGATCCCGGCGATGATCGATGGCATCAAAGAGCTCTTCGCCGAGCCGGCCGCGCGCGGCAGCTCGGACCGCGGCGCCGAGAGCGGGGAGGCGACAGTGACGCCGATCCGCGCGCAGGCGACCACAGCTGACGCGCCCGACGCGACTCCGGATGCCGCTGACGCTGATCGTGACCCGTGACGTGGCGGCCCGCTACCGCGGGTTCCTGTCGTCGGTAATGCCGGAGCTCGCTCCCGGGGTCTATGTATCGCCCGATCTGAGCGCAGCGGTGCGGGAGCGGGTGTGGGCAGTCGTGACCGAATGGTGGGAGCACGCGCCCGGAAGCTCGGTCCTTCTGGCGTACCCGGACCGGGACGCGCCGGGGCGGCTCGCAGTGCGGACACTCGGGTTACCGCCCGTGGAGCTGGACGTGCTCGATGGATTGCGGGTAGCAGTGCGACGAGCGCCGGAACTGACTCGCGGGCCCGGGCCAGTGCGGCCGAGCGGGTAGTCGGGCAGGCAGGAATTCCGTAAGTGTATGACTGCGAGCGTGTTCCAGCGAAGAGTCGCCCCCGCGTGCGCGGGGATGGACCCTTCTCGGCGAGCGTTTGGTTGTATGCGCCGACGTCGCCCCCGCGTGCGCGGGGATGGACCCGCCTACCTCCTGAACGACCCGCCGTACATCGAGTCGCCCCCGCGTGCGCGGGGATGGACCCCAGCTCCTCAACAACATCGCGTGGATTGCCGTGTCGCCCCCGCGTGCGCGGGGATGGACCCGCGCCCCGCACCGGCACGGTGCAGTGGAGCGAGTCGCCCCCGCGTGCGCGGGGATGGACCCCTGCTCCCGCCGCTCGACGCAATCCTGCGCATGTCGCCCCCGCGTGCGCGGGGATGGACCCCAGTGTTACTACGGCACGGGCGCGGCCGCGCAGTCGCCCCCGCGTGCGCGGGGATGGACCCGCCTGCGCGACCGCGCGCGTCGGCTTGCCGGCGTCGCCCCCGCGTGCGCGGGGATGGACCCACAAGGACGCCGAGCGCGCGCGCCTCGTCCGCGTCGCCCCCGCGTGCGCGGGGATGGACCCACGGAGCGTACGGGCGCGCGGAACGAGCGAGTGTCGCCCCCGCGTGCGCGGGGATGGACCCGTGCTGCGGCCGACGAGCTGCGCGACGGCGTAGTCGCCCCCGCGTGCGCGGGGATGGACCCACCCACGGGCCGCGGTAGTCGTCCCGGCCGCGGTCGCCCCCGCGTGCGCGGGGATGGACCCGACCCAACGCACGTCGCCGGTGAGCGTGGCGCGTCGCCCCCGCGTGCGCGGGGATGGACCCGTCGAACATGATCGGTAGGGCTGAGAGTGGTGGTCGCCCCCGCGTGCGCGGGGATGGACCCACGGCGTGTGGACTAATGGTAGGTCGGAGCACGTCGCCCCCGCGTGCGCGGGGATGGACCCCCGAAGCTGTACGCGTGCCGGCCGTCGGCGAAGTCGCCCCCGCGTGCGCGGGGATGGACCCCACTTCCCTCGTCCGTGTTTGCTGTGACCGATGTCGCCCCCGCGTGCGCGGGGATGGACCCTCGGACTCGCCCAGGCGTTAGGCCGCGCCGGGGTCGCCCCCGCGTGCGCGGGGATGGACCCGTCGCGTCGTCGCCGTACGCGTTGGCGTCGGCGTCGCCCCCGCGTGCGCGGGGATGGACCCTCCCGCGTGTTCATCCCCGGCGAAGGTGCGACGTCGCCCCCGCGTGCGCGGGGATGGACCCCCGTTCGGCGTGCCGGCGGTGCTGCCGCCCGCGTCGCCCCCGCGTGCGCGGGGATGGACCCCCGTTCGGCGTGCCGGCGGTGCTGCCGCCCGCGTCGCCCCCGCGTGCGCGGGGATGGACCCCGTCCGTTAGGCACGCAGATTCCCGCGCTCCCGTCGCCCCCGCGTGCGCGGGGATGGACCCCCGCAGGGCGCGGGGTGGGGTCCGATGCAGGTGTCGCCCCCGCGTGCGCGGGGATGGACCCGCCAGGTGCGCGAGCTGCGCGTCGACGGTCTGGTCGCCCCCGCGTGCGCGGGGATGGACCCCTGTTCAACGCACAGGACACCTCGGACGGGTCGTCGCCCCCGCGTGCGCGGGGATGGACCCGCCTTCGTGCGCGGCCAGTGCACGCTCACGGGGTCGCCCCCGCGTGCGCGGGGATGGACCCGTCGTCACGTTCGAGACGCAGCGGCTGCGCGTGTCGCCCCCGCGTGCGCGGGGATGGACCCGGGATCAGGCGCACGCGGCGCCAGATGCCGTCGTCGCCCCCGCGTGCGCGGGGATGGACCCGGGTCGTAGTAGCCATGCCGGCTCGCCGCGGCGTCGCCCCCGCGTGCGCGGGGATGGACCCGATCAAGGTCCGCCCACCGCGCGCGGATCTCGGTCGCCCCCGCGTGCGCGGGGATGGACCCGCGTCGCACGTCGAGGTCGCAAATGTCACCGTGTCGCCCCCGCGTGCGCGGGGATGGACCCATCTGAGCGTCGCCAAGTTCACGGACGCCGCGGTCGCCCCCGCGTGCGCGGGGATGGACCCGCGTCTAACTCCCACGACGAATCGCCGTATTCGTCGCCCCCGCGTGCGCGGGGATGGACCCAAAACGCAGCAACTTCGCTGCGCAACGATTACGTCGCCCCCGCGTGCGCGGGGATGGACCGCACTCACCGGCGGCGACCTCGCCGCGTTCTCGGTCGCCCCCGCGTGCGCGGGGATGGACCCGCGCGCGCCTCCTCCTCATCCATCCACCCGGCGTCGCCCCCGCGTGCGCGGGGATGGACCCGCGCGCGCCTCCTCCTCATCCATCCACCCGGCGTCGCCCCCGCGTGCGCGGGGATGGACCCGCCGGGGCATCTCGTGAGCGCCCGCCGTCGCCGTCGCCCCCGCGTGCGCGGGGATGGACCCGTGACTAACGCGGCGGACACGATCGCCCGCTTGTCGCCCCCGCGTGCGCGGGGATGGACCCGCGCGGGACAGCTGCAGGTCGACCCGGCAGAGGTCGCCCCCGCGTGCGCGGGGATGGACCCCGATACCACCACTGCGGGTCGGCCGTCGCGCAGTCGCCCCCGCGTGCGCGGGGATGGACCCGGCTCGGACCGTATCGACCGCGGTGACTACGTGTCGCCCCCGCGTGCGCGGGGATGGACCCGCGGGAGAGACCGCGTGAGCGGCGCGCACATCGTCGCCCCCGCGTGCGCGGGGATGGACCCGCGTAGCCGGGCTTCGTGAAGTCGAGCGCGGCGTCGCCCCCGCGTGCGCGGGGATGGACCCGCGGCGTAGGCGCGGCGGATGTCGTCGGGGGTGTCGCCCCCGCGTGCGCGGGGATGGACCCTCCGGAAGCGCGTCATGGAGAACCCGACCGGGGTCGCCCCCGCGTGCGCGGGGATGGACCCCGCCCGATGATCCGCCTCGCCTTCCTCGCCGCGTCGCCCCCGCGTGCGCGGGGATGGACCGCGCACGCGGAAACCGGACGCGACGGAACTAACGTCGCCCCCGCGTGCGCGGGGATGGACCCTCGGCATTTGATCGACCGCCTGGTCTACGGACGTCGCCCCCGCGTGCGCGGGGATGGACCCTCGGGGGCGTGTGGGCTGTAGATCTCGAGCATGTCGCCCCCGCGTGCGCGGGGATGGACCCGCGGAGGTCGCGTGCTACCTCCGCGACGACGGGTCGCCCCCGCGTGCGCGGGGATGGACCCTCCGCAACGCGCGCGAGCAGGAAGGTGACGTCGTCGCCCCCGCGTGCGCGGGGATGGACCCGCGAGCGAGATCAGCGGCAAGCAGCAGACGCGGTCGCCCCCGCGTGCGCGGGGATGGACCCTGCTCGAGGACACCGTCACCGACGCGGGCGTCGTCGCCCCCGCGTGCGCGGGGATGGACCCGCGGACCCGACGCGGGGGAGTCCCGGGACCGTGTCGCCCCCGCGTGCGCGGGGATGGACCCTGAACGCCGTGCTCGCTGAGCAGGGCACACGCGTCGCCCCCGCGTGCGCGGGGATGGACCCGCCTTCGACGCCGCGTTGCCCTTCGTCACGAAGTCGCCCCCGCGTGCGCGGGGATGGACCCCGCTGCCGAGCCACGGGCATCAACTCGGCGACGCCGCCCCCGCGTGCGCGGGGATGGACCCGCGTCGCACCAGAAGTCGCCGGCCGTGCCCCCGTCGCCCCCGCGTGCGCGGGGATGGACCCAGCTTGGATGCGTACGCGTCGTCCGTCGCGTAGTCGCCCCCGCGTGCGCGGGGATGGACCCACGCGCTCGCCGCCGCGCTGCAGCGCGAGATCGTCGCCCCCGCGTGCGCGGGGATGGACCCTCCACGGGCCAGAACGAGGTCACCGGGTACACGTCGCCCCCGCGTGCGCGGGGATGGACCCGGAAAGGTTGTACAATGGATCGCGGACGAACGCGTCGCCCCCGCGTGCGCGGGGATGACTCCCGGATTGTCTGATAGGCTAACCTATCGGCGCGTCGCCCCCACGTGAACGAGGGTACACCACGATTCGCGGCAGTCGCCCGGGAACGCCGGGGCGGTTCACTTTCGCGTCGGCGGTTAGACGTGCGCGCGTCGGCATATCCGAAATCTTCAGCCCATTTCGGACAACGCGAGCGAACCTCGGAACGAGCGGACGCAGCCGGCGACGTGCGTTAGGCATGGGTCGAATTTGCAATCAACCTACAGGAGGACGAGTCCGCGCTAGAGGCGCCCGCTTTCGCAACGCCGTGTCCGCGAACTCATTTCACAACCTCGGGCTTCGCTCTCGGGTGCCGCGTCCCAGAAACCTCCGGAACGGCGGCGATCACGCCTACCCGTCGTCGGGTCGCCCCGCACGCGCCGGCCGACGCGCAGGCGCGTCGGCCGCGGGGCTCACTCGATCCGCGCCACGCCGTGCCCCGGCTTGGGGAACCGGACGAACACCGCCGGGTCGTGGCCCGGCACGATGCGCCGCGGGTCGCCCGCGAGCCGCGCCATGCGCGCCTGGGCCGCGAGGTTCGACGCCGAGTCGAGCGTCTGCGCGATCGGCCGGTGCGCCTCGAGGTTCTCGTACAGATAGGCGTTGTCCGACGCGAGCACGACCGTCCCGTGCAGGGTCGCCACGCCCACGTACTGCGACGCGTACGTGTGCCGCCCGCCCGTGTACGCCACGATCCCGGGCAGCACGGGCATGCTGTCACCCTCGAGCAGCGTGACCCGGCCCGCCGCGCGCAGCTGCGCGAGCATCGCCGCGTCGACCGCGTCGATGGCCGGATCGCGCGCGCGCCCGGCCGCGTCGACGTGGTGGTCGTACTCGGCCCGCTGGATCCAGACGCGCGCGTGCGGGAACAGGTCGGCGCCGTCGAGGTGGTCCCAGTGCACGTGGGAGACGATCAGGTCGGTCACGTCCGCCGGCCGCACGCCGAGGGCGGCGAGCGCGACGTCCGGGCGCCGGTAGTCGGCGGGGTGCCACCGGCCGACGAACGCGTCGCGGTAGAAGCCGGCGTCGAGCAGCACGGTCCGGCGGCGGCCGTCCGGACCCGGCTCTCGGACGAGCCAGACCATCAGCGCGATGTCGATGCGCCGCGTCGTGTCGGCGCCGGCCACGAGCGCGGCGACGGGGAAATCGCGGAGCGTCCCGTAGCGGACCGCGTAGATCTCGACCGGAAGCGGCGCCCCCGCCGTGTCTGCCCGGGGCGCACGCGGCCGCGCGGCCGCCCCGGTGATACAGCCGACCGTGCACAGGAGCGCGGCCACGAGGGCGGCGCCGATTTGTTGGCGGAACATGGCCCGTCTCCTTCCAATCGCTCCAATCGCGGCGACGCGCACTCACCAGGGCGCGGGTCCGCGGCGCCGGCGGAAGATAGGCCGCCGTCACCGGACGGCGATCCCGGCGTCGCGCATCAGGGCGCGTACCAGACCCTCCGAGGTCACGACGGCCTCTCCGGCTCTCGTCGACACCGGAGCTGAGGTCGGACGTGGATGACGTCGCACGTTGGCTCGTCGCGGACGGCGCGATGCGGTCCGGGAAACTGACCATCCGCTCCAGCCTATCGGGCGTCTCGTGACGCAAGACGCCCGTCGTCCACGGCAACGGGCGCGCCCGACTAGCGCCCGCGACGCGCACGTGGTAGGCGTTCTCCAGGCGGCACGACTGGACAACGGCGTCGTGGCGCCGCTCTCGCCGACGATCGCTGACCTCGGTACCGACGCAGGCGCAGCATGCAGCAGAAGCGGAACGAGACAGCAGGAGAGGGACTCAGGTCGCGCCCCCCGAACGGCTCAGATGTCAGCCGATCGCCCGCCGCCTCGCTGCTTGGCGTGCGCGAAACCCGTGTGCTGCTCCTCGGCTGGACGCTGGTCTACGGCTTCGGCTCGTGGCTCCTCGAGTACGTGTATGCGAGCGTTGGGGCGGCCCGCCCGACGAGCGTCGCCACCGGCAGCAAGAACGTCATCTACGCCCTGGTCTGGGCGCCGCTCCTTGCCGCCGCGGTCGCGCTGACGGATTGGTGGCCCGTCCGATCGGCGACGGACGGGCCGCGGCTCCTGCTGCACGGGGCCGCAATCGTCGCCGCACCCTTCGCGTGGGGGACGGCGGCCTACTACCTGTGCCTGACGTTCGTTCCCGGGTGGGCGCCCTGGGGCGTGTGGCGCACGTACCTGAAGACGGCGAACGGCGTGCTGTACGTGTACGTCGTCGTCGTCGGCATCTGCCACGTCGCGCACTGGATCCGCGCGAACCGCACGCGTGAGGTGGCGGCCCTGCGCGCCGCCGAGGCGGCGACGCGCGCCCAGTTGCAGGTGCTATCGCTGGAGTTGCAGCCGCACTTCCTGTTGAACGCGCTCAACGCCGTCTCCGCGCTGATCTACGACGACGGGGATCGCGCGGTCGAGGCGCTCCGGGGACTGCGCGCCATGCTCGACCAGTCGGTGCGGTCCGCGAGCGTGGCGGAAGTCGCGCTCGCCGACGAGGTCGCCTCACTGGCCACCTACACGCGGGTGCAGGAGCTGCGGTTCGGCGACCGGCTCGCGCTCACCTGGCGCGTCGCACCGGGCGTCGAACACGCCGCGCTCCCGCCATTCCTGCTGCAGCCGCTCGTCGAGAACGCGATCAAGTTCAGCGTCGAGGCGCTGCCCGGACGCCATGAGGTCTCGGTCGAGGCGACGCGCACCGGCGGCGACCTCGTGCTGCGCGTGAGCGACGACGGCGTCGGCGTGCAGGCCGCTCGCGGCGCTCCCCCTTATGGCACTCCCGCGCGCGGCTTCGGGCACGGGCTGCGGAACGCGCGCGCGCGCCTCCAGCAGACGTACGGCGCACGGCATCGGCTCACCCTGACGGCCGGCCCGTCCGGGCGCGGGACGGTGGTCGAGGCGCGGATCCCGTTCCGCATCGCCGGTGCAACGCCGATGGCGCTGACGTGGGCGGAGGTCGCGCCGCACGCGGCGGGGGTCGCGCCCGCGGGGTCAGCGTGAGCCGACCGGGCGCGGCGCGCGATGGCACGCCGGCCGTGATCGTGTCCGACGTCCACATCGGCGCGGTGCCTGACACGACCGAGCGCGCATTCCTGGAGTTCCTGCGTTACGCGGCGCGCGACGCGGGCGCGCTGGTCATCGCCGGCGACCTGTTCGACGTCGGGCCGGTAGACGCCGGCCCGGTCGTGCCGCCACACGCGGCGGTGATCGCGCGCGTAGCGGAGGCGGTCCGGGCGGGGCTTTCCGTCAGCTTCATCGGCGGGAACCGCGACCCGATCGAGTGGAGCGGTCCCGCCCTGCGAGGCGTGGGCGTGCGGGTCCTGCCCGACCCGTCGGAGCTGTGGATCGCGGGCCGGCGCGCACTGGTGGCGCACGGTGACGGGGCGCGATGGGGCGCGAGCCCGTACCGGAACCCATACCCGCTCCTGCGGCATCCGGCGCTCGTGTGGGGTGTGCGGCAGGTGATGCGCACGCGCTGGCGCGAGCACGCGTTTCGCGCGCTCGCGGAGCGGAGCCCGACGCGCGATCGTGCGGCGCGCCACGCCCGCGGCGAGCCGACCGGACCGAAGCGCCGCGCCCCCGCGATCGAGGCGTGGGCGCGCATGGTGCTCGACGTCGATCCCGGGCTCGCGCTCGTCGTCGCGGGGCACAGCCACCTGCCCGCCCTCGTCGAGGTCGCGCCCGGGCGGTTCTACGTCAACGCCGGCGACTGGGTGTCGCACTTCACCTACGTGATCGTGCCGCCGGGTGACGGCGCCCCGGAGGTCCGGGTGTGGCCGTCGCGCGAGCCGGTGGATTGGGGGACACTCCCGGACGCCGACGTGCCCGCGGCCGCGCGTGACGGGGTCGCACCGCCAAACACACCGAACCGCTCGAGGCATCGGCCGTGATTCGCGATCCCACCGAGGCGGGAGGGCGCCACGAAGCGACGCTCCACGCCGCGCGCCCCCTGTTGCGGCGCGCGCGAGTGTGGCGTGTCCTGCTCGCGTGGAGCGTCGCGTACGGACTGCTCACCTGGACACTCGAGGCGGCGTTGCTGCGGAAGGTGCCGGGCGCGCCGCCGGAGCCGTGGAGCGGCGCCTACCGCCTCGCCGAAACGCTGTTGTGGCTCGCGCCGATCACGGCCGCCATCGCGATCGCGGAGCGGTGGCCGATCACGAACGTGCGACGGGAGTGGCGGCGTGTCGCCGCGCAGCTCGCGCTCGGGCTCGCGCTCGGCCCAGCGTGGGGCGCGCTCGCGTACGCGATCTCGCCGGTGCTGATGCCGTGGTGGCACGCGCGGGGGGTGTGGGGCGTGATCGCGAAGGAGGCGAAGGGCGCGCTGTTCGGGTACGGGACGACGGCGGTCCTGGCGCACGTGGCCGTGCGCGTGCTGGCCCAGCGCAGGCGCGCGGTGGCGGCCGCGGAGGCCGTCCAGCGCGCCGCCGAGGCGCGGCTCGACCTGCTCCGGCTCGAGCTGCAGCCTGACGCCCTGCTTCGCACGATGGACGGGATCGCGGACACGATCCCGCGCGATCCGGCCGCCGCGAACAACGCGCTCGTGCTGCTGGCGGACTCGCTCCGCGGCGCACTGGCGTCCGCACGCGTGCGCGAGGTGACGCTGCGGGAGGAACTCGAGAACGTCGGATCCGTCGTGCGCCTGCATGCGGCGGCGTGCGGCACCGCGGTGAGGTTCGGGGCGGCGTGCGACGCGTCGACGGCCGAGATCGCGGTGCCCCCGCAGATCGTGCAGGCGCTCGTCGAGGACCTGCTGCCGAGCATCACGGCGCGACACGCGGAAGTTGACGTCGAGGTGCGCGCCCGGTCGACTGCTACAGGTGTGGAGGTCGACCTGACATTCGGCACTCTCGGCCGCGCCACGCCGATGACGGAGCCGCCACTCACGCGGGAGCGGGGCGTGCGCAACACACGGGAGCGCCTCCGGTCTCTCTACGGGCACGCGGGAGATCTCGCCTACCGCCGCGACGAAGAGACCGGCGCGGCCGTGATCACGCTCCGGCTACCGGTCGTACCGCCGGCACGAGCAGCGGCCTGACGGCCGCTCGCGCTGCGGCACGGCGCGTGACGCGCCGCGGGCGGCGCCCGGGGGCGCCGTAGGGCGGCTCGTTCGGAGACGGACGTCGGGGGACGGCGCGCGCGCGAGGGGGCCGCCGGCCGGCGCGGGACGCGGTGCCTAACGGAAAGGCCGCGGCCGGGCGAGTGCGGCGCTTGACGTTGCAGCATAATGCTGTATATTGCTTCGACAACGCGAGGGCGCTTCCGCCCCGCGAACCGAAGGAGCGTCGCGCATGGCCCGCCGGTCGCCGGTCGTCTACCTGCTCCACTTCGCCGCCCCGTACAAGCACGCGCGGCATTACGTCGGGTACTCCGAACTGCTGGCCGAACGCCTTGCGCACCACGCGGCGGGGCGCGGCGCCCGCCTCATGGCCGCGGTGAGCGCGGCGGGCATCGACCACACCGTCGCGCGCGTCTGGAAAGGCGCGGACCGCACGTTCGAGCGGCGACTGCACCGGCGCAACGGCGCCGCCCCGCTCTGCCCAGTCTGTTCGGGGAAGGCCGCACTCGGGCGCGCCCAGCACGTCGGCGCGGGGGCGCGGTGAACGGCAGGACCGGGCGCCGGCCGGCGCGTTCGTCGGCCGACGCCGCGCAGCTCCGGTTGCCGCTCGCCCCGGCGTGCGAGTGGCACTCGCACGCGGACGCGAACGCCCGCGGTGCACGCGCCCTCCGGCCGTGCATGCGGGACGGGGAGGCGCGGGTTACGGATCCCGTGCGGGGGCGGACGGCGGTGTGTTGCGTGTCGCATGCCCTGCTGCTCGTCGCCGAGTGGCGGGCGACGGTGCCGAACCGGCGGCGGAACTGCTGCCGCGTCGCCGTGGCCTGGCTGCCCGAGGTGCGCCGCCGGGTCGCCTAACGCGTGCCGGCGGGCGCGCCGGCCGCCGCGGTCAGCCGGCGGCCGGCGCCAGCAGCCCTTCCCGCTCGGCGAACCGGGCGAACCGCCGGATCGCCAGCTCGACGACCGCGACGCGCGTCTCGCCGTAGCGTGGGCGCGCGTCGGCCAGCTCGTGCAACAGCTGCTGCGCGTGGGGCGAGAGGCGCACGCCCTGCCGTCGCCCGGCCGCGACGGGGCCGCGCGCGGCCGAGGCGCCGGACAGGGCACCCGCCCCGCCCCGCTCGGCGTCGTGGGCGAGCCGGCGGAGTGCAAGCTCCAGCACGCCTGCCTGCGACACGCCCGCCCGCGCGGCCACGTCCGCCAGGGCCGCGGCCGCGTCGGCGTCCAGCACGAACATCTGCGCGGGCTCGCCCGCCTTCTGGCGGGCCGGCGTAGCGGCGCGGGCGCCGGACGCGGGAGGACGGCGGGCGGGCATGGCGGCACGCTACCGACCGCGCGCCGCGACGGCAACGCACGCCGCGGTGCGCAGGCGCGGACGGGGTGCACGCTCGGGCGACGGGCGCCGCCTCTCCGCGGCCGCGTGCCGCTCCGGGGCGGTGGCGCTGCCGCACTCCGCGCCGGCCTGCGGCCCGCGCTCCGTGTGCTCGCCGCTTCCGGAGGGCAGCCGCGGCTGCGCGGGCCGCTCCGCGGCGGCTTGGGCGGGGGAAGTCGGGGCGGGTCCGGTCGCACGACGTTAGGCACGCGGCGGGGCGAGTACGGGGCGCGAGAGGATCGACCGACGGAGCAGCTAGACGCCGGAGCCCCTCTTGACATATGCAGCATTATGCTGTATACTACTCCCACATAACGCGAGGGCGCTTCCGCCCCGCGAACCGAGGGAGAGTGCTCGATGTACGCTCCGATCTACTTCCCGCCCGCGGCGCCGCCGTCCGAGGCGGTACGCGCCGAGGAGCGCGCCATCCTCGCCGCCGAGGGTCCTTCGCACGTCGCCGGGCGGTACATCGCCGATTCCGGGCTCGCCGCCACCGCCCGCCGGCACGAGGCCGAGCGTCGCGTCGACGCGGCCGAGCGCGCTTCGCGCACCGAGGCGCGCTGGCTGGCCGCGCACCGCTGTGCGTGGTGCGGGCGACCCGTCGTTCCCGGGACCGCGTACGAAGTGCTCTCCGGTGAGCCGCTGCATGCCCGGCCGTGCCGGGTCGAGTTCGAGCAGGACGCGTACGCGCAGGACGTGCGCCCTTACGCGCGGTCCTACGGGCGGGCCGCCTGATGCGCCCCCGCGCCACGCCCGCCCGCGTCGCCGACGCGACGCAGCCCAACCTGTGGAACGCCGCCGCCGCGCGCACGCTCGGCACGCTGCGCCTCGTGCGCGAGGGCACGTTCCCCGCCCCGGCCGGCCACCCCGCGTGGGATGACGCCGCGCGCGTCCCGGTGCGCTCCCCACTCGACGTGTTCGACCTCATGCGGCCGTACGCGGCCCGCGAGGTCGCGGAGACGTTCTGGCTGCTGGCGCTGGACGCGCAGCACTGCGCGGCGGAGCCGATCGCGATCACGCGCGGCATCCTCAACTCGTCGCTCGTGCACCCGCGGGAGGTGTTCCGGGCCGCGATCATCGCCGGCGCCGCCGCGCTCGTGCTCGTGCACAACCACCCGAGCGGCGACCCGACGCCGAGCCCCGACGACCGCACGGTCACCGACCAGTTGGTCGCGGCGGGGCGGCTGCTCGACATTCCCGTGCACGATCACGTCATCATCGGTGGGCGGCGCTACGCGTCCTTCGCCGAAGCGGGGATTCTCTGATGCGGGCCGCGACCGATCGGACCGGAGGGGCCCTGCACGCCGGGGCCCCCGAGGGCGGAGCCGGCGCGGGCACGCCCGCCACTGTCCGCCCCTTCCCGACCCGGCCGCGCGTGGTCGCGTGGCTCACGGCCCGGGAGCGCGCCCAGGTGGACGCGGGCGCAGGTGGAATCGTGGCGCTCAGCCACCGCGAGACGCTCGCCGCGGTGGGCGAGGACCTCACCCGCGGGCTGGCCGACGCCGTGCTCCTCTCGACGGCGCGCCTAACGATCGACGACCGGCCGACACTGGCGGCCTACGTGGGCGGGTTCCCCGCGGTCGCGTTCGCCGGCCTCGTCACGCCCGCGGCGGACGAGCGGCAGGCACTCGCGGCCGCGCACCTGCTCGGGGAGGTCGGCGTGCCCGCGCTGCTCGACTGCCGCGGCCCGGGCGGCTGGACGGCGCTCCGGGGCACATTCGCCCCGCGGCGGCTGCCCGAGGCCGTGCACCGCGCGTGCGTGACGGCGGTGCTCGCCTCCGTCTACGGTGACGTGGTGCACGCGCGCGGCGCGGGCGGTCCGGCGCTGGGTGGACTGGCGCGGTTCTTCGCGCTGGCGTTCGCGCCCGACGTGGCGCGGGCGCGGACCGTAGCTGAACGGCTCGGCATGTGCCCGCAGACGCTCACGTCGCGCTTCTTCCGCGCCGGCCTGCCCTCGCCCAAGCGGTACGTCGCGTGGGCGCGCCTCGTGTGGGCGGCGCACCTCGGCGAGGCGCGCGGGCTCACCGTGCAGGCGCTCGCCGAACGGGTGGACGCGAGTTCGCCGCAGGCGTTCGCGCGGAACGTGCGGCGGCTCACCGGCACGTCGCCGGGAGCGTTCCGGCGCGGACACACCGGGGCCGAGATGCTGGCGCGCTACGTCGCGGCGCTCGTGACGCCGTACGGCGACCGGCTCCGCACCTTCGACCCGCTCGGCGCCGCGGTTCCGCGACATCCGGATCGGCGTCCGGCTGTCGATCGGATGCGCCGGGCCGCGTGACGACACGAGCACTCTCGTCCACATCAACCGGGTGCCTACCGGATCGCGCGTGCGCGCCGTCGGGCACCCCACACCACCCCGCCGCAGGTGACGTCATGGTCGCACCACACCGCCCGCAGGACCTGACCCGCGACCCGCTCCCCCTCGGCCGCGTGCTCATCACCCCGGACGCGCTCGACGCACTCACCGCCGCCGGCGCCGACGGCCGAGAACTCCTCGACCGGCACCGCCGCGGGGACTGGGGCGACCTGGACGCGCACGACCGCGCGGCGAACGAGGCGGCGGTCGTCGAGGGGGAGCGCGTCCTCTCCGCGTACACGCTCCGCACCGGCGCGACGGTGTGGATTCTCACAGAGTACGATCGTGCCCACACGACGATCTTGGTGCCGGCAAACTACTGACGGAACGCACCCGCGCCGCCCCCACGTGGCGGAGGTCGGCCGGCCTTCGCGGACACGTGACACCGACTTACACTCAACTCGCGCTAATTCTAGGAGGTCACCGTGAGTACGCTCATCGTCGACAACCCGCAGTTCGACTACCCGGCCGGCGTCTACCCGCGGCCGGGCCGGTGCCACGTCCGCGTCTTCGACCAGGGCGCGGGCGAAGCGGTCCTCCTCGTGACCGACCTCGGCGACGAGAACCCCGGCGCGAGCGTGACCAACACAGCGGAGATCATCGTCACGGCCGCGGTACGGCGGTACGGGCTCGACCCGGCGCATCTGACGGTCGTGGAGCACTACGACGACCGGTGGACGCGCGACGCCGGCGGCGAGCGCCGGCGCCGCACCGCGCCCGAGCTCGCGCGCCTCGCGGGGCGCGACGAGGGGGAGAGCTTCGACGTGGTCACGTTCACGCACGTCCCCGCCGCGCGAATGGTGTCGGCGGGCGCCGCCGGGCGGGCACCCTCGTTCGGGGCCGACGCCGACCCGCTCGCCGGCGACGAGTTCGGCGGCCCGATGTGGCGCCGGGTCACCAAGCATCAGGCCGAGGCGCTGGTCGGGCAGGCGCTCCCATGACCGCGGGCGGGGGCGTCCGGGGGCGCTCGATCGTGCGCAGGTCGGGCGGGAGACACGCGGCGGGCCTCCATCCCCGCCCGAGCGCTCGCGCGCGCAGATTGCCCGGTATGACTCCGGAACCTTCCGACCCCGAGGCGCGCGGCGGGACGGCCGTCGACCCCGCGGCTGCGCCGATCCCTTCGGCCCTCGCGCGGGACGCCCACGACGCGTACGCCGCCGCCGCGCGCTGGACCGGCATCCGCCTGCGCCAGGCGCAGCACGACGGGGCGGACGTCCTCGCGGCCTACCACGCCGGCTACCTCGAAGGCCTGCGCGACGCGGCCGCAGGACAGGTCCCGCCGTCCGACACGCGCTCGGATGAGGCGACCAGCGCCGATGACGATGACGGCGCGACGGGTCCCGCCGGCGCGGGAGGTGAGGTGTCGCCGACGCGGGCCGCGGCCGTGGAGCGCGCGCGCGCCGAGGGCTACGCGGACGGGTTGCGCTGGCGCGACCCGGCGCGGCGCGGAGGTCTCGTGCGACTCATGCTCTTCCTGACGGGCAAGCCGGCGCGGCGGTTCGCGGCGGAAGACCTGATGCGCAGCCCGCGTCGGGTGCGGCGGATGATTGCGTACGGCGACGTGGTCGAGGACGTGATCCGGGACGAGCTGCTGCGGCGGTTGGGCGCACTCAAGCTGCCCGACTAACACCACCGACGGAGCGCGCGGTTCGGGGCGCGAGTCCGTCTCAGTTGCCGTGGCGCGACGGTGACGCGAGACGTTGAATCTGCAACCGAGTTGCAAGACGTCCGCAGCGAGAGACGGCCGATTCATTAGGCCATGTCGGCCGTCATCGCAGTAACGACCCTCGCGGGCGCGACTCGATGACGGCTCGGTGGGGGACGCGCGGGCGCACCCGTCTGACGAGTGGCCGGCCGTCGGGCGTCAGCGCGACGGCCCGTCCGTCCGGGGCGCGTCGGTGTCGCGCGCGCGCCGCGCGCTCCCTTCGGCGTACGTCGTGAAGCGGTCCGGCGCGTCCGGGCGCGCCATCTCGAAGGTGACGTGGAGCGTGTCCGCCCCCCGGGCCGCGTACGTGAGGCGGAAGGTCGGCGCGCCCGCCCCGCCCGCGCTCACGAACTGCGCGACGCCCGCCGGCGTCCCGGGCCGGGCCGCGTACGCGATCACGTGGCCCTCGCTGTCGAAGTGCATCGCGCGCAGGCCGCCGCCCGCCGGGTCGGGGAAGATCGTCATCGCCACGTCGAGCGTGTCGCACTCGCCCGTGCGGGGCCGGACGATGACGGTGTGGTCCCGCCGCGAGAGCACCTTGCCGCCGAGGTCGCGCGTGATCGCGAAGGTGCCCCGGCTCCGCACCGGCCCGGGGCCGTCGAGGCTGACCCACCGCCCGACGAGGAAGCCGAGGGGCGCCAGCGGGTCCGGGGCCGGCGACGCGTGGGCGGCCGGCGCGGGCGACGCGCTCGGCGCGGACGCCTGCGCGGCGGCGCGGACGCCGGACGCGCAGAGCAGCAGGGCGACCAGCGGGGCGGGCCGCGCCGGCGCGCGGCGGGCGGTGGACGACGTCGAACGGCGGGTGGGCATCAGGGCGGGGGCGACGGGGTGAGCGGGGCACGAACGAAACGGCGAACACGGGCGGCCGGGCGACGCGGGACGCCCACGGACGGCGTGGCCCTCGCGGGCCGGGCACCGCGGGCACGGGAGCCGTGCCGCTCGACGTGCGGCGGCGGGTGTCGCGGGGCGAGGCGGGACGACGCGTTAGGCGTACGCCGGCGCGAGCGCCGCGCGCCGGCCTTCCAGCGCCGCGCGCAGCGCCGGGTCGGTCGTGAGGGCGAGGGCGCGCGCGTACGCGGCGTCCGCGCCGGCGTCCCCGGCGCGCGCGAGCACCGCGGCGCGCGCGGCCCAGTACGGCTGGTAGCGCGCGAGCCGCGGGTCCGCGGCGAGGGGCGCGAGGGCCGCCAGACCGGCCGCAGCCCCGCGCGCCTCCATCACGGCCACCGCGCGGTTGAGCGCCACGACCGGCGAGCGCGTGCGGCCGAGGAGCGCGTCGTAGCACGCGACGATCGCCGGCCAGTCCGTACGCCCGGTGCCCGCCCGCGCCGCGTGCGCCGACTGGATCGCGGCCTCGAGTTGGAAGCGCCCGACGCGGCCGCCCGCGAAGGCGGCCGCCAGCACCGCCTCGGCCTCCGCGATCCGCGCCGCGTCCCAGCGCCCCACGTCCTGCTCGGACAGCGGGACGTACGCGCCCGCCGCGTCGCGCCGGGCGTCGCGGCGCGATTCGGCGTAGAGCAGGAGCGCCAGCAGCCCGAGCGCCTCCGGCTCGCCGGGGCAGAGCGCCGCGAGCGCCCGCGCGAGCCAGAGCACCTCGTCGGCGCACGCGCGCCGGGCGGGGTCCGCCGGGTCCGCCCACGCGTCCGCGTAGGCGCCGGCGAGCGCCTCGAGCACCGCGTCGAGGCGCGCCGGGAACTCCTCGGGCGGCGGGACCCGGAACGGGATGCCCGCGTCGCGGATCTTGCGCTTGGCCCGCACCAGGCGCTGCGCCATCGCGGCCGGCGCGACGAGACACGCCGCCGCGATCCGCGCCGCGTCCAGGCCGAGCACCGCCTGCAGCATGAGCGGCGCCCGGACGGCGCGGTCGAGGGCCGGGTGCGCGCACGCGAACAGGAGCCCGAGCCGCGCGTCCGGCACGGGCGCCCCGTCAGCGTCCCACGCGTCCCAGGCGTGCGCCCCGGGCGATCGATCCCACACCGCCGCCGCGGCCGCACCCTGCTCGGCCGCACCCTGCTCGGCCGCGACGTGCGCGGCGTACGCGGCGTGCACGCCCGCGTGCTTGCCGCGGTCGAGCAGGCGGCGGCGGGCCGTCGTCACGAGCCACCCCTCGGGCGAGGCCGGCACGCCCTGCGCGGGCCAGCGCTCGAGCGCGGCCACGAGCGCCTCGGACAGCGCGTCCTCGGCGGCGGCGAGGTCCCGGGTGCGCGCGGCGAGGACCGCCAGGAGCTTGCCATAGCTCTCACGCGCCACGCGCTCGACCGCGCGGTCCACCGCGGAGTCGACGGCGGGATCCAAGGGACGGGGCACGCGCGACGGCGGGGGCACGCCGGGAGACCGCACCACGTTAGGCGGCGATCCGCAGCATCGGCCGTACCTCGACGGCCCCGCCCCGCACGGCCGGGCACTGGCGCGCCCACTGGAGCGCCGCGTCGAGGTCGGGCACGTCGACCAGGAAGTAGCCCGCGAGCTGCTCCTTCGTCTCGGCGAACGGGCCGTCGAGGACCTGGAGCTCGCCGCCCACGGCGCGGACGGTGGTCGCGGTGTCCACGGGCTGCAGGGGCCCGCTGTGCAGGAGCACTCCCGCGCCCTCGAGCGCGGCGACGTAGGCGCCGTACGCGGCGTACATGGCGCCGCGTTCGGCGGGGGGCAGCGCGGCGGCCTGGGTCTGGTCGCCGTAGAGCAGGAGCATGTAGTGCACGAACGCGGATCCTCCACACGTAGGGGGGCGCGGGGCGGACGCCGTGGTGGATCCACGGGCGGGCGCATCGGGCGGGCGGACGCCGGCCACCCGTCCCCGCACCGCAGTGACGACCGGGCGCGCACGCAATCGACACCCGGGGCCAATCTCACACCGCGCACGGCGCCACGGAGGACCCGGGGGCGGGCAGCGACACCTCGCGAACGCCATCCGAGCGCACACGAGTGCTGCGCCGGGCGGCGGGGTAGCTGCCACACCGACGCACTCCGGCACGCGGTTGGGTGCCGCAGCGTCAACGCAATCGCGAACCGGCCGGCGCGCGCTCCCGAGCGCGTGCGTGAAACGCGCGGAACTCGATCGTCGGCGAGACTCGGGCACCCGATCCAGGGCGCGCAGCGGGCGGTGGACGCACGCAGATTACGGCGGCCAATACAAATCGACGATCACCCGCCACGCCTCGCACCGAAGTGCCTCGTCCCGAACGAACAACCCGTTCGGGCAGAGATGGGTCGCGCCGACGCGCTCGGAGCGCGCCGACATGCCAACCATCGCACGACGTAACGTGTCTACCCTCAGGCCCTCAGCACACTCCGGAATGCGACGCGCGATTCTCCGCCTGGGACTGGCCCTCGTGACGGCCGCGAGCTCGACGCTCGCCGCACAAGCGCAACCCCGGCCGGAACTGCTCATCGTCGGCAGCTATCACATGGCGAACCGCAACCACGACGTCTATAACATGCGCGCGGACGACGTGTCGTCGCCCGACCGGCAGCGGCAAGTGGCGCAGGTGATCGAGGTGTTGAAGAAGTTCCGGCCGACGAAGATCGCGATCGAGGCCGATATCGACGACGGCGCGCGCGTCGACCGCGAGTACGCCGAGTACCGCGCTGGCACGTACACGCTCTCGCGCGACGAGACCAACCAGCTCGGATACCGGCTGGCCCGCGAGCTCGGGCACCCGCGGGTGTACCCGGTGAACGCGTGGGCTGGGAACGACTTCCCGCTTTCGGCCGTGGGCGACTACGCCAAGGCGCGCGGGCAGGACGCGCGCTTTCGGGCGATCGTGGGCGAATGGGGCGCGGCGACACAGGAGCTGGACGACTACCTCAAGGCGCACAGCGTGCTGGAAACGCTGGAGCACGCGAACTCGGACGCGTTCGTCGCCGAGAACATGGGCCCGTATTTCGAGGTCGCGCGTCTCGGCGAGCCGGGCGATTACGCCGGGCCGGATCTGCTCGGCAACTACTACCTGCGGAACATCAGGATTTACCGTAACATCGTCGGCCTGATCGCCTCGCGGGGTGAGCGCATTCTCGTGGTGTACGGCTATGGTCACCTCGGTTGGCTTCGGGAGATCGCGCACCAGGACCAGACGGTGCGTCTCAGAACGCTCAACGAGTTCGCGCGCTAGCACGCGTGCGCCGAGCAGCCGTCCAATAGGCGTAGCGCGGAACGCGGCCGGTTTCTGAGGCGAGCCGGCTGCGCGCGGCAGCGTGACTCAGAACTCGTCGATGCGCGAGTGCGGCCCAACACCTGAGACACGCGGCCCGCGGCCGCAGAACCGACCGCATACTGGTGGCGAATTCCCCCAAGCATTGAACCTGCGAGGGAGCCGCCCCGATCTCTCCGAACGGGCGGCACCGGCTCCTCTTAGGGCCGCCGAAAGCTCCCCCCGGTACGACGGCTATTACGGCCGACTACGAGCCGGCGCCCGCGCTTGACAAAGCATAAGCAGTGACTTATGTATCGCCCATGCGACGTGGGGCCGAGCACCAGGTGTTCCAGGCGCTCGCCGACCCGAGCCGCCGGGCGATCTACGAGGCGCTCGCCCGCGGCGAGGCGGCGGTCCAGGACATCACCGTGCGCTTCGCGCTCTCGCAGCCCGCGGTCTCCCAGCATCTCGCCACGTTGAAGGCGGCCGGCTTGGTGAGCGGCCGGCGCGAGGGGCGCCACGTCTACTACCGGGTCGAGCCGCGCGGGCTCGAGCCGCTCGTCGACTGGATCGCGTACTACCGCGCGTTCTGGACGGAGCACGTCGACCGCCTCGAACACCTCCTGGAGCGGATGGACGGATGACGACGACCACCGACATGACCACCCCCGACATCTCCGAACGCACCGCCGGTGACCCCGAGCAAGGGGACAGGACCTCCCTGTCGCTCGAGTACGACCTGTCGCACCCGCCGGAGAAGGTGTGGCGCGCGCTCACCGACCCGGCACTCCTCGCGGAGTGGCTGCTGCCGGTCGTCGGGTTCCGGCCCGAGCCGGGCACGGCGTTCATGTTCCGGACGCAGGCCTACCCCGGGTGGGACGGCACCGTGCACGGCGAGGTCCTCGAGGTCGAGCCGCACCGGACGCTCCGCTACGCGTGGCACGTCCCCTTCGCGGGCGCCCCCCTGGACACCGTCGTCGCGTTCACGCTCGCACCCACGCCGTCGGGCACACGCCTGACCATCGTGCAGTCGGGCTTCGCACCGGGCCAGCAGCGCGCGTTGGGCGGCGCGCGCTACGGCTGGACCCTGATGGCGGGCAAGCTCACCACCCTGCTTGCGAGGACGTCATGAGCAACCAGATGCGCCCGACCCCTCGCTCGGTCTCGATCGCCTTCGCGGCGGCCGTCGCCGCCAACTTCGCCGCCCTGGGACTCGGACGCGGGCAACCGCCGCCCGCCTGGGTGCCCTACGCCCCGCTCCTCCCGTGCGCCGTGCTGCTCACCGGCCTGTGCCTGTTCGCGCTGCCGTCCGCCGCCCGGCGGCGCTCCGCACCACGCGGCCAGACGGGCGGCGCGCAGGCCGGGGCGCTGGGCGGCGCGCGGCCCAGCCCCCACGGCCGCCCCGTCCGATGACGGGGCACGACGTGGAGCACGACGCTCCCGCGGGCGACCGGCGCGACGCCATGCTCGCGCGCGTCCGCGCGCTGATCACGGCGGCCGACCCCGCGATCGTCGAAGAGCGGAAGTGGAAGAAGCCGTCGAACGGGATGACCGGGGTGCCGGTCTGGTCGCGGGACGGTATCGTCTGCACCGGCGAGACCTACAAACAGGTCGTCAAGCTGACGTTCGCGCGGGGCGCGGCGCTGAAGGACCCCGCGCGCCTGTTCAACGCGAGCCGCGACGGCGCGACGCGGCGCGCCATCGACCTCCGCACGGGGGACTCCATCGACGAGGCGGCGTTCCAGGCCCTCATCCGCGCGGCGGTGGCGCTGAACGTGGCGGGCCGCGAGCCGATATCCCGCAGGCGCGGACGGCAGTAGCCGCTCAGAAACCACCCGGACCGAATGCCGACGCGCGCGCCGGGCGCGCCCATCGCCCGGGCCGTACGTCGCCCGGCGCGCCCGCGCGGCGACCGCGTGCCGCACGCCCTCCCGGCGGGCGCGTCCGCCGGCGCCACCGGTTCACGCGGAGGCGAAGGTGATCAAGTGGTCGTCCGCGATCTGCCCGAGGACCTGCGTCGGGGGCCCGCCCCCGAGCTGATGAAAGTCCTTGATCAGGTGCATCTGGTCGTAGTACCCGACGTGGTGGGCGATCGCCAGCCAACTCGCGCGCCCGCGTCGCCGCTGGTGGATCGCGCGCTGGAAGCGGGAGATCCGGGCCAGCGCCTTGGGGGCCAGGCCGACCAGCTCCAGCGCCTTGCGCTCCAGCTGCCGCTCCCCGACCCCCGCCCACCGGGCGGCGGCGCTCACGCCGGACGTGCCGGACGCCAGCCGGTGCAGCGCACGGGCCGCCGGCGGCAGCGGCGCCGAGCGGCCGAGGCGGTGCAGCAGGAACGCGTCCAAGGCGCGGACCCGCTCGGCGAAGGAGCGCAGATTGCCCAGCTGCTCATACAGCGCGGACATCCGCGACCCGAAGACGGCGTGGCCCTCCGCTCCGGCGCCTCGGAACGGCGCGACCGGGAGTCCGAAGAGCCGGTGCAGGCCCATCGGCCGGAAGAGGACGACCAGCGCTTGCACCCGGTCGCGCAGCAGCAGGCGGACGTTCAGCGCGTCGATCGGCCCGACGAGCGTCGCCCCCCACGCGGGACGGAGCAGACCCGTGCCGTAGGCCGTCACGTCGTACGGGGCGGCGAACTGGAACTCGAGCATCGTGCCCGCGCGGGGCACCACCGGCTCGGGGACCGCCCGATCGCCCGGCACGAGGTCCCGCTGCACGTAGCCGTCGAGGAACGGCCGCAGCAGGACGTCCGGCGCCGCGGTCTGGACCGTCATGCGGGGGCCGGCGCGGACGCGCTACGGGCGCTGCCCCGCATGCGCGAACGGGAGATCGATCGGCTCCACGTTGTGGAGGTCCACTTCCGCCGCCTGCCAGCCGGTGCCGCTCCGCCGCAAGGTGTAGGACACGATCATGTCGTCGAGCGTCGTCGGATCGATGGTGCCGTCGGGGTGCATGACCGGGTTCTGCCAGCGCGCGTGCAGGACCAGCACGTCCGGCGCGAGGCGGCGGACGTCGAGCAGGTGCAGCGGGGGGCAGGTCACCGCGTGGAACGGCCCGCGCGCGCCGTGCAAGAACCCGAGCGCGTGCTCCAGGGCGTCCCGGCCGGTCACCACCGTGCCGAACCGGTTCACCGTGACGGCGTCCGCCGTGTGCAGTCGGGCCAGGGCATGCGCGTCGTGGCGGTTCCAGGCGTCGTCCCAGTGTCGGAGGAAGGCGGCGGCGACGGCCGCGTCGTCCGCCGGGTCGACCGATGGGTCGGCGGCAGCACCGGCGGACGGCGTGGCCGATGTCGCCGCGGCCAGCACGGGCGTCGCGGCGAGCGCGGTCGCCGCGACGAGAAAGGTACGCCGGGAGGTGGAGTGGGTGGTCATGGCCGGCAGCGTACGGCGGCGGCGACGGCCGCGCCTAGTACAAACCCGACACCGCGCGAGCCCCGGCTCGTGACGCGGCCGGCGCCGTGGCGCGAGCGCCCGCTCGCGCCAGCGCCGCCCGCGCGCACCGCCACCACTCCGCGGCGTCTGGTAAACCCGCACGTTCTGTGACGGACGTGCGGCCGGCGCGGCGCATCAGCGGTTCACGCTCGGCGAACGCGGGCGAGTTTCGAGACGCACGCGTCGGCGAGGTGCCCTGGGATCACAACTCGTCCGAGCTCCGGTCTGGCCTAACGCGCGAGACACCCGGCCACACGCCGCAGAAAGGACCGGATGCTGGTGGCGAATTCGGACGCGACCCCGTGGTTCGGGGAGCGCCGCCCTGTCGTCCACTCGGAGGTGGCACCGGCTCGCCTCGGGGCCGCCGAATTCGCCACCAGTATCCGCTGGTCTCATCGCCACGAGCGAACGGAGTCCCGCGCACGGCCGCGCTCGGGACCGCGACCGCGTCGCCACCGTCGCGAGTTCCTGGGTGACGTCCGGACGACCGCCGGCATCGAATCCTGAGATGCGCAGGGTACTCCGCCGCCCTGTGCACCGCCCGCGCGCGGACTCCGGCTCGGCTACGCGTCCAAGTGGATGATCCCGCGCTGCAGTGCCACCGTCACGGCTTCGGTGCGGTCGCCGGCCTCGAGCTTCTGGAGAATGTGCAGCACGTGCACCTTCACAGTCGCCTCCGTACGGCCGATGGCGGCGGCAATCTCTTTGTTCCGCAATCCGCCGCACATCAACCGCAGCACCTCCACCTCGCGCTCGGTGAGTTCGACGCGCGGCGTGAACTGCGCGAGGCGTTGCGCGACGGCGCCCGGGAGCACGCGCTCGCCCCGGTGCACGGCGCGGATGGCCTCGACGACCTCGTTGCGCAGGACGGCTTTCAGCAGGTACCCGCGCGCGCCGGCCTCGAGCGCGCGGTGGATGTCGGCGTCGCCTTCGTAGGTCGTGAGGGCGATGAGGCGCGCGTCGGCGAACGCCGCCGTGATCGCGCGGATTGCCTCGGCCCCGCCCATCCCCGGCATGCTCAGGTCCATGAGCGTCACGTCGGGCCGGTGGGCGCGGAAGAGCGTCACCGCCTCAACCCCGTTGCTCGCCTCGGCGACCAGCTGGAGGTCGGCGTGCAGGCCTAGCAGCGCCGCGAGCCCGTCGCGGAAGATCGGGTGGTCGTCGACCGTCATCACCCGGATCGGGCTGCTCGGCCCGCGGTCTGGTGCGGTCCCGGGTCCACCGGCGGTGGCGCGCATGACGAACGATCGACCGCCGCGGCCGCCGCGGCAATACGCCGTTGGGTTAGTCCTCGGGCCGGACGACGCGCCGGACCATCCCCAGGACGGAACTGCGCACCGCGACCGAAACCACCGTGCCGGCCCCGGGCGCGCTCGCGACCCCGAAACGTCCGCCGATGCGGCTGGCGCGTTCACGCATGCCCAGCAAGCCCCAGTGCCCGTCCGGGGTCGGCCCGCGCGCCCGGTCGAAGCCCACGCCGTCGTCGGCGATCGTGACCCGCAGGTGCCGCCAGCCGTAGTCGAGGGTGACGACGGCGCTCGGGGCGGCCGCATGCCGGCGGACGTTGGTCAGCGCCTCTTCGACGATGCGCAGCACCTCGGCGTGCGCCGCGCGTGCGAGCGGCCGCGGCCGGGCGCGCGTCTCGACCCGCACCGCGATAGTGGCGTCGCCGAGGATCCGGCGCGCCGCGTCGGCGCAATCGGCCGGCAGGTCGAGCGCCGCATCGTCCGTCCCCCGGATGTCCCACACGGCCGCGCGCGCCTGCGTCAGCGTCCGGTCCGCCAACGAGAGGACGCGGTCGAGGAGCGCCTGCTGCGCGGGCGGCAGCGCCAGGCGCGCCGCCGCCGCGTGCAGCTGGAGCGCGATGCCGCCGAAGCCCTGGAGGAGCGAGTCGTGGATCTCGCGGGCGAGGCGCGAGCGCTCGTCGCGGACCGCGTCGCTGCGCGTACGGAGCGCCGCGAGGTGCCCGGCCCAGAGCGCGAGCGCCGCCGCGAGTACCGCGGCGGCGGCGAACCACGGCCGCTGGTACAGGGGCGGCTCGACCAGGACGTCGACCGCGGCCACCTCCGGGCTCCAGCCCCCGGCGCCGCCCCGCCCCGCCACGCGGAAGCGGTACCGGCCGGGCGCCAGCCGCGTGTACGACGCGACCCGCTGCGTCCCGGCGTCGACCCAGGCGGTGTCGAACCCGTCGAGCCGGTAGCGGAACCGGACGGCGGCTCCGTTGGTCAGGTCGACGCCGGTGTAGTGCAGCTCGAGGCGCCGCACGCCGGGGCCGAGCGTGTGCACGCCGGCCGGGGCCACGGTCGCGCCGTCGGCGGTCACCTGCTCGACGTGAAGCACCGGCGGCGTGGTGTCGCGCTCGACGGTCTTCGGGTCGACGACCACGATGCCGTGCCCCACGGCGAACCACAGCGTGCCGAACGGACCTGGGAACGACCACGGGTGGCCCCAGATGCTGGGGTCGCCGCCCGCCATGCCGTCGAGCGCCTCGAAGGTCGCGGCCGTGGTGAGCGCCGGCTTGGCGCCGTCCGCCACGGAGTCCAGGTCGGCCGCGTCGACGCGGGTGAGCCCCCCGAGTTGCGCGAGCCACACGTGCCCCGCGCCGTCCGCCTCGGCGGCCCCGACCCAGTCCTCGGGCAGGCCCTGCGCGGTGGTGAGGAGCACGGGGCGCCCGCCCGTCACGCGCGCCAGGCCCTGGGCCGACCCGATCCACACCGACCCGCGCGGCCGCTCGAACACCGTCAGCGCGCGCGCGGCGGCGCCCGCCGGCACCGCCACTCGGGTGAACGCGGTGGACGCGGGGCCCGCGCCCGACGCGCGGGCGACGCCGGTCTGGGTCGCGACCCAGAGCGTGCCGCCCGCGTCGCGTAGGAGGCGCTGCACGGCGTCGTCCGGAAGTCCGTCGCGCGTTGTGAGGCGCGTGCGGCGTCCCGGGCGGCGGCAATACAGCCCGTACCAGGTCCCGACCCAGAGCGTGCCGTCCGGGTCCTCCATGACATCCGTCACCGGCGGCAGTCCGTCCATCACGACGCGGCCGTGCGGGATGGTCGGGCCGTGCGGCGCGCCCGCCGGCGACCGCCGCACGGAGCCCCGCGACCACCCGGTCAGGATCGTCCCGTTCCGCGCGGGGACCAGCACCGTGACGCGGTCGGCGCGACTCGGCGGTGCTACCGCGGCGAAGCGCGCACCGTCCGCGTCGATCTGCCCGCGAAAGAGTCCGCCCGTCGGCGGCGCGACCCACACGGCGCCCGAGGCGCTGCGGATCATGGCGCCGGGGAGGTCGGCCGGCAGCCCGTTCTGCCGGGTGATGACGCGGAACGGCTCCGGGCGCAGCCGGTTGAGCCCGTCGCGCGTCGCGACCCACACGTTGCGCCCGCGGTCGATGAGGATGTCGACGATGCGGTCGTCGGACAGCCCGTCGCGCGTCGTGAACGCCGTGAACCGACGGCCGTCGTAGCGGTAGAGCCCCGCGCCCTCGGTGCCGACCCACAGCGCCCCGTCCGGGGCCACCGCGAACGCGGACACCGCGCCTAACGCCCGCGTCGGCGGCAGGGGGACGCGCCGGAACGCGCCGCGGCGCCACCGCACGATCGCCGACGCGGTGCCGAACCACACCGAGCTGTCGGCGGCGGCGTAGACGTGGTTGACGGGGCCGAGGTGCAGGCCGGGCGGGAACGCGACCGCCGACAGCGTGCCGTGCCGGACGCGGTAGACGGCGTGCGCGCCGGCGGCCACCCACAAGTCGCCGGCCGCGTCGACGGCGACCCCGCTGCCCGCGTAGCTCGCCGCGGTCCCCGGCAGCGGCCGGATCGTGCCGTCGCGCGTGATGCGCACGATCCGCTCGCTCCGGGTCACGCCCCACACCGCGCCCGACGAGTCGAGCACCGCGGCGTTGACCTGGTCCGTCGCGAACGCCGGGTCGAGGGCGACGGGGCGCACGCGCCCGTTCTCGTACAGGTAGAGTCCTGCGTCGCTGCCGATCCAGAGCCCGCCGCGCGGGTCGGCGACAAGGGGGTACGTCTCGAGCTTGGCGAGGCCGCGGAGCGCCGGCGTGTTGGACGGGTCGAACACCGTGAACCGCACGCCGTCGAACCGGGCGAGCCCCGACTGCGTCGAGAGCCAGAGATAGCCGTCGCGGGTCTGGACCAGGTTCGAGGTGAACGCGAGCCGCACCGCGTCCTGCCGCCGCCAGACGTCGAGGTGGTAGTGGCCGACCGCCGTCGACAGCTCCTGTCCGCGGAGGCTCATGGGAAGCCAAGCGAGTCCCGCGATCGTGGCCACGATCAGGGCCGCGACCCGCGCGGCGACCCGCGCTCCCCGGAGCTCATCCATGCCGTAATGATGGCGCTCGGCCCGACCTCCGTCGAGAGGGCCGACACACGTCCGCCGGACCCGGGGCGACCGGGCGGGTCAGCCGATGTGCGTAGACGAAGTTCGCTCGGCTGGTCGATGCAGCCGCGGCAGCCGGACGTGCAACGTAGGTGCACACCGTTACCAACTGCACGTCGCCACACCATCACCCCAACGCACGTCAGGAGACGCCCCATGATCCGTACACGTTTGCCCGCACGTACCGCGACACCCGCGATCGTCGCCGCCGCCGCACTTCTCACTGTCGCCGTTATGCCCGTCACCCCCGCGTTCGGCGCGGCGGCCCGGGGCGGCGCCCGCCGCAGCGCGAAGCCGACCGTCGTGCTCGTGCACGGCGCGTTCGCCGACGGGTCGAGCTGGCAGAACGTGATCGCGATCCTCCAGCGCGACGGCTACCCGGTCGTCGCGGTCCAGAATCAGCTCGCCTCGCTCGCGGGCGACATCGCGACGACGAAGCGGGTGATCGACGCCGAATCGAAGAAGGGACCCGTCGTCGTCGTCGGCCACTCGTACGGCGGCGCGGTGATCACCGGGGCCGCGTCCGGCAACACCGACGTTAAGGCGCTGGTCTACATCGCCGCGTACGCCCCCGACGCCGGCGAGTCGCTCGGCGCGCTCAACGACCGGTTCGCCCCGTCGGCGCTGCCCACCTCGCTCGCGCCCGACGCCGCCGGCTTCCTCTACATCACGCGCGCGAAGTTCCGCAACGCGTTCTGCGCCGACGTCCGCGCCCCACAGGCCGACGTGATGTGGGCGACGCAGAAGCCGCTCGCCGCTTCGACGTTCGGCGAGTCGCTCCAGGCGCCCGCGTGGAAGACGATCCCGTCGTGGTACCTGGTCTCGCAGAACGACCAGGCGATCAACCCCGACCTGGAGCGCTTCATGGCGAAGCGGATCGGCGCCCACACGACGGAGGTCGCGTCGAGTCACGTCTCCTTCATCTCGCACCCCGCGGCCGTCGTCCGGCTGATCGAGCAGGCGGCGACCGCGAACGCGGCGACGGCGAACGCGGCGACGGCGAACGCGGCGACCGCGTCGAATTAGCACGGCCTAACGGATCCACACCGCACCTCCCCCACCCGCGGCCCCGCCGCACCACCACGGAGTCAGACCATGCCCACGATCACCACGCAGGACGGCACCGAGATCTTCTACAAGGACTGGGGCGCGGGTCAGCCGATCGTCTTTCACCACGGCTGGCCGCTGAGCAGCGACGACTGGGACGGCCAGCTGATGTTCTTCCTGCAGCACGGCTACCGCGTCGTCGCGCACGACCGCCGCGGGCACGGGCGCTCGAGCCAGACCGGGACCGGCCACGACATGGACACCTACGTCGCCGACGCCGATGCGCTCGCGAAGGCGCTCGACCTGCGCGACGCGGTGCACGTCGGCCACTCCACCGGCGGCGGCGAGGTCGCGCGGTACGTCGCCCGCTGCGGCCAGCCGCAGGGCCGCGTCGCGAAGGCGGTGCTGATCAGCGCGGTTGCACCGCTCATGGTCAAGACCGACGCGAACCCCGGCGGCCTGCCGATCGAGGTCTTCGACGGGGTCCGCGCCGGCACGGCCTTCAACCGGGCGCAGTTCTACTGGGATTTCACGCTGCCGTTCTACGGCTACAACCGGGACGGCGCGCAGGTGTCCGAAGGCGTCCGCCGGAACTGGTGGCGGCAGGGGATGATGGGGAGCGTGCAGGCCCACACCCTCGGCATCAAGGCGTTCTCGGAGACGGACTTCACCGAGGACCTGAAGGCGATCGACGTTCCCACGCTGGTGATGCATGGGGAGGACGACCAGGTCGTGCCGTTCGCGGACTCGGGGTCCAAGTCGGCCCAGCTGCTGCGGAACGCGACGTCGAAGTTCTACCCCGGCCTGCCGCACGGCATGCCGACGACCAACGCCGACCAGATCAACGCCGACCTGCTCGCCTTCGTCCGCAGCTGACCTGTTCGGCGGAGGTGCGGCGAGGCGCGCTTCCCCGACTCGATCACGAACTTTCTCCCGCTCCTGATTTTCCCATGTCCGCGGTTCTCGGCATTCATCACGTCACCGCCATCGCCAGTGACCCGCAGCGTAATCTGGACTTCTACGCCGGGCTGCTCGGCCTGCGGTTCGTCAAGCGCACGGTCAACTTCGACGACCCCCAGACCTACCACCTGTACTACGGGGACGAAGTCGGGACGCCGGGGAGCGTGATGACGTTCTTCCCATGGCCGAGGGCGCGGCGCGGGCGGCCGGGTCCCGGCCAGGTCGCCGTGACCTCGTTCGCGGTGCCGCCGTCGGCGGTCGGCTTCTGGGTCGCGCGGCTCCTGCGGTACGGCGTTGCCGCCGAGCCGCCCGCCACGCGCACCTTCGGCGGGGTCGCGGAGCGCGTGCTCGCCTTTCGGGACCCGGACGGCCTCCTGCTCGAGCTCGTGGCCCACCCCGGCGCGGAGGCGCGCCCGGCGTGGGCCGACGCGCCCGGGGTTTCGGCGGAGCACGCGCTCCGCGGCTTCCACGGCGTCACGCTCTGGGCCGAGCACGCCGATCCGACGGAACGCGTGCTGGCGGACACGCTCGGGTTTCGGGCACTCGCCGACGCCGACGGCGTGCACCGGTTCGAGGCCGGCGCGGGCGGGGTGAGCACCTTCGTCGACGTGCGGGCGGCGGGCGGCTTCGTGCCCGGAATCGGCGGCGCGGGAACCGTGCACCACGTGGCGTTCCGCGTGCCCGACGACGCGGCGGAGCTCGCGGCGCGCGAGGACCTCGTCGCCGCGGGACTGCACCCGACGCCGCAGGTGGATCGGGAGTACTTCCGCTCCGTCTACTTCCGCGAGCCGGGCGGGGTGCTCTACGAGCTGGCGACCGACGGGCCGGGCTTCGCGGTGGACGAGCCGGTCGACACGCTCGGGCAGGCGCTCAAGCTGCCGCCGCGGTACGAGCCACACCGCGCCCAGATCGAGGCGGTGCTGCCGCCGATTCACCTGCCGGTGCCGGTCGGCGCCGCGGACCTGCTCGGCGCGGGCGAGGGGCCCGAGGACGTGAGTGGCGAGGCGTTAGGCTTCGTCCATCGGTACGTGCCGCCGAGCGACGCGGTTCGGGGCGCGCGGTCGGCGACGCTGCTCCTGCTTCACGGTACTGGGGGCGACGAGGAGGCCTTGTTGCCGCTCGGGCGGCAGCTACTGCCTGGCGCGGCGCTGTTGAGCCCGCGTGGGAAAGCGCTGGAAGCCGGGATGCCGCGCTTCTTCCGCCGCCACGCGGCGGGGGTACTCGACCAGGAAGATCTGGCGCGGCGCACGGTCGAGTTGGCCGAGTTCGTGGATCGCGCGGCCGCGACCTACGCCTTCGATCGGGGCGGTGTGCTCGCCGTCGGGTTCTCGAACGGCGCGAACATCGCGGCGAGCCTGCTGCTGCGCCGCGGCGCGATCCTCCGCGGGGCGGTGCTGCTGAGCCCTATGCTGCCGTTCGAGCCGGCGGCGGTGCCGGACCTCAGAGGCACCGTCGTGTTCATCGGCGCGGGCCGCGACGATCCGCTCGTGCCGGCCGCGCAGGTCGAGCGCCTGGCCGAGGTATTTCGCGAGGCGGGCGCCGAGGTGACGGTGCATTGGGAGCTGGGCGGACACGGCGTTACGGCCCGCGAGATAGAGGCGGCCCACGTGTGGCTCGCCCGGGTAGCCGCGTCCGTGCCGGCTCCGACCTCCGTGTCGACAATGGCGCCGGCGGCGTCCACTGGTGCTGAGGTGATCGCATGACCAACCAGGTGTCCAAGGACATGACAGCCCTGACGAACGCAGCGAGTCCGCCGGTACGCGTCCGCGGGCTCGTCGCGGGCACGCTCGACGCAGGCGCGTCAGCGTGCGCCGGTCAGCCACTGGACGTCGCGCGGGTCCCGGCGACTCGGCCCTCGGGGTCGCCCAGATCTGGGTGCGGCGTCGCCCCCGCGGAGCCGCCGGCGCGGCTGCTGGCGGAGGTGGCCGCGCGGCTCCGGCGCGTGTGCGGCGCGACGTCCGACGCGGTGTTCGCGGCCACGGTCTATGACGTCGCCGCGTTCAAGTGCCGGTGGGCGGCGCGATCCCCCGCGTGATTGACGGTCGGATACTGGTGGCGAATTCGGCGGCCCCGAGGCGAGCCGGTGCCACCTCCGAGTGGACGACAGGGCGGCGCTCCCCGAACCACGGGGTCGCGTCCGAATTCGCCACCAGTATCCCAGGGTTTTCGAGGCGACTCAGCCGTTAAGTCGCCTCGATGTGCGTGCGTGAGTGCGCCATGGCGTCGGCGTACTTTCCGCCATGCCTCCGAAGCGCCCCGCCACGCCGCCAGGCCCCGCCGCCCCGCCGGCGCCCCTGAGCGCCCCGGCGCCCGCGCCGCCCACGCGCGACGCCATGCCGGCCGGCTACGCCGCGTTCTTCGCCGAGGTCGCCGCCCGCGTCCGCGCCGCCCACCTCAAGGCGGTTGCGGCGGTCAACCGCGAGCTGATCACCCTGTACTGGGATCTGGGGCGCGAGATCGTCCAGCGCCAACAGCGCGAGGGCTGGGGCGCCGGCGTCGTCGCCCGGCTCGCCGCCGACCTGCGGCGCGAGTTCCCGGGCGCCCGGGGCTTCTCGGAGCGCAACGTGCGCAGCGCCCGCGCCTTCTACCTCGCCTACGCCGGCGACGCGACCGCTACCCCTGAGGTGCCACCGGCGGGCGCAATTCGGCAACAGCCTGTTGCCGAAACGGGCGCGGCGTCCGGCGGGCCGCCCGACCCGGTCGCGGCGCTCCCGTGGGGGCACAACCTCCTGCTGCTCGAGAAGCTCGCCGACCCCGCGCTCCGGCGTTGGTACGCTGGGCAGGCCGTGGCCAACGGGTGGAGCCGCAACGTGCTCGCCCTACAGGTCGAGAGCCGGCTGCACGCGCGCGTGGGGCGCGCCGACCAGACCACCAACTTCGCCGCGACGCTCCCGCCGCCGCAGTCAGACCTGGCGCGCGAGGTGGTGAAGGACCCGTACAACTTCGAGTTCCTCGCCGTCGCCCAGGGCGCGCACGAGCGGCACGTCGAGGCAGGCCTCATCGCGCACATGCGCGAGTTCCTGCTGGAGTTGGGCACCGGCTTCCTGTACGCCGGGAGTCAGTACCGGCTGGTGGTCGGCGGCGACGAGTTCTTCCTCGACCTCCTGTTCTACCACAAGCGGCTGCGCTGCTGGGTGGTGCTCGACCTGAAGACGGGGGAGTTCCGGCCCGAGTACGCGGGCAAGATGCACTTCTACCTGAACGTGGTCGACGACCAGCTGCGCGACGCGGGCGACCAGCCGAGCATCGGGCTGATCCTGTGCCGGAGCAAGAACGCGGTCGTGGCCGAGTACGCGCTGCGGGGCGTGGCGAGCCCGGTGGGCGTGGCGGAGTACCGCGTGACCGACGCGACCGAGGCGCTGCCGGCCGAGCTGCGCGCGGCGCTGCCGAGCCTGGAGGCGGTGCGGGCGGAGCTGGAGGCGGCGCCGCTCGTCGACGGTGACCCGCCTAACGTTGAAGACGTGCCGCCCGGGGCGTGAGCCCATCGGCGGCCGGTGGCGTTTCGAGACGTCCGGAACGCATACGTTGGTGAGATTCGGGCCGGCGTCTCGCGTTAGGCGTGGCCGCCGTTATTGAGACTCGGCCGGGGCGTCCCGAAACCGACCCCCGATGGACACGCGAGATCTGCCGATGTGCGCAGGGGGCCGGCACGCCCCGACTCCGCAAGAGCAATCACGGCGGACGGTGCGGCATCAGCGTGCGACGTCGTGGGTAGTGCGCCCGCGAGCCCGGAGCTGCTCCCAGGCGAGCAGCAAGGCGTCGGCCCCGTGCGCTTCGACGTCCGGGACCACACCGCCGCGCTCCCAATCCCGGCGCGTCTTCCGCCCGACGACGCGGAACTCGGGGATGAACAGCGCGAAGTCGCCGGGCAGCCCGACCGCGTCGTCCACGACATGCGCGGCGCCGAGGGACCGCTCGCCCACGACCGTGGCGCGTCCCTCCTCGCGGAGCCCGAAGGCGAGCGCCTCCGCCGCGGACGCCGACGCGCGGTCCACGAGGACCACGACCGGCGTCGCGGGCGCGAACCGGGCCCACCGCGGGTCGAGTGCCGGGCGCGCCACGACGGCCCCGCTCCGGTCGAGGGTGAGCAGGGTGGCCGGGGCGTCCGCCGGGAGGAACGAGCGCAGCACCAGGTCCATCGTCGCGCCGTCGCCCCCGCGGTTGCCGCGCACGTCGAGGATCACGCCCCGCACGCCCGCCAGCAACGCCATCGCGTGCGCGAGCCGCGGCTCGGTCGTCCGAACGTCGTCGAACTGCGCGAGGCGCAGGTACCCGATGCCGCCGGCGAGGCGTGACACCTCGACGATGCCGTGATCGTCGGCGTCGGCGTCGAGACCGGCGGGAACGTCGGCGGGTGGCGATTTCGGCGGCGGCACTCCCGGAGCGACGCGCAGGTGCCAGTCGGGCACGGCGGCCCGGAGGCGTTGCGTGAGGCGGGCGGCCTGTGCCTCGGCGCCGCCGCAGACGCGGGCGTCGCGGCCGCGCCGCGCGCCGTCCAGCAGAGCGTCCGCGCCGTCCCTGCCGTCCTCGGGAATGACGTAGCGACGGGCCAGGACGCCGGCGGCCGCCCGGATCGCGGGGCGGAGATCCGCGCAGCCCGTCGCGGGCTGCGCCGCGTGGGTGGCCTGGGCCGATCCCGCCAGGAGGAACCCGGCGACGCGAGCCCTCCAACGCTGGTGCTGGTGCATATCTGCTCCACGTGGAACGACGACCGAATACGCGTAGGTACCTACCTGTTTAACATAGTAGGTACCTACCCACATATCAGCGTTGATGAACTCCACGCCACACGATTGCCCGGCGCCCCCGCCAGCTCCGCCTCGGCCGACTGACTACAGCCGGGCGCTCGGGGCGGCGGCGTTGGGGGCACGCCTGCGGCGCCTCTCCGAGCGCATCGACCGGGAGGCAGCGCGCGTGTACGCCCACGCCGGCGTGCGCTTCGAGCAACGCTGGATGGGCGTGCTCCACCTCCTGGCCGAGCGCGGCGGCCTGTCGGTGCGCGACTTGGCGGATGCCCTGGGCATCAGCCACCCCTCGGTGAGCCAGACGCGGCGCTCGCTGCAGGAGGCCGGGCTGGTCGCGGAGCGGGCGGACGCCCGCGACGCGCGCCGGCGCGTCGTGCACCTCACCGACGCCGGCACGGCCCTGATCGACCAGCTCCGCCCGATCTGGGCCGCGCTCGTCGCAGCGGCAGAGGACGTGGACCGCGAGGCGGCCGACGTGATCACGCCGTTGAACCGGCTCGACGACGCGCTCGCTCGCCGCTCGTTGTACGACCGCGCGGTCGAGCAGCTCGCGTCGCGGGCGGCCGCTGTCCAGGCATCCCCGGCGGCACATCTGCCGTCGAGGGTGTCGCCCAACCACGCGCGAGCCTAACGTTGTCGGACGCGCCGGCCGCCGTCGCACGACCGACCGTCCCGAGGGCTGCCGAGCTCCGGGCGTCCGCCCGGGGCGCGGGGCGCCGTCAGCCTCCGGCGGTCGCCCGCGGGCGCACCAGTAGGGCGAGGGC
>BPUI01000006.1 GCA_019973575.1 Gemmatimonadetes bacterium T265
CGTGAGCAGTGGACGCTCTACAACAAGCTGCTGCTGTTCCTCTCGGACGACGATATGCTGCAGATGCTGAGCTACCGTGCCGAGGGGGCCGACCCGGCGCAGATCGTACGGCAGAAGATCGAGGAGTTCCGGCTCGGGCTATAGCGCTTGCGCTCTGAAGCGTTGCAGTTGTCGAGTATGCAGGGCGGCTACGCCCCTCCGCGTACTCCGTCGTACGTAACCGTTATCCCGCTCAGAAGGATAGCAGCTTACCTCTCGCGTTAGGCCGCCACACCGACTCCCGCCCGCCAAGAGGCTTAACGCGCTTCCGCTCTCCCGCGATGGTCCCTGGAGCGATGGTGGCCTCTGACACTGATCCAGTGCCGGCGGAGAGGAGCGCGATGGGCTACAACGTCAAGCGGCCGCAGGAGCTGGCGCTCGCGCTCACGTACCTGGGCGTCCACGACGGGCAGGGCACCTGGAAGGGTTCGAACTGGGGCGTGATGGAGGGACTGTGGAACGCAGGCCTCATCTCGGATCCGAAGGGCCGGGCCAAGTCGGTCTGGCTGACCGACGACGGTCTGGCCCCGAGCGAGGCGATGTTCCGGGAGTACTTCCAGCCGTGTTCGTAGGCGGTCGTTTGTGAGCCGCGCGGCTTACAGCGTCGTGGCGCCCGAAGTGCCGCCACCGCACGCATCCCAGAACTCGGTCGCGAAATCTGCGGATCACGATCGGGGACCGCGGTGAGTTTTGGGACGGGCTGGCCCGCGCCGGGAATTTTGCGAGTCGACCTACCACGCGGACGCAATCGCCTGCCCGGGAATGACGTGGGGGCGGGCGGGGCTGCGCAGACCTCGGCGGCGCTGTCCGAGGTGCTCGCGCTGGTCTCCAATCGAACCCGCCTGAGGACTGACTGACGGTCACGGAGCGTGCCGGTGTTCCTGGGCAGCACCGCGTATGTTGGGCGACGGCCGCACATACGCGGCCGCAAACCCCAATCCCGGTTAGGAAGCTAGTTCTGTGCGAGCAGGAGATCGTGTTCGCGAAGAGTTCCGCGAGATTGCCAGTCTCTACGCAGGCTCGATGTTGGCCTTCGCCGTGGGATTGGCGGAGCTCGGCCGCCAAGTCATGGAAGGCTCGCGCGATCCCGATCGGCCCACACGAGTGCGTCTGCCGGGCTTCGCCGACGCAGTACCGATCGCGGACTCGTTCGATCAGTTGCGGCACAACTTCCGCGGCCGGTACGCCGAACACCTCCGGGAGACACTGCTGGTCCGCGCCGTTTCCGCCTTCGAGTCCTTCCTCCTGGACGCAGTACGGGAAATCTTTACGGTGCGCAGAGATCTATTCCACCGCGACGAGGACATCTCCCTGCCGGCCCGCTTTCTCCTCGGTCAGGGCAGCGTCACCAGCATCGCGTCGCACGTGCTCTCGAAGGACCTGCGTGCGCTGAGTTCCGGCGGCTTCAAGAGGATCGTCGGGTACTACAAACAGCGATTCGCCATAGATCTCGCGGCCTGCCCTGTGTCGTTAAGCGCAATCAGTGAGGTGATCGACCGGCGACACCTGCTCGTCCACACGCTCGGACGGACGGACAAGAAGTACCGACGGGATCACGCGGTGGAAGCTCGGCGAGTTACGGTCGGGAGGACGTACTTCGCCGAGTCACTGGAAGCGCTTCGGCAGGCGGCGGCCTGGATCGACGCTGAAGGTGAGCGCCTCGTGCGGCGGCCGCGGCTCGGCCCGTCCGCGACTCCGTCGCTCACGAGGATCACGTACCACGTCTGGCCCAGAACGCGCCGAGGTAGAGCATCGGTCAATCTGGACTACGTCTTCGAAACCGAGGACGAGATCGTCTCGCTGCGCGATCTCATCGTGTCGGTGGTCAACGAAGGCGATCGCCACTCGCTCACTCTGCGCGGGAGCGATGCGCAGCTCGATGCTTACTGGCGCGTGCTGCTGTGGCTCAAGGAGCGGGGCGACCTCCACGGGGCACGATGCGAGGTGATACGCCGTCCCAAGCGCGGACCTGCCGGCATCCCTAAGACAGTGTTAGAGGCTGTCGAGACAGTGCTCGGCGGCCGGACCTCGTTGCCACAAGGGATGAAACGCAGACTTGCTGAAAAGCACGGCGTTGCTGCCGCGGTGGTCGGCAGAGCTGTCGACTACGTCTCGTTCGAGCCCTCGGTACAGGAACTGGCGCGGTACGAAGCGTGGCTTCACGAGCGGCGGTGGAGCGCAGATACCCACATCAGCTTGGCGAGACAGTTCGGTATCGGCATCACGCGCGCGCAGAAGGTGATTCACGTCCTCTCGTCCACCCCGCGCGAGCTACGCCAGCGTGCGATTACAGGCGGCGAGCAGCCGCAGCACGATCAACCCAGTCCGTACTCGGACGAGGTCTAGCGCGTTGTGAGTTGAGAGACCCCTGGCGACAGCGCCGGCGCAGTCGGGTGACCTAACCGAAGCGCACATGTGGGAAGTGCAGGAGATCGGCCGCGTCGCGCTTGGCGCGCTCGCCGCGGCGGTCGTACTTGGCCGCGCAGACCGGTGGTGGGCCGCGCGGGCGCGCTTGTGAAAACCCAAGACTTCGGTTACTCTCCTGCATGCCCGCCGTCCATCGCGCGGGGTCGCTCGTGGTCAAGGTCTACGGCCCCCCGCGCGAGCACCCGCCCCCGCACGCGCACGTCGAGGTCGGGCGGCGCGGCGTGGTGATCGTCCGGCTGGCGATCGGCGACAACCCGCTTCGGGTGTGGCGGGTGTACGGCGAGGTGGACGATGCGACCGTGCTCGCGGCGGTGCGCCTCGTCGAGGCACACGAGGCGGCCGTTCGGGCCGCATGGGAGCGCATCCATGGCCAGTGAACCCCTGACGAAGCCGCTGACGGACGAGCAGATCCTCGGGCAGATCGCGGCGGCGCGCGCGCGCGCCGTCCGGGCCCAGGCGCGCGAGCCGCACGCGGCCACGGCCGCCTACGACCCCGCGACGCGCCGGCTGCGCATCGGCCTCACCAACGGGGCGGAGTTCAGCGTCGGCGTGGCGCTCGTGCCCGAGCTCCGCGACGCGGGTGACGACGACTTGAGTGCGGTCCAGGTCGGGCCGGCAGGGGTCGGCGTGCACTGGCCGGCGCTCGACGTCGACCTGAGCGTCACGGGGCTCGCGCGGCTCGTGTTCGGCGTCCGGGTCGTCCACCGCGCGGCGGGGGCGGCGGCCGGCCGCGTGCGCTCGCCCGCGAAGGCCGCGGCGGCGCGGCAGAATGGCGCGCGCGGCGGGCGGCCGCGGAAGGAGGGGGACGCGGCCGTGTCCGGCGGGTCGCACGAGCGGCCTCCCGCTGGACCGCGACCCGCGCGCGCGCGCCCCGAGTTGTAACGGCCGCGGCGCGCCACGTCGGAGCGCGCCGTCGCGTGCGGTCCACGATGTGGGGCGCGCGGTGATGCCCGTGACGGCTGCCCCGCATCCCGGAGACCCACGTCGCGTGTCACGTCGCGTGACGCGTCCCGCGGTGTTCGGCGTCCTGCTGCTGGCCGCCGTGGCCGGGGCGGGTGCCGCGGGGACGGCCTGGTACGTCCGGCCGGTCGGGTGGGCGCGCGTCGTCGGCGTGGATTACCGCGCCGTGGTGCGCCGGGCGACGTGCCGGACGACCTGGCGCGCGCTCTTCTGCACGACGCTGCCGCGGCGGCGGGACGCCGCGGCGCGCGCGGACTACACGATGCTCGAGCTCGACCCGCTCACGCGCCGCGTGCGCTCGGTGTATCGCGCCCGCACGTTCGGCGACTCGCTCCGCTGGCAGGCGGTCGTGGACTCGACGCGGCGCGCCCTGGACCGGCGCGTCCTGGACGCGCGGGGCGGGGCGGTGCGGCCGTGCGACACGGCCGCGTTGCACTTCCCGGTCGCCGCGGCGTGGCGGGTTGGCGCGGAGGAGGCGCGCCTCTACGCGGGCTGGATCCGGCCCCGCCGGCGAGGGCGTGCCCTGACCCCGCGCGTGCCTTACGGCTACGTCGGCGTTTGGCTGGTCCCGCCGAGTTGGGGCGGGTGCGGGCGGGACGTGCCGGTCGTACAGGACCGGCTCCTCACGCCCGCGGAGGTCGTGGCGCGCGTCACGGGGTGGGTCGCTGACCGGACCGGCTTCTAACCACCGTTGACCCGCGGACCGACGGTGGTGCAGGTGGTGCGCGCCCCGATTTCCCCGCCGCGGCCTACCCCGTGGGCCGGGGCGGTAGCCCGCAGCGGGTGCCGTAACTGGCGTCCCGACACCGAATTCGCGAAGCGGCGTGGTCGTCCACCTCTCCCGATAGCGTGTCCTCGTCGTCGGCCGCAGTTGTTTACCGGGTAACGTCGTGGCTGATCGAAACCGGTCACGAGAATGGGGATTGGCCGGTTTCTCGGAGTCATTTCCGCCCGTTGCGAATGGTTCGCCATCTCGCGGACGCGCGTACTGTTAGGCGTATTCGACGCTGTTAGGCAGGGGTGCGGGTGCGCGCGCCTCCGCGGGCGCGCGGCACGGGGACGTGGGCCGTTGACGACGCGAGGCGGTACGCGCGCGGTAACTCGCCTGAAGGCAGGGAAGCATTCACTCCGCGCGGCATCATTCCGGAGCGGCGGGGTGCGCACGTCCCGCGAGGCGACCGCGCACGGCGGGCACGTCGCGCCGCGCGCCGTCGCGCGGGGCGCGCGCGGGCGTTTGCCGGTCCGCCGGACGGCGCGTCGCGCGGGAGAAGCGTTTACCCGGTAAACACTGAGGGGGTGTCAATGTACGGTTGATAACTGGTCTTATCGGCCGCTATGACGGCCTGGCTCGGGTCCTTGTACTCGCGAGGCGCTGCTTCCTGGAGGCGGGGCCGCCGGCGGGGGGACCGGAGTCCCCCCGCCGGGTGTCGGTCCGTTCCGGCGGTAGGCCGTTAGTCACAAAGTGGATCTCGAGCCGCCATCGCTCCACCGGACCGGGGTCCGTCCGACTCCGGACCAGTGCTATACGGCGCGGCGCGGTCTGGCGGGAGATCGCCGACCTCCGCACGGCATACCCGCTTGCTCGCACGCTCGGAGGCCGCTCTGCTACCCGGTACCTGCCCGGCTACTAACAAGTTGAGAGCCGGCGCCGGCGCCCGCTTGACGCCGCGCCAAAAAAACGATTGGAATACGTAGCAGACAGCTTGATTACTGGACAATCTGCATCGCGGTACCCGCCACTACCGGATTCCGCATGATTGTTACACGCCGCGCGCGACGCCGGACCGCCACGATCGGCGCGGTTCTGGTGGGCGGAGGAACGATACTGGCCGGCGGTCTGGAGGTGTGGGGGCCGGCGCCCGCCGGCCCGGGACTGTCGTGGTGGCGGGATGTCGCGACCGCCGTGTTACTCGCGGCCAGTCTCGCCGTCCCGATCGCCGCAGCGGCCGCCGCCACCTCGCGCCGGCCGCTCATGGGCCGCCGCTGGCGGCGCCGGGTACCCGCGCACGCCACGGCGGCCCTAGTCGCCATGCTCGCGGGGGGACTTGCCGAAGGTGCCGCACACGCGCTCGTCCCGTGGTCGGGGACGGCACTCGCGCCGTCCGTGTTCGCCGAGGCGTTCGCGTGGTACACTCTGTGGGCGGTTGTCTTGCACGCCGTCGAACTCGCCCGCCGCTTGCGGCACGCGCGCGAGGTCCGCTTGCACGTGCTGCGCGTGCTCGAGCGCGCGCGCCGCGAGCAAGCGGCCACGCAGCTCCGGGCCGTCAAGAACGAGTTGCACCCGGTGCTGATCGCGAACGCGCTCGCGACCGCCCGATCGCTCGTGACCAGCGATCCCGCCGCCGCCGAGCGCGTCATCGTGGAGTTGGGGCAACTCATGCGCGAGGCCGTGGCGGGGGCCGGCATGGACGCAGTCACGCTCGGCGAGGAGGTCGACGCCGCCCGAGACCGAGGCGCCGAGTGGGAGGGAGGCGACGCGCGGGCCGAGGATATACCGGGACTGAGCAGGGTCAGCTACCACGTGGACGAAGACGTACGAGACGCGGTCTTACCACACCTTGTCGTGCCTTCGCTGCTCGCCTGCGCCGAGGAGGCCGGCTGGGCCGCGGGCCGCGCGCGCTTGCACGCGCGGCGCGTCGTGGTGGACAGCGAGCGGTGGCTCGAGCTCGCCGTCCACGCCCGCGCGCGGCGCGCGACGCCGCGCGACGCACCGCCGCGGTCGCGCGGCGGCTCCACTGCCGCGGCGGCGCTTGGGCGCTTACTCCACCAGTTCTACGGACCCGACGTGCGCTGGCAGCTGCAGCACGGCGTGGGTGACGACGGCGCCCCGTCGGTGTGTCTGCGCTTGCCGCTGCTCGCCGACGACGAGACCGCGGCGAGCGTCCCCGGGCGGGTCGCGTTCGACGAATGGGTGGCCGCGACGACGAGCGACGCGGTCCCGGCCCGCCGTGGCGCCGCGGACGTATGGGCGGTGGCGGGGGTCGGCGCCCTGCTCGTCGCCGCGGAGTGGTCGTTCAGTTCCGCGACGTTTCACGCGGGCTGGGACGCCGGGATCGTGCTGTTCCTCACGGCGGCGTTTGGCCTAACGCTCGCGTGCGTCTGCGCGGTCGCGATCGCGACCGCGCGCCACTGGCCCGTGGGCGTGGACGACCGGCTCGGCCGCGCCGTCCGCGCCCACGTCGCCGCGGGACTCGGGGTCGCCACGCTGGCGATCGGCGTGCGCGCGGCGGCCCGGAGCGCTACCCGGTGGATGGGCGTCGCCAACGTCGCGCCGCTCACGGCGGGTGAGATCGTGTCGCGAATCGCCGGACTCTTCGCGCTTTACGTCGTCTTCGTCACTATCGCCCACCTCGCCGTGCTCGGGCGCGAGCGTCGGCGTACGGCGCAGGTTGTGGACCGGGCCCGGGCGGCGCGCCGCTCGTACGCGGATCGACGGCGGCACCACGAACTCCGCGCCCTCAAGGCGGAGCTCAACCCGCACTTCGTCGGCAACGCCCTGCACACGGCAGCCGCGCTGGTCCGGAGCACACCCGAGGCGGCGGACCAACTGCTCGCCGCCCTCGGCGAGCTCGTGACCGATGCGGGAACGCGGATCGACGTCCAGGAGGTTAGCCTGCTCGAGGAGGTCGCCGGTCTCGATCCATTCCTCGCCCTCGAGCGCGCGCGCCTCGGCGCGGCGGGCGGCAGTCTCGCGGTGACGTGGGACGTGGCGCCCGAGGTGACCGGGGCGGCGGTGCCGCACCTGATCCTACAGCCGCTCGTCGAGAACGCCGTGCGGCACGGCCTCGCGCCCCGCGGCGGAGTGGGTCGGCTCACGATCCGCGCAGGCCTCCTGGGTACGCGGCTCGAGATCGCCGTCGTCGACGACGGCGTCGGCGTCCGTGGCGCGCAGAGGCACCCGCCAACCGTTGGCACGCGGGGCGTTGGGAGCGGTGCGGGGTTGCGGGGCGTGCGGCAGCGACTCGCACTCCTGTACGGAGGCACCGCGGCGACGTGCGTACTCGAACCGGCGCCGAGCGGGGGGACCGTCGCCCGAATCACCCTTCCTTACCGACAGATTGTGGCAGCCGGTGACGAACACGGGGACGCGTTCGCGGCCGCCGGCGGCTGAATCGGTGCCGGCGTGAGGTCCGGCGCGTGACCTGCGATTTGCGCCGGCGACCTGCGCCGGCGACCTGCACGAGCGTACCCCGGCCGTCGTCGACGAGCTCCCCCCGTCATGTCCGTTTCGCCCCCACCCGTCTCCCCGGCCGCGACGCTGCGCGTCCTCATCGTCGACGATGACGCCGGCGCGCGCCGGCGCGCGCGCGAGGTCGTCGAAGAGACGGCCGACGTGCAGATCGTGGGGGAGTGCGCGGACGGCGAGTCGGCGATCGCGCTGATCGGGGCCGCGCGTCCGGACGTGGTGTTGCTCGACGTGCAGATGCCGGGGCTGGACGGCTTCGGCGTCGTGAACCGGATCGGCACGGCGGCCATGCCCCCGGTGATCTTCACGTCGGCGTACGCAGAGTTCGCCATCCGCGCGTTCGAGGCGTGCGCCGTCGACTACGTGCTTAAGCCGTTCGACAGTGGTCGGCTACTCACCGCGATCGACCGGGTCCGGCGCGAGCTCGCGGCGCGCCGGGAACGGGCGGCCGCGTCCGCGGCCCCCGGCGCGACCGCCGGTGACGGGCTGGCCGCCGACCCCCGCATGCAGCTCCTGCTGGAACTCGTGGCAAACCCGGCGCGCCCGCGCTACCCGGACGCGCTTGCGATCAAGGCAGGGGCGCAGTACGCGGTCGTGCGGGTCGCCGACGTCGATTGGATCGAGGCCGACGGCAACTACGCGCGCGTGTTCGTGCAGAAGCGGCCGCGGCTGGTCTCAAAGTCGCTCGCGACGCTCGAGCGTGAGGTGCTCGATCCCGCACGGTTCGTCCGCGTCCACCGGTCGACGGTCGTCAACGTCTCGCGCGTGGCGGCCGTCGAGCCGGGGGACCACGGGGACGTCGACCTCCTGCTGCACGACGGGACGCGGATCGTCTGCAGCCGCCGCTACCGCGAACGGCTGGAGCAGCGGCTGTACTTCACAACCTGACGGCCGCCGCGTGCCGGCTCAGTCGTGCAACGGGGTCGCCCGCGGCTCCTCCGCACGCATGAGCCCGAGCAGCCATTTGACGATGACGTCCACTGGGTCACCCTCCGACCGCTCGCGGGAGGCTACGAGCGTTCGCCGGCGAGCACGCGTTGGGAAGCAGCATGGGAATTGGGGTGGGGGGCCGCAGTATTGAGGCGCGGCGCGGCGCTCGGACCGGCGGCGGTCAGGAGGACCGGCACCGCGCGAGACACGCGCCGCGGTTCGAGGCACACGCTACCGCCCACCGGGCGACCCGTGGGGGATAAGTCGTGCGAACGCGCAGGGCCGCGTGACCAGCGGCTGCAGGGCCGGACGAACGGGCGTTGCGCAGTCCCACTGCGCGGCGTCCGCCCGTCGCGGCCCGTGTCCCCCGCTCGTCACGCGTCAGCTGCCGTTCGTCACCCAGATCTCGCCGCTCGTCATGAGCGCGGCCGCGGGCCGCGTGCGACGCCGTACTCTCGGCCGGGTGAGCGCGGGCGCGCTGCGACTCACCGGTCGGCGTGGACCCGCGCGCCGGCACGCGACGCGAGAGGGTGCGATCCGGAGCGACAGATGACGACGAGCGTGGAGCCTCGCACGGCCGTAGAACGGCACACTGGCGCACTACCGAGGTACGGCCAGTCGGCGGACGGTCGCACCGCCGCGCCGTCCGAGTCGTCGTTCATCAGCCGCCGCATCGCGGAGCTCTCGCGCGAACGGTGGGGCGAGGCGCGCGAGGTGGCGGTCGTCGGCGAGCATCCGACGCTTACGCAGGCGTTGGAACGAACGGCGCGGTTCGCGGGGGCCGACGGGCCCGTGCTGGTCACGGGCGAGACCGGGACCGGTAAGGAGCTTTTCGCGCGCGCGCTGTACCTGCTCGGCCGCCGGAGCCGCAAGCCGTTCCTCGCCGTCAACTGCGCCCAGTACCACGACGGACAGCTGCTCGCGAGCGAGCTGTTCGGCCACCGCAAGGGCTCCTTCACGGGGGCGGTGGGGGATCACCGCGGCGTGTTCGACGAGGCCGACGGCGGCGTGGTGTTCCTCGACGAGATCGGCGAGCTCTCCGTGCCCGCGCAGGCGATGCTGCTGCGCGTGTTAGGCGAGGGCGAGATCCTCCAGGTCGGGACGACGCACGGCAAGCGCGTGAACGTGCGCGTGATCGCCGCGACGAGCCGCGACCTGCGGCCGATGATCGAGAGCGGGCGGTTCCGCGCGGACCTCTACTACCGGCTGCGCCACCTGCACGTCCGCGTGCCGTCGCTCCGCGAGCGCGGCGACGACTGGCGCCTGGTGCTCGACCACTACCTGGAGCGCCTCGTGCGGGCCGAGGGGTCGCGCAAGCGGTTCTCGGCGCACGCGCTCGGCGTGCTGGCGCGGTACCCGTGGCCGGGGAACGTGCGCGAGTTGCGCAGCCTGGTGGACACCGGGTACTTCGTGAGTGAAGGCGTGACGATCGAGGCCGAGCACTTCGGGGAGGCGCTCGAGGCGGCGGCGTGTACCGAGGAGTGGCGCGCGGTGCCGTTGTCGACGCGGGTGAGCGCGGCGGGGGCCGGGACGGGGGCGGACCCGTACGCGCGCATGCTCGCCGGGGAAGGGTCGTTCTGGGAACTCGTGCACGCGCCCTACATCGCGCGGGAGTTGAGCCGGGCGGAGGCGCGGCTCATCGTGGAGCGCGGGCTGGCGGCGACGCGCGGGAGCTACAAACGGGCGCTGGCGCTGTTCGGCGTTGCGGAGACGGATTATCTCAAGTTCATGGACTTCCTGCGCCACCACGACCTGAAGCCGAGCGCCCCGGCCGCCCCCCGGTCCGCGTGAGGTCGTGACGCCGTTCGAGCACCTCGCGGTCCTCATCTCGATCGTCCTCGGTCTCGGGCTGACGCACCTGCTGACCACGGTGCACCACCTGATCGCGGCGCGCGGGCGCGTGCGCATGTACTGGCTCCCGCTCGTCTGGACCGGGCTCCTGCTCGTCACCCAGGTCGAGTGGTGGTGGGCCATCTTCGGGCTGCGGCACCGGACCGAGTGGAATTTTTTCTACTTCCTCTTCGTGCTGCTCTCCCCCGGCGCGCTGTACCTGGCCGCCGCGTTCGTGCTCCCGCGAATCGAGGGCGAGCACCGCATCGACCTCCGCGCATACTACTACGAGTCGCACCGGTGGCTCTTTCCGCTCGTCGCGGTGAGTCCGGCGCTCGACGCCGTGCGCCACGGCGTCGAAGACCAGCGGTGGATGAGTTTCGCCGTGCTGAGCAACGCGACGGCCGCAGTGCTCGTCGGCTCCCTCGCGTTCAGCAAGCGCGCGCCCTACCACGGGGTGATCACGCTGCTGACGAGTGTGATTTTCGCGTACGTGATCGTGTCGTCCGCGCTCGAGCTCCGCTGAGTCGCGCGGGCGTCGCCTGCGGTTTACACCGCGGCCGCGGCGCGGGCGTCGTCGAAGGTCTCGACGCGCACGTCGTCGGCGCCGAGCGCCTCGTCCATGAGGGCGACGAAGGCCGACGCCGCGCGCTGCACCTCGGCGTGGGTGGTCGTGTGCCCGAGGCTGACGCGGATGGAGTTGCCGGCCAGCGCTGGCGAGCGCGTCATCGCCAGTAGCACGTGCGACGGGGCGGCGCTCGTGCTCTGGCACGCGGATCCGCCGGACACGTAGATCCCCCGTGCGTCGAGTCCGTCGAGGACGACCCGGCCTGGCACGCCCGGAACCGCGACGCTCGAGATGTGTGGGGCGCGGCACGTGTTCCGCCCGTGGACGACCAGAGTCGGGAGGCGCGCCAGGAGCCGCGCCTCGAACGCGTCGCGTAGGACTCGGAGCCGGAGCGCCGACGCGGAGCGCTCGCGCAACGTTTGCTCGGCGGCGACGGCCATCCCGACCGCGAACGCCACGTTCTCGGTGCCGGGGCGGCGTCCGCCGTCCTGGCCGCCACCGTGGAGCAGCGGGGCGAGGCGCGTTCCGCGGCGCACGTACAGCACGCCGACGCCCTTGGGCGCCCCGAACTTGTGTCCGGAGACGGAGAGGAGGTCGACGGGCAGCGCCCGCACGTCGAAGTCGAGGGTCCCGAATCCCTGGACGGCGTCGACGTGCACGGGGATGCCATACGCCCGCGCGCGCTCGGCGACGTCGAGCACGGGCTGCACGACGCCGGTCTCGTTGTTCACGGCCATGATCGAGCACACAGCGACGTCGCGTCCGAGCAGCCCGCACATGGAGGCCGCGTCCACGGTTCCGTCCGGATCCACTTGCGCGACGCGCAACTCGCCCCCTTCGCGCGCCGCCTGACCGCCGGCCGCGAGCACCGCCTTGTGCTCGATGGGGGTGGTGACGACGGCGGCCCGGCCGTCGGCGGCGCCGGCGCGCCACGCGCCGAGGACGGCGAAGTTGTCGGCCTCCGTCCCCCCCGAGGTGAAGCAGATCTCGTCCGGCTCCGCGCCAAGGCAGTGCGCCATCCGCGCGCGCGCGTCGTCGAGCGCCGCCCGCGCCCGGCGCCCCGCGCCGTGCGTGCTGGACGGGTTCCCGAAGACGCCGCCGAAGAACGGTTGCATCGCCTCGAGGACCTCCGGGCGGACGGGGGTCGTCGCGGCGTGGTCGAGGTAGACGGGCGGGTGCATGGTCGGCTCCCCGGAAAACGTTAGGCAATACGCGGTAGGCGCGGCGCGGCTACCACACGGCGTAGCAGTTCCAGACGACGTGCATCGCGATCGGGACCAGCACGGACCCGGTCTGGCGCCTCGCGGCGCCGAGCAACACTCCAGCGACGAACACCACGCCGACGACGGCGGCGCTGAACCCGACGTGGAGGAGCGACCACACCGCCGCGAGCAACACGACGGCGGCCGCCACGGGGACGCCGGCGCGCAGCAGGCGGTCGTACGCGACGCCGCGGAAGATGAGCTCCTCGGCCACGGGGCCGAGTACCCCGACGGCGAGCACCCGCAGCACCGCGACCGGCAGAGGGGTGCGCGCCCACTGCGAGAAATCCCACGGCCCACGCCAGTGCAGCACGCGGTCGGTGCCGAGCATCCAGACGACGTACGCGGCGACCCAGAGCGCCGCCGACCCGAGCGGCGGCGGCCGGACGCCCACGTCGTCGCGCACCGACATGCCGCGTCGACGCGCCACGCCGAGCGCGACGCCGATCGCAGCCGTGGGCATGAGGACCTTGCCGAGGGTGGCCCCGAGCTGCGACGCGTCAGCCATCGCGCGTCACACCACGTCGGCGAGCCGCCGCGCCCCGTCGTCGCCCGCGAGCAGCTCGAGGCCGAGTCGCGCGATGCCGGCGATCACGCGCGGGGTCTCGGGCGGCGCGGCGGCGGCCCGGGCGCCCGCGTCGAAGCGTTCGAGCTGCATCGCGGCGCGGCGCACGAGCGTCTGGAGCATGGCGAACGCCTCGTCCGACAACGGCGGGTCGCCGCGGTAGTTCTCGAGCCGCCCGCCGGCGCGGTACCCGCGCGCGTGCTCCAGCCCCATGAAGCGCAGGAACCACGACGACCGGAATTCGCCGACCGCCGCGACGATCCCCGCGTAGTCGGCCGCGAGCTCGTCGACCAACGTGTTGCGCATCGTCCCGAACACCCGCTTGGTGAAGTAGTGCGCGCATTCGTGTTCGAGCCGGATCACGGCGGACACGCGCCGCCACGCGTCGGGGGCCGTGCCGAACGCCTCCCCGGGGGTCGCGCTGTACGGACCGTCACTCAGGAGGATGAACCGATCCTGGTAGAGCTCGCGGCGGGGCACCAGCGTGCGAAACGTCGCCTCCCACGCCGCGTCGGTTCGTTCGGCCGGTGGCCGGTCCGCCGCCCACGTGGCGCGGAGCGCGCGCACCCGGTCCCAGTTGTTGTAGCCGCCCACGATGCAGGCGCCCATCGATTCGGGGATCGGCGCGGGCTCGTTGCGGCGCGTCAGGGCCTGCAGCAGGCGGACGAAGTCGGTGCGGGTGCCGGCGACGATCACCGGTACGCGCCCGGCAGCCGTCGGGTGGACGAAGAGGCGCACCGATTCGGGCGCGGCGAGCGCGAGCCCGGGGGCGGCGTCGGCGGCATCGCCGCGGCGCGTCGCCGCGAGGTACGCGGGGGTCTCCGACATGCCCGCGGCGATCGGGAACCGCAGTTGCACGAGCCGGCGCTGCAGCGTAGCGAAGGCTCCCTCGCGCGCTGCCGCCGTCACGTACCGGTCCCAGGCGGCGACGCAGGGCTCATCGGGCAGCGGCAGCGGCGGGAACGCGCCGAACGCCTCGTCGGCGACTGGGGGTACTCCGTACGCCAACAGCTCCTCGATCACGGCGGGCGACGCGCCGAGCGCGCCGAGCGCGGCGGCGCGCTCGGCCTCGGTGGTCGTCGGCGCGGCCGGCGCGGTCACGGGCGTGCGGCGACGAGTTGCCGCGTGTCGGGGAGGTACACGAACTGCCCGTTCTGGACCACCGTCTTCACGAGCGGCCGGTCCTCGAGGTCCCCCGTCGAGTCGAAGCTGAACGCGCCGGTGACGCCGGGGATCCCCTTGAGCGCGTGCAGCACGCGCGCGACCGCGGCGGGGTCGCTCGAATGCGCTTGTCGCATCGCGCGAGCGAGGAGCCACACCGCGTCGTAGCCGAGGGCGGAGCCGGCGTCGGGCTCCGTCGCGTAGCGCCGCACGAACGCGGCGGTGAACCGGCGGACTTCCGTCCGCGGCTCGCTCACGTGGAACACCGTCGGCACGACCGTGCCCTCGACGTCGCGGCCGCCGACGCTCATCAGCTCGGGCGAGCTCATCGCGTCGACGCCGATCACGGGCACCGCGATGCCCGCCTTGCGGGCCTGCGCGATGAGCGTCCCGGCCGACGGCACCTCGCCGGCGACGAACAGCGCGTCGAAGTCGACGTCGTGCCACGCCTCGAAGGTGCTGAGAAACGTCTGCTTCGTGCTCTGCCCGCCGGGGTCGTACGACTGCCGCGCGGCGGTGGTCACCCCGAGCTCGTTGGCGCGTTCCTCGAAGGCGTTGGACAGCCCGCGGCCGTAGTCGTCGCGCGTGTAGTAGATCGCGACGCGCCGGTACCCGTGCGCCGCGGCGTACTCCGCCATGTGGCGGCCGACGGTCCGGTTGGTGAACGTCGCGCGGAACACGCGCGTGTAGGCGTGCGACGTGAGCTCCGGGTCGGACGCGGTCGGCGAGACGAGGACGAGCCCGGCCTCGTCGTACGCCGCCGCGGCCGGGACCGTGACGTAGGACTGCAGGTGTCCGATGACCGCGGCGACCTCGGGGTCGTTCCCGAGCCGTTGGGCGACGAGGCGGCCGGAGTCGACGGACTCGCGGTCGTCGACCCGGCTCAGCCGGAGGCGGCGGCCCCCGATCCCGCCGGACGCGTTCACCTCGGCGGCGGCCATGTCGAGGCCCTGGCCGAAGCGGATCTCGGGGTGGGCGGCCCACGGCCAGGCGACGGCGATCACCACGTCGCCCGTCGTGCGCGCGGCGCGCTGCTCCGCGGGGCTGGACGTGCGGCAGGCGGCGCCGAGCACGGACGCGACGGCGGCGAGCAGCGCGGCGGCGGGGCGGCGGGAGCGGGCGGGGCGTTGGGACATGGCGAGGTCTCGAGGGCGGGGTCGGGGGAAGCGTTAGGCGATCTGCCGGCGGGCGAGCGACGCGAAGAGTCCGCCCCGCTCCATGAGCTCGGCGTAGGTGCCCGTCTCGACCACCTGGCCGTGGTCGAACACGCAGATCCGGTCCGCGTTGAGGATCGTGCTCAGGCGGTGCGCGACGACGACGCGCGTGGCCTGCAGGCGCTCGAGGCTCGCGCTGACGATCGCCTGCGTGCGGTTGTCGAGCGCGCTCGTCGCCTCGTCGAAGAGCAGGATGCGGGGCCGGTGTACGATCGCGCGGGCGATCAGGAGGCGCTGGCGCTGGCCCCCCGACAGCGTGCCGCCGCCCTCGCTCGTCACGGTGTGCATGCCCATGGGCATCGCGCGGATGTCCTCGTCGAGCCCGGCCATGCGGGCCGCCTCCCAGGCGTCGTCGAGCGTCGCCTGGTTCGACCCGACAATGTTCGTGAACAGGTCGCCCGAAATCAGGCGCCCGTTCTGCAGGACGACGCCCATCTGCCGGCGGACCGCCTGCACGTCCAGCCCTTGAAGGTCCTGCCCGTCGTAGTAGACCGCGCCCGCGGCCAGCCGCTCGAACCCGAGCAGGACGCGCAGCATCGTGGACTTCCCGGAGCCGGACGCGCCGACGAAGGCGACGAACTCGCCGGGCGCGATCGTCAGCGAGACGTCGCGGAGCACGGCCGGCCCATCCTCCTGGTAGCGGAAGTGGGCGTGCTGGACCTCGATCGCGCCGGCGAGCAGCCCCGGGTCGGTCTTCTGCTCGTCGACCTCCGGGAGCGCGGTGAGGATCGGGCGTGCCTGCTCGTAGAGGGGGATCACGTTGAAGCTGCTCAGCAGCGCGGTGCTCGTCGCGATCAGGTTCGTTAGGCAGCTCACGAAGGCCGCCATGAAGGCCAGGAAGTCGCCCGTGCGGAGCGTGGCCGCGCCGGCGTCCGCCGTGAGCAGGCCCAGCGCGGCGTAGTAGATCACGATGTTCGCGACCACCGGGAACGCGGCGTTGAACGCGCTCACGACGTTCCCCACGGTGCGCGACCGGAACTGCAGCCGCCGCTGCTCGGCAAAGCGCTCGGCCCACGAGGCGAACGCCTGGACCTCCGCGTTCGCGACGCGCAGCTTGCCGACGTTCGAGAGGAGCTGCAGCACCGAGCCGGACGCCTTGCTCTGCAGCAGGTACACGCGGCGCTGGCTCACGAGCTGCAGCCAGCTGCCGGTCATGCTGACGGCCAGCGAGACGGCGATGAGCAGCGTCGCCCAGCGCGCGAGCGACGCGCTGTAGTAGTACAGCAGGCCGAAGTTGCAGAGCGAGAACACGCCGCCGACGATCGCCGTGACGGTCGTGCCGGAGATGATCTGGCGCATCGCGTCGACGCCCATCGCGCGCGCGGCGAGCTCCCCGGCGGTGTAGGGGCGGAAGAACGACGTCGGCAATCGTAGCAGTCTGTCCCAAATAGCCGACTGGACGGCGTTGCTCATCCGGCCCTCGACGCGCAGCAGGGCCACGGCGCGCGTCGTCTCGAAGAGCGACGTCGCGACGGCGCAGACGACGAGCACCGCGGTGAGCTGGACGAGCTGCCCCCGCTGTGCCGACGGGATTACGTCGTTGAAGAGCGCACCGGTGACCACCGGCGGGAGGAGGCCGAGGAGCGCGGCGGCCACGCTCATCAGGACGATCAGGCGCAGGTCGGGGGCGCAGCCGTAGGCGCCGAACCGGACGACGTCGCGGACCCCCATGGCCCGGTCCGGGAACGGCCGGTAGAACGCGTCGGCGATCGGCTCGAGCGAGTCGGCCACCGCCGGCGTGACGGCGCGCGCGGTGCCGGTGCGCGGGTCGTGGAGCACGTAGCCGACCTGCCGTCCGGGGGCCGGGACGAGGGCGACCGCCCGGTGGCCGTCGGCGACGTAGGCGAGGAGCGGCCCGTTGTCGTGCCGCCACCAGTCGTCGCGCAGGGCGACCGTCCGCGTGCGGAACCGCGACGCCCGGGCGACCGCGGCGAGCGGGTCGCGCGGCGGCGGGCCGCCGGCGCTGCGCGACGGCGAGCGCACGACGAAGCCGAGGCAGCCGGCGACGAGGCGGCAGGCGGCGAACAGGTCGCCGTCGGGGCCGTCCACGCCGGCCCGATTTGCGGAGGTGTACTCCGGAACGGCGTGCTGCCGCGCGCCCCGGGTGAGCACGCCCGCCATCTGCCGGCATGCGTCGAGGAGCGTCGCACGCTGCGCGCGCTCGCGGCGCTCGCTGCGCGCGTGCTCCTCCGCCTCGCGCGCGCGGATCGCGTGTTCGGCGTCCGAGAGGACGATCGCGTGCAGCCGGTCGAGGCCCGCCCAGAGGGCGCCGTTGCGGAGCGCGTCGACGGTGGTCCCGGTGAGCACGCGACACTGCTCGCGCACGTCCAGCCAGGCGTGACGCCCGATCGGGGTCGGGCCGACCCCGTTGACCTCGAGGTCGTCGCGGCCGAGCAGGTACGAGTGGCCGGTGGCGTGTCGGACCCAGAGGACGGCGTCCCGAGGACGCGCGTTGAGCGGTTCGGCGACCGCGACCACCTGGTCCGGCGCCCACTCGGCGCAGCGTTGCGGCGGCACGGTTGGCGCGAGCCCGGCGGAGAGCGCAGTGATCCACGCGTCGACGAGGGCCGCGACCTGGTCGTACTCGCCGGTCGCCGCGGCGTGCGCGACGAGGCGCTCCCGAGTCGTGCGCCGGATGCGGGCGTGCCCCGCGCTCACGGCGAGCAGCCCGAAGGGGTGCCCGGCGCTCGCGCCGCCCATCCCGACGAGGGGGTCGCCGGGCCCGGCCCGCAGCAGGTGCGTCCGGGCGCCCGCCGGGGCGTCACCTTCGACCCGGACGGTAAACACGTCCACGCCCCCATCGACGACGAGCCAGACGGCGTCGCCGCTCAGCACGAACGGGTGGTTGCCGCCCACGTCGAGGTCCGGGCCGGCGTGGACGAACGGCCCGATTTCGGGCGTGAAGGTCGTTTCTGCGCTGATCACTGGGCTCTCTCCCGGAGGCCGCCGTCACTCGGCGGCGATGAGCGACTGGTACGGTCCCGGCACGCGGGCCATCGCCTCGTGGGTGCCCCGCTGCACCACCTGTCCGCGGTCGAGCACGATGATCTCGTCGCAGTCGCGGATCGTGCTGAGCCGGTGCGCGACGATGAGGCACGTGCAGCCGCGGCGCCGGAGGTTGTCGTCGATCTCCTGCTCCGTCGCCGGGTCGAGCGCGCTCGTCGCCTCGTCGAGCACGAGGACCGTGGGGCTCACCGCGAGGGCGCGCGCGATCTCGAGGCGCTGCTGCTGGCCCCCGCTGAAGTTCCGCCCGCCCTCTTCCGTGGTCGCGCGGTACGCGCCGGACCGCGCCGTGATGTCGGCGTGGATGCAGGCGTCCTGCGCCGCGCGCACGACGTCCGCCTCCGAGAGCGTGGTGTCCCAGAGCGTGACGTTGTCGCGCACCGAGCCTTCGAAGATGAACACCTCCTGGTCGACGGCGGCGAACGAACTGGTCATCACGCTCCGCGCCACCTCGTGCCGCGGCCGTCCGTCGAAAAGGATCTCCCCCTCCCACGGCGCGTACAGCCCGCAGACCAGCTTCGACACGGTCGACTTGCCGCTGCCGGAGCCGCCGACGAGCGCGACCCGCGCGCCCGGGCGGATCGTCAGGTTCAGGCCCCGCACGAGGGGCGGCTCGAGGCGGTTGTAGCCGAAGGTCACGTTGCGGAGCTCGACGTGCCCGGCCAGCCGGACGCCGGCCCCGCTGCCGCGCCCCGCGTCCGGCCCTTCCTCCGGTCCTGGCCCCGGCACGGACGCGGCGTCGGGCGGTGTCGCGGTGCCCGCGCCGAGGCGGTCCATCGCCCCGGCGTCGACGCAGGCGCGCAGCACGTCGTCGAGGCGGTCCATGTCCCCGCGGACCTCTTGGACCGTGCCGCCGAGGTTCACCATGCGGTTCACCGGGCTGATGAAGCTGTTCATCAGCGACTGGAACGCGATCAGCATCCCCATGCTCAGGACGCCGTTCATGACGCGCGCGCCGCCCACGCCGAGCACGAGCGCGCTCGTCACCGCGAGGAGGAGCGGCGGGACCGCGGAGAGCACCTGCGTCTTGAGCTGCAGCTGCTGGTCGCCGTTGACCACCTTCGCCTGGAACCCCGCCCAGCGCGCGAAGAAGTCCGACTCCGCCCCGCTCGCCTTCAACGTCTCGATCGTCTGCAGCCCGCCCATCGCGGCGCCCATCGCCTTGCCCCGGTCCTGTCCGAGCCGCCGGTTCAGGTCCACGCGGCGGCGGGAGACGTACTTGAGCGCGGCCAGGTTGAGCGACGCCATGACCACGCCGATCAGCGTCAGCAGCACGTCGTACTGGACCATCAGCGCCGCGTAGAAGGCGATCACGAGGACGTTGAGCGCCGTCGTCGCGAGGTCGCCCGAGAGCAGCCGCGCCACCTTGTCGTTGATGCCCACGCGGTTGGCGATCTCGCCCGCGTAGCGCTGGTGGAAGAAGTCGACGGGGAGTCGGAGGACGTGCCAGAAGAAGCGGGCCGACGTGTCGAGGGCGAGTTTGGTTTCGAAGCGTAACAAATGCCGCTGCTGGATCCAGGTGATCCCGGCGTTGACGAGCGCGCACGCGCCCATCACCACGAGCAGCGGCTTGAGCCACTCGATCATCCCCTTCACGAGCACGTCGTCGACGAAGACCTTCTGGAAGGTCGGGATCACGAGCCCCGGGACGACGAGCGCGAGGCCCGCGAGGACGGCGTAGAGCAGCGCCGCGCGCGAGCCGTGGAGGCGGCGGCGCAGCGCGCCGACGAGGCTCGGGCGCTCGCCGCCGGGGCGGAACTCGGGCCCCTTCTCGAAGACGAGCGCGATCCCGGTGTACGCCTGGTCGAACTCCGCCTCGGGCAGCTCGGTCGGCCCGCGGGCGGGGTCGTTGATGTACGCGCGCCCCTTCCGGAACCCCTCGAGGACGACGAAGTGGTTGAAGTTCCAGTGCACGATCATCGGCACCGGGAGGCCGCGGAGCTGGTCGGGTTCCTTCTTGAACCCCTTGCCGGCGAGGCCGTAGCCGCGCGCCGCCTTCAGCACGTTGCTCGCCTTGCTGCCGTCGCGCGACACGCCGCACGCGCCCCGCAATTCCTCGAGCGGCACGAGCCGGCCGTGGTACCCGAGCACCATCGCGAGCGCGGCGGCGCCGCACTCCACCGCCTCCATCTGCAGCACGGTGTCCGTGCGGGCGCGGTGGCGGGAAACGTTAGGCAGGAGGCGCATGGGGCGCGGGGCGTGGGCGGGCCGGTGGGACGTGGCGGGGGGACGGCGGCGCCGGGCGGTCAGATGCCGGTGTACTCGCGGAGGATCGGGATGACCATCGCGATCGGCATGCGGCTCGCGATCTCGATGTTCCCCGTCGCGAGTGTGCCGCTCTTGATCTCGACCGGCGGGCCGCCGGCGGAGGTCCAGCGAAACCGGCTCACGGTGGTCGGGTCGACCGTCAGGTCGGCGTGCACCTCGTAGGGCGCGCTGCCGCCGGAGAGCGACTGCACGAGCTGCTGGTTCTTTAGGACGCGCTGAATCCCGCGCGGCGTGGCGGGGAAGTCGGACACGTAGGTGACGCGCCCGAGCATCAAGCCGTATTCCTCCTGCTTGACCGTCGACGGCGCGATCTGGATGGCCATCCCCGGCTTGATCTGCTTGCCGTGCGTCGGGGGGACGTAGACGACTGCCTCGAGCCCCTTCACGGTCCGCCCGGTCATGACCAGGCTCAGGATCGCGTCGCCGCGGTTGGCGATGCCGCCCTGCTCGGACATGATCTCGAGCACCCGCCCGGCGTACGGCGAGACGATCTCCGACGCGTCCCGGAGCGCGCGCTCGAGCTCCGCGACCTTGCGTTCGGCGTCCTGCAGCCCCTGCTGGCTCGTGCGCTGCTGGTCCTGCTTGCTGTTGGACAGCGAGAGGAGCTTGGACTCGACCTGCGTGAGCTGGCTGCGCCCGTCGGCGATCTTCTCCGACGTCTGGTCGTACTGCTGGCGCGTGGAGACGAGCGTCGCGTTGGTCAGGAGCCCCTGCTTCACGAGCTGCTCCTGGGCCGTGATCTTGCTGGCGAGCCACGCGAGCGACCGCTCGTCGGCGGCCACCTGCTGCTCGGTGCTCGCCCGTTGCTCGCCGAGGTAGCGGCGCTGGATCTCTGCGTCTCGGGCGTTGAAGGCGACGGTCTGCACCTGCTCCGCGCGGAGGTGTGCGAGCGCGGCGCGCGCCTGCTGCAGCTGGTCGCTCAGGTCCGGCTGGTCGACGCGCGCGATGACCTGCCCCTCGCGCACGACGTCGCCGACGCTCACCGCGATGTCGCTGACCCGCCCGGATGAGGGGCTCACGACTTCGAGCACGCCGCCGCTCTTGATCAGCATGCCCGTCCCGCTCACGCGTTCGGGCAGGCGCCCGAGCACGCCCCACGTCAGCGCCGCCGCGAGCAGGAGCCCGCACGCAGCGAGCGCGACCCACGCGCGCCCGTTGGTGACTTGCGTCAGCTGGTCCAGCTGCTCCGGCGAGGCGAGGCGCTCGAGCGCCACCTTGCGAAAGAGTCCGTCGCGTTCCATGGGTGACTCCGTGGGTCGATGGCACCGGCGGCCGACCGGCCGGCCCGGCGGGGGCGTTACGGCAGGTCGGGGGCGCGGAGCAGCGCGTCCAGCGGAACGTGCGCCGACGGCCCGTCGTTCACGACGAGCGACCCGGTCTCGTAGCGGAGCCGAACGATGGCGGCGGCGTACTGCTGGCGCCCGCCCGCCTCGGCGAGCTGGGCGTTGGTCAGCGCGTCCTCGGCGTAGATCAGGTCGAGCACCGTCGACGTCCCGAGCTGGAATTTCCGGCGCTCGTTCGTCACGGTCTCCTGTGCGAGCGCGGTGGACCGCTGGTACTCGCCGAGCGAGAGGCGGGCGCGCCGGAGCGCCTCGGCCGCGACGACGACGCCCATCGCCGCGCGCCGGGTCACCTCGCGGCGCGCGACGCGCGCCTGCTCGAACGACGCGTCGGCCTGCAGCGCGCGCCCGCGCGCGTCGTCGTTCGCGAGCGGCAGGTGGTACGAGAGGAGCACCGTCGCGTTGAGCGGCGACGTGTTGCGGTAGAGCGGGCCGACCACGTGCCCGAACCCCTGGCCGGGTTCGAGGCCCGAGTACCCGAACTGCGCGCTGAGGTCGATCTGCGGCCGGAATGCGGTGGCCAGCGCCGCCGCGCTGCGCTGGGCTTCCTCCGCGCGCGTGCCGGCCGCGGTCACGTCGGCGCGCGCGCGCAGCGCCTGCGGGACGAGCGCCCGGCCCGCCGCGTCCGCGACGCTGACCGAGTCGCCGCTGCCGCCGGCCGACCACGCCGGGAAGTCCGTGCTCGGCGCGGGCGGGTTGGCGACCACGTCCGGCGGGAGCGCGAGGAGCAGGGCGAGCTGCTGCCACGCCTCCACCACCGCCTGCTCGGCGGCGATGCGCGCGGCGGCCTGCGTCGCGACGTTCCCGCGCAACTGCACGAGGTCGGCGGGGGGCCGTTCGTCCGCCTTGACGAGCGCGCGCGTGTCTTCAAGGATGCTTGCGGCGCGCGCCTCGGAGGCGACCGACACGTCGCGGCGCCGCTGCGCGGCGAGGTAGGCCCAGTACGCGTCGACCGCCTGCAGCACCGCGGACGACGCGGTCTGCCGCGCGTCCCAGGACGTCGCGTCGGCCTCGAGTCCCGCGGCGATCTCGCCCACCCGGGACAGCACGCCCCCGCGGTCGCGGGCGAGCGGGACGACGACGCCGAGCGTCGCGGACGCGCTGCTCAGCGCCTGGCCTACACCGGGCGTCGCGCTCTGCACCATGTTGAGCTGTGGCGTGAGCACGATGCCGCCGGCGCGGAGGCGCTTCGCGACGCCCACGCTGTACGTCTGCGTGGTCGCGAGCACGGACGTCAGCTTCGTCGTGTAGAGCAGGTTGTTGGCGTGTTGGCTCTGCGCGTTCGCCTGCAGCTGCATGTCGAAGACGCTGGCGGCGGAGAGCGCCGCGCCGCGCGCGGCGTCGACCGTTAGGCGGCTGACCCGGAGGTCGGGGTTCTCGACGAGCGCCCGCCGGACCACGTCCTCGAGCGCCAGCGCGGGTCGCGCCCGCGGTGTCCCGTCCGGCGGCGTCCCCCGCGGCGGCGTCCCCCGCGGCGGCGGGTCGGGCGCGGGCGCGCCGACCTGCCCGTCGGCGCGGCGGAAGGCGCCGAGCGCGACCAGCCCGAGCGCGAAGCCCCGGGTTCGTGGCGTGGTGAAACGCGTCATGCTACCGCTCCTGGACGGTTGGGTGGCGCCGGCCTGCGCGCGCGGTGACGCCGCGCGGGTGCTTCGGGGATCGACGACGCGCGGCCACCGCGGACCGCGCGTGGGGTCACCACGCCGAGGCGGCGGGGCCGAACTCCGACGCCCACATCGCCTTGCCCCCGTCGTCCGCGCCGCCCGCGACCGACTCGAGGTCGGCGTCGGACAGTTCACCGTCGGCGTTCTGGAAGTCGGGGAGCACCACGAGCGCGTCCACGTCCCGGTCGCGCTCGACGAACTTCATCGTGAAGCCGTTCGGGATCGTGATCCCGAACGCCTGTTGGATCGCCTGACGCGGGTCGTCGACGAGCTGGCGGCGGAACTGCCGGTCGACCGACGCCCGGGCGAGCACGGCGTCCAACGTCTGACGGTCCTGCGGGGAAGGGGGGCTGGCCATGGCGGGGCTCCTGGGGTGGGGAGGGTGAGTCCGTTAGGCACTTCGGCAACGCCCGTACCGTCCGACCCCGTCGCTTCAAGTCCTTGCGCCGCAACGATATCGACCTCTCCGCTCGCCTCGGCCCCGGCGCGACGCCCGAGCCCTCGATCTATTCGATAGAGCTGTCGGTCGGCGGACGCGCCGGCAGCGCGCCGGACCGCGCGCGCCAGTACCGGTGTGCGACGCAGAGGTAGCCCTTCACCTGCAACGGGGCCCCCGGCGTGTACTGCACCTTCACGTGGTTGAGGCGCCGCATGACGACGCTCGGCCACAGCTCGTGCCGCATCCGGGCCGTCGTGCACCCGGGCCAGCGCACGAGCACGTCGCGCGACGCCGGCGCGCACAGCGACCGCGCGACCAGCGCGTCCAGAAATCCCAACTCGTCCACCGCGCCGCGGACCTGGCTGCGCCGGTCGAAGGCGAACTCCACCCCGATCCGCGGCTGCACGTGGGTGCCGACGTCGAGGTGCAGGAGCGCGATGATCGGCAGCGGCCCGTGCGCCTCTTCCCGTAGCGAGCGCACCACGTCGTGTAATTCGTCCGGGGGCCCCGGCCAGCGCACGGCGGCGAGGTAGGGCCCGATGTCCGGCGCATCGAGTCCACTCACGCACACGCGGACGACGTCGTCGCCGCGGGGGAGGAGCACGCCGACGTAGGGAACGCTTGCCGCGGACGGGAGCGCCGTGAAGCAACGTCGGAGCGCCCCGACGCTCGCCGCGGGGCGGGGCTGCCGCACGAGCGGTGCGACCGCCGCCTCGGCGAGCGCCGCACGCGCGGCCGCCGAACCGGTGGTGAACGCCGCGCGCGTGAAGTCGACGAAGACCCCCGGGGCGGTCTCGGGCGCGCGATCAGGGTCGAGGTCGAACTCGAGCCAGATCCCGCTCACGGTCGAGTCGAGCGGCCCCGCGGGGTCGGTCCATGCCCGGGCCAGTGCCTGCACTCTTGCCCACAGCGGGTGCGCCCGCAGGCGGTCGCCGAACGGCTGGACGGGATGACCCGGCGCGAGCAGCGCCCGCCGCTCGGCCGTCACCCGCACGATCAGGTCGACGCGCTCACTCGCGGCGTCCAGGCCGAACTCGAGGTACAGCCAGTCCGAGAGCGCCGCGGGGATTTCGCGCGCGACCACGCGCAACCGCTCGCCCACGGCTCGGCTGACGAGGTCCGGGGCCGTGCGCGGGAGAACGCGGTCCAGGGTATCGGCGAGGCTGATCACGGCTTGACGACGGCCGCGCCGCGATCCGCCGCGGCGCACGGTTCCGGGCCTGGCAGTAGGTCCGGGTGGAACACGCCGTCCGGATCGTAGCGGCGCTTCAACGCCTGCAGGCGCGGCCAATAGCTGCCGAACTGCCGCGCCCACGCATCGGCGTCGGCGGGGACCGATCCGTACAGGTAGTGCGTCCCCCCGCGGCGCGCCCCGTCCCGCGCCGCCGCCGCCATTGCGGCGGCGGCCCCTGGCAGGCGTGCACGCGGAACCGTGGGCATTATGCTCGTGAGGATCGAGACCGGGGCGGGGGGTACGGCGAACAGCGGTCGCGTTAGCACGGCCCGCGTGACGGGCCAGAACAGCAGGTGCGCGTGCGCGAGCAGCGGGGGCGGCAGCGACGTCAGCTGCTCGCGCACGTAGGCCGCCACCTCCGCCGGGGGCAGGAACACGTCGACCCACGGGTGGCCGCAGGGCGACGGGGTTTGTACGGCGCGCAGGTCGGTGCGTTCGGTGCTGCGGGCCGCGTCGGCGAACGCGCGCGCCGCCGGGCCCGCGACGAGCCGCGGCGCGAGTCCGCGCAGCACGCCCGCGGGCGGCGCCTCCGCGTCGCCGTCGACGGCGAGGTCGAGCACGTACGCCCACCGCCGCCCGCCCTCGACCGGGTACGCGCGTCCGCCGATACGGTCCGCGCGTCCGGCGAGCACGGCGGCGAGCAGGTCGGCGACTAACGCCTCGGGGCTTCCGTACGCGAGCCGCCACGTCCACGTGCGGCGGCGCGCCGGGTGCACGCGCAGGCGCAGGCGCGTCATCACGCCGAACAGCCCGAGTCCGCAGAGCACGTGCGCGAACAGCTCGGCGTTCCGGCGCGGCGAACACCACCGCACGTCGCCGTCCGCGGTGACGACCTCGCAGGCGAGACAGTTGTCGGCGTGCGTGCCGTGTCGGAACGACGCCGTCCCGACGCCCCCGACGGAGTGCGTGCCCCCCACGGTGGTGAACAGGTTGCTCGTCAGGACCGGCGGCGTGTGGCCGGCCGCGAGCGTCCCCTCGACCACGTCGGCCCACACCGCCCCACCCTCGGCTTCGACCCACCGTCCGCGGGGCGCGACGCGCGCGACGCGCGACAGCGACCGCATGTCGAGCAGGACCCCGCCCGCGCTGAGCGCCTGGCCGCCGAGCGAGTGGCCGGTCGCGCGCGCCGTGACCGACGTGCCGTGTTCGCGTGCCGTGCGGACTGCGTGCGCGACGTCCGCGACGTCTCGCGGTCGGACGACGACCTGCGGCGCGCGCCGGACCATGTTGCCGAAGTCGAACGCGACCGCGGCGCGGTCGGCCGGCGCCGCGCTCACCTCGCCGCGGCACCGCCGGCGGAGCGCGTCCGTCAGCGCGCGCGGGTCGTAGCCCGTCCCCGCCGCCGCGGGGCGCGGCGCGGCGGGTGTTAGGCACCGGGCGTCGGCCCGGCGTGTCTCGGCGGTGGGCGGCACGTCGGAGTCGGCTCACGCGAGCGTGCGGAGCGCGCCCACCGACCCGCGGCCCGCGGCGATGCGCAGGAACGCGTGGGCGACCGCGGCCGTGCCGACGACCGCCGACGGGAGGTACCGGTCCGCGATCCGGTGCCTCCCCAGCCAGCGCCCGCGGCACGCGTGTGCGGCGCGGAGCGCCGCCGCGTGCGCGGCCGCACGCTCCCACTGCCCGGCCGACTCGGTCGCGTCGTGGGCGGCGAGTGCGAGCTCGATGGCGTCGAGCGGTCCGAGCCCGTCGAATCCGACCTTGTCGCGTCCGACCTCGTCGAATCCGACCGCGTCGGCCGTTCCCACTCCGTGAGTCGTGCCCGCGGCCGATGCACGCGCCCACGTCGCGAGCCGGTCGCCGACCGCCGCCTCGCTCGCCGCCCCGACGGGCTCGACCCACGCCGGCGGGTGCGGGCGCGCACGTGCGAACGCGAGCGCCGCGCCGGCCTCCGCCCTGGGGATGCCACGCAGCCATCGCGCGCCGTCCGGGTACGCGTCCGCGGGCCAGCGTCCGGCTGCGTCACGCATCACCGCGAGGAGTTCGACGCAGCGCAGGCTGAGCGTCGCCGCGCCGTCCAGCACCGCGACGCTTCGGGCGGAGCAGACGAGCGCGGCCCCGGCGACGCCGGAGGCGAGATCGGCGGCGCCGGCCTGCCGCATGGACGCCGTGAGGGCGTCCGCGACCGCCGGTGCCGCGAGACGTCGCAGGGCGTCGCCCGCCGCGTCGCGCAGCTGCGCGTCGTCGAGGGCCGCCCCGCCGCGCGCGCACGCGTAGAGCCACCCGCTCCATCCGAACATGGCCCCGGCCGGCTTGTGCGAACCACGCGTCCCCAGCTGCTCGCAGAACGCCGAGAGCCGCGCCGCGATCGGGAGCAGGGTTGCGCGGGCGGCGGCGCGGAGCCGCGCGTCGTCCGCCCGCGCGCCGACCTCCGCGAGCACGAGGCCGACGCCCGCGGTCCCGCTGAACAGGTCGTCATTCAGCGGACCGAACGCCCACGAGTCGCTCCATGGGTGGTAGCTCACGCCGAGCCACGCCGGCCCGCCGTCCGCGTCTGGCAGCGCGCCGTCCAGCACCGCACGCGCGGCGGCCACACTCGCCGCGAGCCAGTCGTCTTCCGCCGCGCCGGCGCCGGCCGCGCCGGCGCCGGCCGAACCGGCGTCGGTCGCGGCGGGCTCGACGCCCTGGGCTGGTCGCGGGGCGTCCGGGGCGAGGGTGAAGAGCACGGCGTCGATCATCGCGCGCTCGTCCACCGGGTCCCGCGCCGCGAGCGCGACCAGCCGTGCCGCGAGGCCCTCCGTCGCGGGCGCGTCGAACAGCGTCGCGGCCACCATCCGGTCCTCGTCGTACAACGCCCGCGTCCCCGGGCGTGCGGTGAACATCGGGATGTCGAGGCGGCGGAGCGCGTCGACCTCCGCCTGCACCAGCCGCGGTTCGGCGAACCGCGCCCGCCAGAGTCGCTCCAGACACAGCTCGCGTGTTACGCCATCGCGCAGCCGGTGTGGCGTGAGGCTCGCCTGGAGCAGGCGCGCGTAGATGTGCGTGTCGCGGGCGAGGAACCGGACGGGCGCGGTCGCGAAGGCCGCGAGCGGCCCGTCCGCGCCGCCCAGCTCCCCCGCGTGCTGCGCCAGGTAGGCGCCCATCGCGACGTACCCCGACGCGACGTCGTCGAAGAACGCGCTCGGGCACACGGGCCGGCCGTCCAACTCTGGGGTGGCGCGGTTCGGCGGGAACTCGGGGTAGCGTTCCTCGAGCGTCACCCCGTCGGCGTCGCGCCGCAACAGGCGCTGGCGGAACGGGGCGACGCACGCGCCGGCTCCGGCGAGCGCGCCGAGTTCGGCGGCGCGGCGGCCCGGTTCGCCGATGATCTTGGCCGTGATCAGGCCGCCGCGTCCCGGCGCGTCACCCGCCCGGTCGACGGCGGCACGGCCGGACGGCGAGCCGTCCTCGGCGTAGGGGAGGCGCGGCGAGAGCACCATCTCCAGGTCGATGAGCTCGGGATGCTCGCCGGCGGCGACCACGTTGTCGACGGTGAAGTCGGTGCCGTCGAGCAGCTGGACCAGGCGCGTGTGCATCCCGAGACGCCGGTAGAACCGCCGCACGGCCGCCTCGGAGGCGCACGGCGCCGCGGCGGCGAACTCCTCCCACGCGTACCCGTCGCCGTGTACGACGCGGCGCGTGCCCAACGCCGGTTGGAGCCCGCCCGCGTTGAGCCGCTGTAGGAGGCGCATGTACGCGCCCGCGACCCGGAGGTCTTTGGGCTTGTACACGACCCGCGTCCCCGAGGCGAACGTCAGCACGGCGACCGCGCGCCCGTGGTCGTGCGTGTCGCCGGCGCCAGCGTCGCACGCCACGAGCGGCCCGAGGCCCGCGGGCGCGCCGCCGGCCGCGTCTCCCGCGGGGCCGAACGCGCACTCGAGTCGCGCGGCGTCCCGCGCGAGCCGGTCGGCGAGTTCGTCGACCACCACGCCCCACTGCCGGTACGCGACCGCCAGCAGCCGGGCGAGCACGGGGTACGTCTCGCAGAGCGCGAGCCACGTGCCTAACGAGTCGCCGTCGGCGCGGGCGAACGCCGCCCACACGGACTGCCCCACCCGTCCGGGGTGCCCCGCCGCGACGTCCGCCGCCGTGAGCCGGTGCAACAGCACCTGCGTGCCCACCGCGCTCATCCGCCGCGCGAGGTGGGCGAGCAGGTGCCGCCGCGCCGACGGGGCGATGTCGGCGCGACGCCGGCGCAGGACGCCGTCCAGGACGGCCGCGCCGCGCCGCACGAACGGGGCGAACGCGGCGTCGAAGGGCCACCGCGCGTTCGGGTCGCCGCCCACCGTCGCGAGGCTCGCGTCGTCGGCGAGTTCGCCGAGTGTGAACGGGGCCACGTCGGGTTCGGTCGGCGGCGGGGCCGCGAAGAGTTCGATCAGCGTCTCCGCCCACCCCGGGAGCGCGCCGTCGACGACCTCGACGTCGCCGAGCGACGCGCGCGCGGCCGCGGCGTCGATACCGCGCGCGTCGAGCAGCGCGTCGAGGCTGTGCCAGGCGCCGCCGGCGACGAGCCGTTCCCACTCCGCCACGCGCCGCGCGCGGCGCGCGTCGGCCGCCGCGCCGCCCACGTACTGGAAGCACGGCGCCGACCGCTCCCGCGGCGCGGCGGCCCGCGCGATGATGCCGCGAAGCGTGTCGCGCCGCGGGTCGGCGGCCGGTCGAACGGTCCGCCCCGCGACGCGCGGCACGCCGCCCGACGTGGGCCGCTCACGCGTACGCATACACCACCTTGCCGAACCGCTCGCGCGCCTCGAAGGTGCGCGACAGAAAAGCGTCGGCGCCTCCGCCGCGTTGCACGCTGTCCAGCCGGACGTCAAAGCTGCCGTCCTGCCACGCGCCGATGGCCGCTTCGAGGTGCCGGCGTCGGCCGAGGCAGTTGCCGATTAGCGACACGTTCCTCGCGACCACCGCGCCGAGCACCGCCTGCCAATCGGGCGGCGGGGCGGGCGGGGCGCTCCCGGTGATGTCGAGGTACTGGCCGTGCAGCCCGCAGGTCACGTAGCGGCCGCCGTTCTTCATCACGGACAGCACCTTCGGCAGATACAGGTCGAAGAACGGGTCGACGACGCCGTCGAACCCGCCGAACGCGGCCGCGCGGGCGGCGAGAAGTTCGACCTGCGAGAACCGCGGAACCGCGGGGTCGACGACGAACAGCTCGCGGACGCCCGCGGCGGCGAGCGCCGCCTCCTGCCGCCCGGACGTCGACGTGGCGTAGACGTCGACGCCGCGCCCGCGGAGCGCCTGGATGGCGAAGAGCGAGGTGTTGGACGTCGCGGCCGTCACGAGTACGCGGTTTCCGGGCCGGAGCGCCAGCTTGTCGACCATGCTGAACGCGGTCTGCGCGCCGAGCCCGAACGCGGCCGCGACGTCGTCGGGCATCCCCGCCGGGATCGGCATGACCTTGTCCTCGTGCACCAAGAGCAGCTCGCGCGACGCGTTGTTGGTCGGGATGCCGGGGTGCGGGCCGTCGGGCGCCGCGGCGCCGTCGTCGGGCGCGTACGTGTTGTCGCCGATGACGCGGTCGCCCGCGCGCACGCGCGTCACGTCGCGCCCGACGGCCGCGACCTCGCCCGCGAACTCCGAGCCGACCGAGAAGAACTGCTGCGCCCCCAGGTGCACCGCGGCACGGAGCACGACGGCCTTGTCGCGGTAGTTGCACGAGAACGCGCGCACCCGGACGAGCACGCGGCGGCGGTCGACGCCGGCGGCGTCGAACCGCGGGTCCGGCGCGTCGAGCACGCCGCAGAGGACGGGCACGCCGTCAAGGTGGAGGCGGCCGATCGTGTCGTTGTCGGCGTGGAAGGCGGGCACCGAACGCCCGCAGATGGCAAGGGTGCGCACAAGGACCTCAGGCGTGAGGGGGCGAGGCGGGGAGGGCCGCGAGGGTGACGACCTCGGCGCCGAGCGCGGCGGCGGCGCGCGCGAGCGTCGGCGTGTGGGCGGCCGCCACGTGCACGGTCCGCACGCCCGCGAACCGCGCGGCCGCCAGCGCGCGCGCGCGCGTCGCGTCGTCGGGGCCGTCGATCCGGACCGCCGCGGGGAACGCGCCGGGGACGATGCCTAACGTACGCGGGTCGTGGACGAGGAAGACGTTCGACCGCGGCGGACGTCCCGCGACGGCGCCGAGCAACTCGCGCATCGCGTGGGCGCGTACCCGGCCGGGGACGTCGGGGCGCGTGAACGCGCAATCCCAGAGCACCGGACGCGAGGCCGCCATCGCGAGCGCCGCCCCGAGCGCGCCCGGGGCGCCGCCGGCCGGCGCGGCGACCGCGCGACCGTCCTCGACGCGCACGTGCACGCGGAGCACGCCGGTCGCTTCGTCGGCCGCTCCCGTCGCGAACACGCCCGCGGGCCGGGCGCGTTCGCGCCAGTAGACGTACAGCGCCCGGTTGGTGCGCGGGTTCACCCCGAGGCGGTGGAAGGCGTCGAACCCCGTGACCGCCGGCACCTCGGTCTCCAGCCACGCCGTCGGCGACGCATGCCGGGCCATCTCGAGCCGGTCCTTCCACATGTCGGCCCCGCGCACCCGGTCGTCGGACTGCCCGGTCTCGAAGAACAGCGTCCGGCTCGCGCGCCCGACACGGCCGAGCAACCGCCGGCCTGCGGCGCGCCCGTGTCCCCCGAGGCGATCGTAGTGGTGGTATAGGCTCAGGAACAACGCCACGTCGTAGCGCGCGTCGAGGGGGCAGCGTTCGGCGGGGGCGCATCGTGCACGCACGCGGGCTGCCCCGGCCGCGCGGACCGCGCGCGCGGCCTCGTCGAGCGCGACGGCGTCGGTGTCGATCAGATCCACCGACGTCGCACCGGGCGACCCCGCGTCGTCGTCGCGCAGGCCGTCGGCGACGAGGTGGCGCTCGTAATACCCGGTGCTGCAGCCGACCGAGAGCACGCGAACGCCGGCAAATCGGTAGCCGCTCGCGCGCAGCAGCGCGAGTTTCGGCACGCAGCCGTTCGGGTCCGACGCGGCGGCGAGGGCCGGCTGGTACCGCGTCCCCCGCCGCTGGCGGCCGAGCAAGCGCCAGACCGCGTCGAGCGCGTCAGGCGGCAACGCGTGCCGCAAGGGCGGCCTCACGCCGGCGTGGACGGTCGTCATGCGGGGAGGAGCTCGGCGTTCCGCGTCGCGTCGATCCGGCGGCGGAGCTTGGCGACGGCGGGGATGTCGCCGAGCAGTGCGCTGGCGTGCTGCAATGCGTCGTCCGCCTCGGCCGCGAGCGCGGGGCGGGCACGCGTCGCGTTCACGGCGAGCTCGAGCCACACGGGCCCCGACTCCTGCGCGTCGGGGTAGCGCCGCAACCACTCCCGGAGCGCGTCGAGCGCGACGGCGGGATCGCCGGCGCCGCGCGCGCACCGGGCGAGCTCGCGCAGGTACGGCCAGTCGTGTTCGCCGAGCGGCGCGGCGGCGCACGCACGCAGGGCGTGCGAGAGCGCGTCCTGCGGCCGCTCCGAGGCGCCCGACAGCCGCGCCGTCCAGTACGCCCGCCGGGCCGGCGCGAGCGCCGCATGGGGGATGCGTTCCCACGCCCGCACCGCATCGGCGACCACGCCGACGGCGAGCAACTCCCCGACACAGGCGAGGCGACCCGCGAGCGTGCCGGGCTCCGCCGCGGCGGTCGCCAGTACGGCGGAGATCTCGACGACGGGGGCGGTGGCGCGCGCGGTTCCAGGACCGCTCGTCGCGCGCGGCGGCGTATGCGATGGCACATGCGGCGGCGCGACGTCGGCGGCGGGGGCTGCCGCGGGGCCGCGGGCGAAGAACCGCGACAGGTCAGGCGTCACCGCCGCGTCCAGCACCGAGCGAAGACGGTCGCCGTCGGTCACCACGCGCGGCCCGCCGGCCCAGCCACGGCGGACCGCACTCGCCCATGCGGCGTGTACGGTGAACAGGTCGCCCCAGGCGAGCGCGTTGAGCGGCGCGGCGTGCGCCAGGAGCCCGGCGGCGGGCGCGGCGGGTGTGGTCGCGTGCGGCCATGCGGGGACGGCGTGGCGCGCCGCCTCGCCGACCGCCGCCGCGCGGTCCAGCACGGCCTGGTAGCGCGGGAGGATCACGTCCGGGCCGAACTGCGCGGCCCACGCGCGGCACCGGTCCGGGGCCGGGGGCGCGGCGACCAGGGCACCGAGCGCGTCGGCCACGTCGGCCGGATCGACGTCGAGCGGGGCGAATTCGTCACCCGCGGGCCGCACGGGCACGAGGACGCCGCACGGGCCGACGGTGTCGCGCAGCCCGTTCCAATCGGTGCCGAGCACCGGGACGCCGACGCCTAACGCTTCGACCGGGGTCTTGGGGAATGACTCCTCGAGCGTCACGGACAGGTTGACGAGCGCGTCGGCCCGCGACAGGAACGCGCCCTTCGCCGCGTCCCCCCGCACGGCCCCGACGAACCGAACGCGCTCCGTTAGGCCGAGCCGGCGCACCTTGTCGGCCAGCGTGCGCGTGTACGGGTGCGGCCCGGCCCACCCCGCGTCGTCGAGCGGACCGCCGACGTCCATTGTCGGCGTCGGACGTCGGGCGGCGCGCAGCAGCGCGAGCGCCTCGATCTGGCGGTGCACCAGCTTCAGCGCGTGCACGCGCCCGAGGCTCACGACGTGCGGCACGGGGGAGCGTGGTCGCGCGGGTCCCGCCGGCAGCGGCCGCATGGGGTGGTGGACCACGTGCAGGTACGGGCGCAGCGCCGGACACAGGAACTCGATCGTCCGCCGCGCGCTCTCGCTCGGCGCCACGACCACGTCGCCCGGCGCGAGGAGCGGGGCCAGCAGGGCCCACTCGAACGCGTACGCGCCGGCGGCGTGCGCGATGAACAGCAGCCGCGCGCGGGCGCCCCCGCGGTTGCGCGCGGCGAGCAGCAGCGGCGCGAGCGGGATGCACTCGAAATTCGGTGCGAAGTAGTCGTAATCCGCGGTGAGCGCGGCGAAGCGGCGTCCCGCGGCCGACAGGTCGGGGGGCGCGCCCGCCGGCCCGAGCACCGCGTCGCACCACGCGACGAGCGGGACGGCGGTGACCGCGAACGTCGAGCCGAGTTGGAGGTCGAACAGCTGCTCGTACGCCTGCGCGGTGAGGAGCGCCGACGGGCGCCGGATCCGCAGGACGCGCGTCGTCACGGCGTGCCCCCGACGTCGACGAACCCCGCCGCGCGCGCCGCCGCGCGGGCGCGCCGGCGCGCCGCGCGCGCGCGCAGCAGCGCGATACGCAGCTGGCGCAGGCTCCCGAACCCCGCCTCGTCGGCCCACTCCGCCGCGGCGGCGGGCATCCGGCACGCCGTGGCCCGCATGTGCTCGACCGCCAGCTGCACGTCCGTCAGCTCGTGCCCGTCGTCGGCGGCGCCCGCCGGGACCGGCGCGGCGAGCAGCCGTTCCTGCGCGGCCGCGCGCCCGACCCACGCGGCGTAGTCGTCGCGCAGGCGGAGCTCGTCGAGCACCAGACGTGCGGTGCGCGGATGGCCGCGACGCTGGACGAGCCAGCGGTGCAGGGCGCGCCGCCGGGCGAGCGTCCGGACGAGTTCTTCGTGTTCTCCCGCGGTGAGGTCGTTGCGCGCGCGCCACGCCGCCTCGTCCGCGTCGGTCGTCAGCCGCCGCTCGACGCGGAACCGCCGGCGTTCGGCGTCGACCTCCGCTGGCGGGACGTCGAGTTCGAGCACGTCGGCGAGCACCTCGACGAGCGCGCGGTCCATCGCGCGCGCGTTGAGGGCGTTGAAGTCCTCCGCGTGGAGCGCGACGTGGGCAGCCACGTCGGACAGCGAGACCGTGCCGGCGCCGTGGCGGACCGCGCGGTCGTGGTCGTACAGCGTCTCGAAATTCCGCGTCCACTCGAACTCGAACGACGGCACGTGAGGCGGCAGCGGCGTCGGGAGGCGGCCGAGGGTGTGCAGGAGCGCGATCGCGTCGTCCCGCTTGAGGTCGACGCGGTTGGCGCGCACGAAGGCGCGCAGGCGCGCGACGCCGGCCGGGTCGAGTCCCTCGTCCACGGCCGCGCGGACCACGGCGGCGTAGGAGCGGTCGGTGAAGTGCATCGCCTTGCACCGCGCGACCAGGCGGTCGTACGTCGCCGGCTCGAGGACGCCCTCGACCACCGCCCGCGCCAGCGTGGCGCGCACGTTGACCATCGCCTCCGAGAGGGGGCGGTACCCGGCGTCGGCGGTCGCGTGCGCGAGCGCGACCTCGTCGTCGTCCGCGATCACCCCGTCGGCGTACATCCGGAACACCTCGCCGACGCCGACGGTCCCGTACGCGGCCGTCTCGGCCGCGCGGAGCGCCCCCATGCTGCTGGCGCCGAAGACGTGCACGCCCTGGTGCAGCGCGTAGAGGATCTCCTTGTGCCACACGGACAGCGTCTGCCCGAACTCGCCGTCGACGATCCCGATGACCGACGGCCGCCAGGCGCCGAGCGCGGACAGGACGTCACCCTGCCGGACGGGGGGCAGGTACACGGCGTCGAGCAGCGTGCGCGCGTGCTCCACGGGGAGCGACGGGCCGAGGAAGACGACGGCGGTCACCGCGACACTCCGGCGGACGGGTGAACGGGGCGCGGGCGGGCGGTCACGACGACCGCCCGCCCGGGTGGGCGGCGCAGAACGCGGCGGCGCGGCGGCCGGCGACGTAGTTGTGCGAGGTGTAGCCCTCGAGGCCGGGCGCGATCGCCTTGACCACCGGGATCCCGAACTCCTCGTGGCCGAGGTCGACGAGGATCACCTGCTCGACGCCGACGCCGCGCAGCCGGCCCACGAGGGTCGTCGCGTCAGCTTCAAAGCTCGCGCCCGCGCCGGACGGCCGGATCGCCCCCGGCGCGCCGTCCCGGTCGGAGCCCGGCGCCAGCAGCGCGGCGACGGCGGCCGGCGTGTCGTCGAACCGGGCCTGCCGCTCGTCACAGCGGAACACGTCGTCGCGCGACCCGGAGACGTAGACGGCCCGCGACTGCGCCGCCTCGGTGAGCGCGCGGATCAGCGCGACGTCGGGGTCGAGGTGCGCGCCCCACCCGCCGAAGACGCCGACGTTGCGGTCGCGCTCGTCGACGAGGTGGGCCATGTACACGGGCACGTCGGTGTCGACCGCGCAGTCGCGGGCGGTCGCGCGCAGGCCGACCGCGCGGAAGCGCGCGAGCAGGTCCTGCACGAGGGGAGACTCGACGGCGTCGAGCGCCACCAGCGGCGCGCGGTAGCCCGTGCGGAACTCGGCGAGCCGGTGGCAGGCGACGGCGTCGCGCTCGATCAGCTCGTAGAGGGCGGCGCACGCCGCCTCCAGGAGGTGGTTGCCGGAGGCGAGCCCGTTGCTGTCCTGCACGAACGAACGGGCGAGGGGTGGTCGCGGCGCGGGCGGGTCGACGAGCGCGACGCCGTGGTAGGGCACCCACGTGTCGCGTTGTGCGACGAGGTCCCAGCCGGCGAGCCACGCTTCGGGGCGGGTCGGGCGAAAGAGCGAGCGCCGCGCGAGCGGGAGGCAGTCGAGCGGGATCGTCGCGCCCGCCGACTCGAGCTCGCGGTACGTCGCGACGGTCGTCGGGAGGCGGACGTGTTCGGCGTGGTAGCACTCGAGCGCTTCCATCGCCGCCGAGACGGTCGCCGCGGCGCGGGTGAACCCCTTGCCGGCGGCGGTCGAGAGGCTGCGCGCGTTCGGCCTTACGGCGACGACGGTGGTCACGCCGACGCGGTCCAACCCGCTGACGTCCGCGAGGCGGGTGATGCCGGCCGCGGCGAAGTGCGGCCGGATGCGCGCGAACGTCTCCTCCGGCGCGCAGCAGCGGTGCGTGCCGTCCGTGAAGCGCTTGGCGGCGCGGTGTCCGACGCCCCGCACCCACAGCGGCGCGGCCGGCGCGGACGCGCGCGGGGCGGGGGCGGGCGGCGGGGAAGGCACGCGCGGGCCGTCGGGCGGAGTGCCGGGGTGGACGCCCCACGCGGGGTGCGCGTGGGGCGTCGCGCCCGGACGTTAGGCAACGGCGAGGAGCGTGACCGCCGTGATGAACGACAGCCAGGTCGTCGTCTGGCCGCCGGCGACGGCCTCGAGCTCGGCGTCCGAGAGCTCGCTGCTGCCGGTGTGCTCGGCGACGGCCGCCTGCGCGTCCTCCTTCGACACGTCCGAGTAGCCCGCCGCGTCGATGATCGCGCGGCGCTCCTCGGGGGACGCGGCGTTCTCGAGCGACTGACGGAAGGCGACGTCGTCGGTGATCTTCTGGAACAGCTCGTTGGCGCGGGGAGTAGCCATGGTCGTGGTCCTCGGGTGGTGGAGTGCGGCGGGTGCCGTTGGGGCGGGTGGTGTCCGCGCAGGGCCCTACGCGGTGCGGGACAAAGCAGGGGCAACGCACGTGCCCCGGCGTACGGTGGCGCGTAAGTGCTGACGGCGGCGCGAGATGCGGTGCCTAACGGGCATCCGCCGGCGCGGCCGCGCGCGCCGCCGGTCGAGCCCGAGCTCTATCGGGTAGAGCGCGCGGTCCGGCGCGGACGCCGCAGAATTGGTCGCGCACGGGTACTTCCGAACGGAACGGCCTTTGCCCCGGCAACGTCGCGCGCCGCGTCGCACGCGTCGCCGCCCGCCGCCGCGCCGCGTCCGCCGCGCGACCGCACCCCGCCACGGAGGTCCCCAATGGAAGTCCCCGTCCTGATCCCGACGCCGCTGCGCGCCTTCACCGGCGGCGCGCGCCGCGTCCCCGTCCGCGCGACGACCGTCGGCGAGGCCCTGGACCAACTCGCGCTCCGCTTCCCGCCGCTGCGCGCCCAGCTCTTCGCCGACGGCGGGCTGCGCGCGTTCGTGAACGTGTTCGTGAACGACGAGAACGCCCGCGACCTGGACGGCCCCGCCACGCGGCTCGCCTCCGGCGACGTCCTGGATCTCATCCCGAGCATCGCGGGCGGTTGACCCGCCGCCCGCGCCGCGCGCCCGTCCCGCGCGCCCGCACCTTCCACCCCGTCCACCGCGAGTGAACCCCATGCCACGCAACCGCCTTTACGTCGCCGCCGCGATCGCGCTCTTCGGCCTCGTCTTCTGCTTCAGCCGCTGGCCGGCCGTGTCCGCCCTCCAGATCGTCATCCCGTTCGTGTTCGGCCTCGCGGCCGGCGTGATGTACGGCCGCGGCCGCCCGCGCCCGGCCGGTCTTGCCTAACCGCCCCGCTGCGCCGCGCCGCGTCGCCCTGCTCGACCCGGTGGGCGACGCGGGCATCGGCGGCTACACGCACGAGCTGGCGCAGGCCCTCGCCGGGGCCGGGGTCGACGCGTGCGTGTACTCCACCCCCGCCGCGTTCGCGCGCGCGCTGCCGCGGGCGTACCCGCTCGTGCCCGCGTTCGGCGAGCGGCCGCTCGACGCCCCCGCGCTCGCGCGGGCGCGGGCCGTCACGTTAGGCAGCGCCCCCGCGCCGCCCGCCCCCGCCGGCCCGCCCGCCCCGGGGTCCCTCGACGCGTACTGCGCGGCGCTGCGCGCCCGCGGCTGGGGCGGCCCGCGGCGGCGCGCCGCCGGCGCGCCGCGTCCCGCCGCGCGGCACGCGACCGGGCCGGCGCGCCTGCGCGCGGCGGACGCGCCCGCCGCGTCCCCGCACGCGACAGCCCTCGTCGACCACCTGTGCGACGCCGGGTTCGACGCGGTCTGGACGCAGTGGCCCGTCCTCGACCCGTACCCCGGCGACACGCGCCGGGCGTGCGCCCGGCGCGGCGTCCGCGTCGTGCACACGGTGCACAACGTCCTCCCCCACGAGCGCGCGCCCGACGACGCCGACCACCACGCGCGCGCGTACGCGGACGCCGACGTCCTCGTCGTCCACAGCCGGCAGGCCGCGGCGGCGCTGGAGGCGGCGTTCCCGACGGCCCGCGGCCGGACGGTCGTGGCCCGGCACGGCACGTATTCGATCTACCCGCGCGTCCCCGGCGCGCGCGCGCACCTGCGGGCGCACCTCGACCTGCCCCCGGACGCCACGATCGTCCTCTTCTTCGGCGGGGTGCGTCCCTACAAGAACCTGGACGCCGTCACGGAGGCGCTCGCCGCGCCGGGCTGCGACGACCTCGTGCTCGTCGTCGCCGGGTGGGAGTGGGGCGGCGACGGCGGCTCACCGGACGACCGGCTCGCGCGGACCCGCCGGCGCGTCGCCGCCGCCGGCCTCGACCCGCGCGTGCGCCTGCTCCCCGGTCCGTTCGGCGTCCAGCAGACGGCCGAGCTGTTCGAGGCGGCCGACATCGTCGCGCTCCCATACCTCGAGAGTTCGGGGAGCGGGGTGCTCTGCCTCGCCATGACGTTCGGCCGCCACGTGCTCTGCACCGCGACGGGCGGCATGGCCGAGTACGTGGCCGACTACCCGCGGGCGACGCTGCTCGAACGGGGGACGCCGGCGGCGGTGGGGGCGGGGCTCCGCGCCGCCGCGGTCGCGGTCGGCGCCGACCGCGGCGACGGCGCGGCGTGTCCGACGCCGCACCTGGCGTGGCCGCACATCGTGCGCGGGCTGCTCCCGGCGCTCGCCACACCCGCTGTTAGGCACCTAGGCGACTGACGACGCGCGCCGCCGTCGCCGCCGCACTCTCGCCCGCGGGCACCACCGGCACGCCGCGGCGCTCCGCCTCGTCCCGCAGCCAGCAGCCGTACAGCCAGCTCCGCCGCACCTCGCGCGACTGCTGAGCCGCCGTGAGCCACTGGAACCCGCGCCCGCGCGCCAGGTAGCGCGCGCGCAGGCACGTCTCGTCCGGCTCCCACAGGTACACCGCGCGGACGCGCCGGCCCACGGGCACGCCGTCGAAGACGCGCTGGGCGGCGAGCGCCGGGACGAGCGTGTCGCCTTCCAACACCATCGACGCGCGCGTGGCCGCGTGCAACGCGATCACCACCTCGAGTGCCGCGGACATGCAGCGCGCCACCTCGATCCAGCGCGCACAGAGGGCCTCGGCGCTCAGCGCGTCGGGCGCGTCGGCCGCGCAGTCGGCGTGCAACGCCGGATGCGTTTCGGCCGTGGTCGCCCGCGCGAGGAGCAGGCGGTGGCCGTCCACCTGGGACCACGCCACGCCGAAGCGCTGCGCCAGCTCCCGGGCGACCGTCGACTTCCCGACGCCGGAGCTGCCGCCGAGCAGCAGCACCTCCCAGGGCCGCGCCGCCGACGGCGCGGCCGCGGGGCCGTCAGTGCGCGCTGGCCTCGGCATGCGACGCGAGACACGGGCGGCGGGTTGGTAGACCGCGCCCTCTATCGACTAGAGCCGTGGATCGGCCGACGCGCGGCACGCCCCGCGATGCGATACGTAACGGATTGCGATGTAATGACTTATGGACGTCGTCTGCGGGCACCTCGCTTGCCCAGTGCGGCTTTCGTGCCTCGTGGCGAGACCCGTCACGTCAATGGTCCTCCGTACGGTGGTCCTCCGTACGGTGCGTGCTTCACTTCAGGAGATCGCATGTTCCCCACCGCATCGACTTGCCTCCGTGGTCCCGGTCGCGCCGAGGGGTGGGACGGCGCGCCCAGCGCCGACTTCTCGCCCGACGAGATCGCCCGCTACAGCCGGCACTTGATCTTGCCCGAGGTCGGGTTCGACGGCCAGGCGCGCCTGAAGGCCGCACGCGTGTTGCTCGTCGGCGCCGGCGGGCTCGGGTCGCCTCTCGCGCTCTATCTCGCGGCGGCCGGGGTCGGCACGATCGGCGTCGTCGACTTCGACATCGTCGAGGCGTCCAACCTGCACCGCCAGGTGCTCCACGGGACGCGCGACCTCGGGCGCCCGAAGCTCGAGTCGGCGCGCGAGCGCATCGCCGACGTGAACCCGCACGTGCGCGTCGAGGGGCACCCGGTCCGACTCGACGCCGGCAACGCCCTCGACATCGTGCGCGCGTACGACGTGGTCGTCGACGGGACGGACAACTTCCCGACGCGCTACCTGGTCAACGACGCGTGCGTGCTCGCGGGACGGCCTAACGTTTACGGCTCGGTCTACCGCTTCGAAGGGCAGCTCTCGGTGTTCGGGACGCGCGGCGGCCCGTGTTACCGCTGCCTGTTCCGCGAGCCGCCGCCGCAGGGGCTGGTCCCGAGTTGCGCCGAGGGCGGCGTGCTGGGCGTGCTGCCGGGGGTCATCGGCTCGATGCAGGCCCTGGAGACGATCAAGCTGCTCCTCGGCCTCGACGACACGCTGGCCGGACGCCTGCTGCTGTTCGACGCGCTCGGCATGCGGTGGCGCGAGCGCCGCGTTCGCCGCGACCCCGCGTGCCCCGCGTGCGGCGACCACCCCACGATCACCGAGCTGGCGGACGCCGCGGCGTTTTGCGCCGGCGCGCACGGGCCGGCGTCGGACGGCGTCCCGACCATCGCGGCGCGGGAGCTCGCGTCGCGCCTGTCCGCCGGTGAAGGAATCATCCTGCTCGACGTGCGCGATCCCCATGAGTGGCGCGTCGCCAACCTGCACGAGTACGGCGCGCGGCTGGTCCCGCTCGGCGAGTTCGAGGACTCGATCGCGACGATCGACCTCGGGGCGCCGATCGTCGTGCACTGCCGCTCGGGCGCCCGGAGCGCGACCGCAGTGCGGCGGCTGCTCGACGCCGGCGCGACGCGCGTGTGGAACCTCGACGGCGGCATGCTCGCGTGGCGTCGCGACGTCGACCCGTCGAAGCCCGGGTGATGCATGCCCCGGCGTCACCCCGGCAGTGCCATCGCCGCCGGCGCGCGCCACTCGGCGTTCTGCCCTCACCCGCGGCAGCCGCTGCGGCCGCGACCGTCGCCCCTTTCCCTCGGCACGCCCCACGATGAGTCAGTCGTTTGCTGCCTCCCCCGTTCGCGACCCGCGCCTGCAGCAGGTCCTCGACCGCGCCGCGACCGATCCGCACTTCCGTGAGCGGCTCCTGACCGCCCCGCACGAGGCGATCCGCGAGACGTTCGGCGTCGAAATCCCGGTCAGCTTCCGCATCAAGTTCATCGAGCGCGGCGTCGACGTCGACGCGCTTATCGTGCTTCCGGGCATCGCACGCCCCGTCGTTGCTCCAGACGGCGAGCGGGACGACGCGTCGCTCGACGCCGTCGCAGGCGGCGCGTCCGATCCGGATCGGGTGGGGCCCGCCGGAGGCGTCGACCCGGCCGGGTGGACCGGAACCGGCTGGAGCTGATTCGACGCCGCATGGCCGTCCGCGCGGCATTGCGTGACAGGTCAGCCGATTCCCTCGGCTCTGTCACGTTGACGCCGGGAAGGCGTTCATTGGGCGGAGGTGATGCGATCGGGCGTCCCCGTACTCTGCGTCGAGAGGCGGCCCGCAGGCCCGCCACGTCGTGCCAGGTGGCGCTGCGCTCGCGCATGGTCGCGCGGTACGCGGTGGCACCCAGTAGGTGGTGCCGCGGGCGGAACAGGTTGCCCGCCCGGGCGAACGCGTCGAGGAACTGCTGGGCCGAGGCGGCCGAGCGGAATCGGCCCATCACCCGTTCGCGCAGCCGGGTGAGGAGATGCGCCTGCTCAACGCTGCGGGCGTCGTGCCTTTCGGCGAGCGCTGTTTCGGGATATTCGTGGAGCATTCGACTCGAAATGTGTGGAGCCCAGACGTTCTGTTCTGGGTTCCTCTTTCAACCGAAATCCACACCGTGCGCACAACGACGCCAGCCGTCGTCGCCCGCGGGGCGCTCCAGGGTTCGCGCACGGTCGTGTCGGAGCGGAGCGCGTCCAGAGCGCGGCCGCCCGGGCACGCGCGGCGCCTGTGGTCGGACGGCATCGCGGGACGTGCGGCGGCCGCCGATCGTGGCGCGTTCGGCGCTCGCGGTCGTCCCGCTACTTCCGGTAGACGAACACGTCCCCGAAGAAATTGTCAATCAGCGTCAGGGTACTCCCGGCAGTAAACGTCCCCGTCTCGGTGTCCGCGGAAGCATCGAACCGGGCGGTGATCACGGAATCGGTCGCGCTCCACCGTCCCGTCTCGTGCTCCTGCGTCGTGGTGGTCTGCCCGCCGGGCGGCGTATGTCGGAACGTCTGCACGTGGGCGAGCGTCTGATCGGCGGCCAGCGTGAGCGTGTCCGCCACGTACACCGAGATCGTGCTGTCCAGGCCCGTCCCGGTGATCGGCAACCGCGACCCGTTCACGGTCTGGAGGGCGTATACGCCGGGCACCGGGAAGCGCGGGGTGAGCGGGTCGTGACCGCTCGCCCCACACGCGGCCGCGCACAGCACCACCGACGCCGCGGCGACCGCCCGCCGGGCGGGGATCGCGGTCGAGCGCGCCGGCGTGGACCGGCGCGTCGTGGGTCCGTGCGTCCTGTCGGGTTGCCGAGCCGGAGGAGAACCGAGGCGACGCATGGGGGGGGTGGGGTGCGGGCACCGGAGGTCCCCACGGTATCACCGGGACGGCGCGCCGGCAACAACGCCTCGTGGCGGCGGCCTGCGCCGGCCTCGCGCCCGAGCGCCTCGTCCAGGCGCTCGTGACGGAGTACCCGGCCGGCGCCGCCATCGGCTGGCACCGCGACTCGGCCGTCTTCGGCGACGTCGTCGGGATCGCGCGCCTCACTCCGTGCGTCTTCCGCCGCCGGCGGCCCGCGACCGATCCCGGAGCCAGCGCGTGGGAGCGCGTTCCGCTCACGACCGCGCCGCGGTCCGCGTACCTGCTCCGCGGCCCGGCGCGGGCCGAACGGGAGCACAACATCCCCGCCGTGGCCGCGCCCCGCGACTCGGTCACGTTCCGGAGCCCGCGCGCGATCGGGTGACGCCGCCGTCGTAGGACGCGGCGTGGACAACCGTCCGCCGCGCCTAACACCAGGTGCACATGCCTAACATATCGAGAAGGGGGATTCTCGAAACCGGTTGCACCTTCGCGTAGGTTGTCGGCGGCGGGCGCGTTGGCCCGCACGTTCGCCTGGCCCGACCGCTGAGGAGACGAGCCCCGATGTCGACGCCCCTGCTCCCGACCGCCCCGGCGCTGCTCCCGGTCGTGCTGCCCGACGGTGCGGCGCTCCCGGTGTGGTCCATGCCGGCCCCGCACGCCGCGGAGCGCCACCCCGCGCTCGTCTACCTGGCGTCCTTGGCCCCGGGCTCGCGCCGCACCATGCGCCAGAGCCTGGACGTGGTGGCCGCCCTCCTGACCGGCGGCCGCGCCGACCACGCCACCCTGCCCTGGCACCGGCTCCGCTACCAGCACACGACCGCCGTGCGCGCCGCGCTCGCCGAGCAGTACAAGCCCGCGACCGCGAACAAGGTGCTCGCCGCCCTGCGCGGCACGCTCAAGGCCGCGTGGCGCCTCGAGCTCGTCGACGCCGAGAACTACCGCCGCGCGGCCGACGTCGTCGCCGTCCGCGGCACCTCAGCGCCGGCGGGTCGCGAGCTCACCCCGGGCGAGATCCGGGCGCTGCTCGAGACGTGCGCCGCCGACCCGAGCGTGGCCGGGCTGCGCGACGCGGCGGTGCTCGCGCTGCTCTACGGCGCGGGGCTCCGGCGCGCCGAGGCCGTGCGGTTAGGCACCGAGGACCTCGAGGCGGACGGCGCCAACGCCGGGCGGCTCACCGTACGCGGTAAGGGCAACAAGGCGGGGTTCGCCTACGTCCGCGGCGCCGCCCTCCAGGTGCTCCGCGGCTGGCTCGGCGCCCGCGGGCCCGCGCCGGGCGCCCTGCTGCTGCCCGTCTCGCAGCGGGGCGCGATCACGTACACGCGCGCCGACCGCGGCGGCCCCGAGGCGCCCGCCCGGCTGACGGAGCACGCCGTCTACAAGCGACTCCGCACGCGCGCCCTAGAAGCGGGTGTTAGGCCGTTCAGCCCGCACGACTGCCGCCGCACGTTCGCCGGCGACCTCCTGGACGCCGGCGCCGACATCGCCACCGTGCAGCAGCTCCTCCGCCACGCGAGCGTGAACACCACGGCCAAGTACGACCGCCGCGGCGAGCGCGCCAAGCGCGACGCCGCCGACCTCCTCCACTTCCCCCACGTCCGGTTCTGACGAGTCTGGCGCGTCCGCGGTCGCCCGACGGCGGGCGTCCCCGCGCGCCTAACGCGAACCGCCCGGGCCGGCGCGACCGCGCGACGTACGGGGCGCGTCGTTCGACCGGCTCCGGCGGCGGATTCCCGCGGCCTGACAGCGGACCGTCACGTTGGCGCCGCGACGGCTTCACCGAACCCGGTGCATCCCCCAATCCTTGTCGGCGTCGGCACCAGCCCCGTCCGGCGTCATTCGGGCGTGATGACCGGTCCGGACGAAACTCGGGCAGGAGCGCGCCACCCAGCGAGCGGTGCGCCCCGCGAAACCTCAATCGCGGTCGCCCCCCGCCCCTTTGAGGTTCGTAAGAAACCTAAAGTCCGTGAAGCCCAGATGCGTTAGCGTCGCCGGGCAACCGGAGCTGCGAGTCACCTTGGCACCAGCTCGGAGGGCGGGCATGCTAGCGCAACTCGCCGGTCGGGTGTCTCTTACAACCCGCGGCGGCCGAACTTCCATAATACGGATTTTCCATCATCCGCGACTTGGGCCCGCTTTCCCTCAACACCCGTCGTCTGCCATGAGCGATCTTCCGCACGCGCCCGAGGATCTCGAGCTGGCGCGCCCACCGCATCTCACCCCGCGCCCCGTCGATCTGAGCATGCACCCGGTGTTGGCCCGACTCATCGACGAGGTCAGGATCGAGCACCCGGCCGGGCCTCAGGCATACAACCGGACCCATAACCGTCACAACCGCACGCGGTGACGGCACACGCCGGCGGAGACCATGGTCGTCGTTGACACTGTCCTCCTTAAGGTCGCGAGCCGCTGCAACATCAACTGCCGCTATTGCTACGTCTTCAACATGGGGGACACGGGGTGGTCGCGTTCCCCCAAGCTGATGTCCGCGGAGACGTGCCATACGGCGGCGACGGCACTCGGCCGTCTCGCGGTAGCCCAGGGACGCGGATTCAGCGTCGTCCTGCACGGGGGCGAGCCGCTCCTGCTCGGCCTGACGCGCCTACGGTCGCTCATCGCGACATTGCGGGACGCGCTGCCGGCCGGGAGTCCGATCGGCATCCAGACGAATGGCGTGTTGATCGACCGCGACACGCTCGACGCGTGCGCGGAAGCGGGAGTGACGATCGCGGTCAGTCTCGACGGCCCACAGGCGGTGCATGACGCCCATCGGGTCGGCTTCAACGATGCCGGCACGTTCGACGCCGTCATGCGGGGACTCGCGCTACTTCGCGCCCACCCAGCCGGGGGCGCGCTGTTCACCGGCCTGTTGGCGGTCATCGATCCGACGTCGAACCCGCGTGAGGTCTACGGGTTCTTCAAAGCGCTCAACCCCCCCAGCGTTGACTTCATCTACCGAGACGGCAACCACTCGCGTCTGCCCGCCGGTAAGCGCGCCATCGATACGTCGGAATACGGCGAATGGATGGTGGGCCTTCTCGACGCCTACCTCGACGACTCAGAGCCAATCGCAATTCGGGTCCTGGACGACATGATCAGAATGACGCTCGGCGGCACGGGCGCGAGCGACGATACCGGCGTGGACGACTACGGCATCCTCATCATCGATACCGACGGAACCGTCACGAAGAACGACACCCTGAAGAGCGTGTTCGATGGTGCCGACCGCTTCGAGTCGCCCCAGTCGGTGTACACGCACCACTTGCGCGACGTGGTCGGCTCCGACGAGTTCGTGCGATCCCACGCGGCGCAGCGCCCGAGCAGTGCGACGTGTCGCGCGTGTCCGTACCTCGCCACGTGCGGCGGCGGCATGTTGCTGCACCGCTGGCGCAACGATACGGGGTACGACAACCCGTCCGTGTACTGCGCCGACCAGCGCGTACTCCTTACCCACATTCGTCACCGGTTGGCCACCGTCGGGGTCATCTCGTGAGTGCGTCGAACGGGCTTCGCCTGCGACGCGTTGAACACGCGAGCACGCCGTTCCCGTACCTGTTCGCAGGCGAAGCGTTCGGCACGGTGCTCAGCGACGCCATCCTCGGTTGGCTCGAACGCGAGTCGCGGTGGACCTCCGTCAAAGCGTCTTTTTACGAGCAGTACGAGTTCAGCCTCGCCGACGTCGACCCGCCGGCTCCGCTGGCATTCCTCGCGGATCCGGCGCACATGGACGCCGTCCGTGTGCAGATGGAGCAGGCGTTCGACACGGCCCTTGGCGCAAAGGTGGATGCGACGGTGCACAAACTGCTCCCCGGGCAGCGGATCCGGATACACAACGACTTCATCGAAGGTGCGGAAACGCACCGCCTGGTCGTTCAGCTCAACCGCGGATGGCGCGACGAGCAGGGGGGTTTCCTTATGCTCTTCAACAGCCCCGATCCGTCGGACGTGCACCGGGTGTTCAGCCCGTCGCACGACACCGCCGTCGCGTTCGCCATTTCGCCCGACTCGCACCACGCGGTCTCGACGATCCACACGGGCAAGCGGTTCACCCTCGTGTACTCCTTCTACGCCGCGGCCGGTGACTGACCTGGCGGCGCGCGTCCGAGCGGCGCTCCGGGCCGCGGGGACGCCTTTGTGGTTCCCACACCTCACGCAGCCACTCGTCGACCACACGGACGCGCGTCTGCAGCGGGATCTCGGGCTGACCCCCGGCACTTACAGCACCGCCCGGGTGCGCGGCGCCGACGCGGACGCGCCACGTGACCTGGTAGCGCGACTTGCGCCGCCGAAGCGCGAGTCCGACGAGGTCGCCGCCGTAGGCGTCGAACTCTTGCCGGCCGAGACCGAACGCGCGTACGACGATCCGGGATTCCGCTTTCTCAGGCCCGACGAGATCCGCACGGCCGGCGCGCTCGCGAGGGCGATGGACGGGCTCGCGCTATTGGACGCCGTCCCATCGGTCGGTTCAACTGTCCGTCGACTCGTCCGGTCGCTGCACCTGCTGGACACGGGTGACGACGATACCGACGTCAGCTTCAGTGAACCCGAGCTCCCGTTCTCGGTGTTCGTGTCCGTTCCCACCAGCGCGCGGCCGGACGCCGCCATTCGCGTCGCCGAGGGCATCCTGCACGAGGCGATGCACCTCCAACTCACCCTCATCGAATCCGTCGTGCCACTCGTCAACTCGGACGAGGGCCGTTACTTCTCGCCCTGGCGCAACGAGCAGCGTCCGGCGCAAGGGATCCTGCACGCGTTGTACGTGTTTCGCGTGATCGACGCGTTCCTGGAGCAGGTGGCCGCGACGCGCCCTGGCCTGCCCGCAGGCGGTGACTCGGTCGGCGGACGGCGCGCCCTAATTGCCGCACAGGTGCGGGAGGTCGAGTCCTTCCGCGATTCCCGCGATCTCACCGCCGAGGGCGCGGCGCTCGCCGCGCGTCTCCTCGACGCGTCCTCGGCGGGCGCTCAACCGGTTAGAGATGCTCGACTACGAAATCCGTCACCATCGCGCTGAACTCGGCGTCCGGCTGCATCGCGGCGTCGAGGGCCAGGAGCGCGTCCTCGGCCAACGCCTGCACGTCATCGAGGTCCGGGTACGTTCCGCCCAACTGCACCGCATCTAACAGCATTCGCACGTACGCGAGAACCTTCAGGCGTGGCTCACGGAGTGACTCACGCTCGAGACCCATGGCCTCGCACGTCGCCCGCCCGCGTGCTGTCCGGGCTTGGATGGCGTCGTCTACAAACACGAGGTGCGTGCCGGGATCTTCCGAAGCCGGGTCGACCAGCAGCGGGGCCTCGTCCGCGAGGCTGTCGGCGTGCGACCGCGCGCGCGTCGCCGGATCGGCGAGCGGGAAGAGCGTGCCCTTGTACCCGCTGTTGCACTCGATGCAGGCCAGCAGCAGGTTCGTCCACTCGTACGCGAGCCAGTAGTAACCGGGGCGGTCGTCGACCGTTTGCGCGCGAGACTGCCGAACGCCACTCTTCGGGCGGAAGTGTTCTACGTGCAGGGTGCCGCGCGCCGGACATTTCGACTCGCAGTACGCGCACTTCTGGTGGTGGGCATGGTACAGCGCCTCCTTGACCGCGGGGCGGCTGTAGAGCGCGCGAAAGGCGAACGGTTTCGCCCCGGTGCGGTAGCTCTCGGGCGCCGCGTCGTACGCGGCGCAGTCACACGCTGTCTGTCGGCCGCCGGCGGTTGTGAGCGAGGCCGGTGGCACCGCGGGGCGGACGACTCGAATCACGCCGGCGCGAGACGGTGCTTCTGGATGACGGCGGCGGCACGCCGGATCAACTCGATCGCCTGCTGATCTTCCGGCCGTTCCTCTGTCGGGAGCGCGGCGATCTCGGACCGGATCCCGTCGAGTTCGCGATGCTCGAATCGGCTCAGCGTAGATTTCGCGAGCAGCTCGGCCCGGCGCGCGAAGAGGTGCTCGGTACTCGGGTTGCGCGTGCTCGGAACGTCGAACAGCTCGCTCGCGAGGATCTGGTCGACGCGCCATGTCCGGACAACGTGCGGATTACTCACGACCTCGACGTCACCCTCGCGCTTGCGAAGCAGCACGAGGTTCGCCGTCTCCGCGACTTGGACCATCAGCGGGCTGTGCGCCGTCGCGATGAACTGCGTTCGCGGGAACAGCGCGGTCAAGCTGCCGAGGATGCGGACCTGCCAGAGCGGATGAAGATGCAGGTCGATTTCATCGATCATCACGATCGCCGGCTCGCCGAGCGGGTTCTCGCTGCGCGGGTAGTGTTTCGACAGCCGCCACGCGAGGTCAGCGGTCCACGACAGCGTCGTCTGGTACCCGAGGCTAAGCTTGGAGAGCGGCACAAGTCCGGAGAACGTATCGAGCTGCACACCGCTCGGCCGGCCGCTCGACAACACATCGGGCGGGAAGATCTGGATGTCATCGGCGGTAAACGCCTCCGGGAGAATCCGCGCGAGCGCGCCGCGAAACCGGTCCAACTCGCGATGCTCGCGACTCTCGGACTTCCCGGCCGCCAGGGCCCGCGCAGCGGCGTAGTCCAGCGCCGTGAGCAGCTCCTCGACGTCGTACAGTTCGGTTCGTCCGGCAAGGCGCGACGCGATAGGGTCGTCGAGGTCGCGGTTCGCCAGGTTCTGCGTGCCGAGTTGCCGATTCGCGCCGTACGCGACGATTAGGGGTTCGTAGAACGCGCCTCCCAAGGTCCGCGCGATGCTCGGGCGCGGGGTGACGCGATCTTCGTCTAAGCGCCCCGTCTTGAACGTGAGGTCGACGCCGGTGCGGATCGAGGCCCAGGGTACGTCATCGCGGCTTCGCCCGGACGGATCCGCCGCCAGTCGGGCCCCGACGCTGAGCGTCGCACGCAACTTGACCGTGCTTTGCGTGTCGATCCGGCACAGGCTGTCGAATACCACGTTCTCTTCTCTGAGGATCGCCGGGGCGAGCACTCCCTTCGTGAGCGGGGGCGGGCCGGCGAAGTGACTGACGTCGGTTTGTACCTCGACGCCCGAATCTCCAGCCGGCACGGGCCGCATCCACGCGAGACACTGAAGCAGCGTCGTTTTTCCAACCCCGTTGTCGCCGAGGATCAGCGTCCACTGCGCAGGCAACCCCTGACGGTCGGTCAACCGCAGGGATGTGTCCTGGCCGAAGCAGCGGACGTTGTCAAGCCGCAGCGATGTGAAGTACGTCGGGGTCGGCGATCGCCTAAGAGACATGTCGGCTAACCGGTTCGAAGACAGGTCGCAACCGCGTGCCCCGGCGACGGCCGCATGTCGTCGATCTCCGGGCGCCGGGGCGGCTGCGCGGACCTGCGGGACGACACCGGAAACGTAAGAGAAGTCGAGGCCGCCGCGATGGCCGCGCCCGGCGGGCCGAGCAGGATCCGGTACACGGGCCGGCCGGCCGCGTCACCCACGAACGGCGTCCCCGAGTGGTCGGCGTCGCGCGGCCCCGGCGCCCCGCCGGCGAGCATCATGTACACCTGACCATCAGGGGAAAGGCAGCGGGGACCCGGTGTCCCCGGATGCGGGCGTCCCCGCCGGATCCAGCGGCAGCCCGCGGGGGAGCGGCCGCGACGGACGCCAAGTACTCCGGCCGCGCGTGGACAAGTGAGTGGTCCGAATTTCGGAGAAGGTATTGCCTAACGCAGGCGGGGACGTGAGGTGCCGTGGATGGAATGAAGGCTGCCGCCATTCGGGAACGATTCCCTGTATAAGCACCATCCACACGGTCGTATATGGTGGCCGCCAGACGTCAAGCGTTCGGCGCAGAACTCGTCGGCGTCGGCTACCATGAGACGTTGTTTCTGGCGATGAGTTCTGCGACGTCCGCGAGCCCGAACGCGCTCGGTTAGGCGCGGCCCACGTTGAGGGCTCGGAAAGGACGCACGTCACAAGAGCTGTACGTGAATCGCGCCGGGTTTGGAGGAGGCTCCCAGCCTTGAGAGATTGGGAGCATGAGCACAGGGAAGCAGACGTCCAAGCCGTTCTCGCCCGAGGTCCGGGAGCGAGCCGTGCGACTGGTGCTGGAGCACCAGGGCGAGTACGCGACGCAGTGGGCCGCGATCACGTCCATCGCGAGCAAGATCGGCTGCTCGGGCGAGACGCTGCGCGGCTGGGTGCGCCAGACCGAGCGTAACGTGGGGCAGCGCGCCGGCCTGACGAGCGAGGAGCGGGAGCGCCTCACGTCACTGGAGCGCGAGGTGCGCGAGCTGCGCCGCACCAATGAGATCCTCCGCAAGACCAGCGCGTTTTTCGCCGCGGCGGAGCTCGACCGCCTCACGAAGTGATGTACGCGTTCGTCGACGCACATCGGACCACCTACGGCGTCGAGCCGATCTGCCGCGTGCTGCAGATCGCGCCGTCGGGGTACTACCAGCACCGCAACCGCCACGCGGACCCGGGACGCCGCTGCGCCCGAGCGCAGCGCGATGACCGGCTGCGCGAGGACATCCGGCGGGTCTACCGAGCGAACCACGAGGTCTACGGTGTGCGCAAGGTGTGGCAGCAGCTCCGCCGCGAGGGCGAGCGGGTCGCGCGCTGCACGGTCGCGCGGCTGATGCGCGCGGACGGACTGCGCGGCGTCGTGCGTGGAGGCCGGGTTCGCACTACGCGCCCGGCCGAGGATCCGGCGACGGCGCCGCAGGACCTGGTGCAGCGCCAGTTCACGGCCGAGCGGCCGAACCAGCTCTGGTTGGCTGACTTCACGTACGCCAGCGGCGTACCCGTGGCGACGTGGCGCGGCTTCGTGTACGTCGCCTTCGTGCTCGACGCCTTCTCGCGGCGCATCGTCGGCTGGCGCGCGCGCACGACGATGCGGACGGAGCTGGTGCTCGACGCGCTGGAGCAGGCGCTGCACGACCGCGAGACCGACGGACGGCTCGTGCATCATTCCGACCGCGGGTCGCAATATGTATCAATGCGCTACTCAGACCGCCTCGCCATAGCGGGTGTCGCGCCGTCGGTCGGCAGCGTGGGCGATGCGTACGATAACGCTCTGGCGGAGAGCGTCATCGGGCTGTTCAAGGCGGAGGTGATCCACCGGCGCGGACCATGGCGCGGCTTCGACGACGTGGAGTACGCGACGCTCGCGTGGGTCGCGTGGTTCAACCAGCGACGCCTCCTCGCGCCCCTCGGCTACCTTCCGCCCGCCGAGTACGAGGAACAGTTCTACCGCGCCCAAGCGGCTCAACCCGCGCTGGTCGCACTCAACTAACCGAGCCTCCTCGAAACCTGGTGCGATTCATACGGGCCGCACCTTTGGGGTTTGGGAACGTGCAGCGACCGGAGCGTAGCAGCGTTGCTCCCGCATCAGCCATCCCGTGTTCCGCTACTGCATTTCGACGATACAGCGCTGGCGTCGGCTCGTGACACACCACACAATCGTCGCGGGACAAGGGTAACGCTGTCCCAACTGCTGGGCCACCACCATTGGCTGTCCGTCCCCGACGCTCATGACACCTGGTCGCGACTCTCGCCTTGAGGCCATTGTACACCCGGCATACGCTATCGCCGTCGCTGCGGTCGTGGCCGCGGGCCTGGTGACCTCCCCGTTGCTGGCGCAAGGTCCAGACTGTGGCGCCGTACTCATCCCGGCGGTTGACAAAGGCTCAACGTCCAGGAACGCCCGCGCGGCCTACGTCCGCACCAACGCGCGTGAGGAGTACGAGCGCCTCAGCCGCATGTCGGCTTCACAACGCCACGCGGACGCCAGCTACGAATTGTTCGGCGCCGATTACGACGAATCCTCAAGCGCGTCGGACTTTGAGGATCGGGTCAAGAAGTCCTTCCAGCAGCAGACCGGGGAGCAGGATGAGGCAGCAGCGCGCACCTGGTACACGTCTCGGCTCACGACCGACCAAGTTAACGCGTGGCTCGGATGCCAGACCAACGGTGGGCTTCTACTCGTCCCGTCGGGCATCTCGCATTCGGGACTGTCGCTGAAAGTCGTCTGGAAGCCTGGGCCCGGGATCGGGACGACGCACGTCGTCATCACCGCCCCGGGCGGCCTAGTGAACGGGAAAAGCTTAGAGAACTTGTCGCTCACGGGCGCCGCGTCGCAGGTGGTCAACGTCAGCATCTCAGATCCCGCGAACGTCAGCGTCGTAAGACTGCTAGCGAACGCCTTGGAAGCAGCGATGGCTGCGGACCTTGTTGTTGACTTTACCCCGCGCCGAACAATGTCCTTCGAAACCGCTCAGGTGCAGCAGCTAATCACCTTCTGCTCCGACGGCTCGTGTCCCGCGGGCAAGAGTCAGGTCTACAGCTTCCCGCAGTCGGTGAACCAGTTCTACACGCTTTGCGGGTTTGGAGGACCAGTGACGGCCGTATCGATCGCCGCACCACTTGCGCCCAACGGCACTCCCGGTTACAAAGGGCACCTCGACGTCTTCCCGTCCGACCGGCACGGGTGCGTCAACGTTTACGGCGCGCTGCTCGCGGGCGTTCCTCCGACGGCGGCTACCGTCAGCGCCGACGTGGCGAGAGTGAAGACGGAGCTCGTCAGCCTCTACCCGTGAAATAGTCGCATCATGCCCCGTCCGAGGTGAAGCGCTATCGCCGGAGTCCCGTGCTGCACCCGGCATGGGGCGGTGCAAGGGGTGACGTTGCACGGTGAGGGGCGATGCCCTTATCCCCAAACCGCTCCCAGAACTCGTCCCAGAACTCGGCCGCCCTCTGAAGCCGGGCTGTGAACCGCCCCGGCTTTCCCGGCTCTCCCGCGGCTTGATACTGGTGGCGAATTCGGCGCGGCTCGGTTAGGCCGCGAGTAGGTGGAGCCGTAAGCTTCCCCATCCGGCAGACAGTCGTGGGTAGACTGTGCGGGGCTCTATGACGGAGGGGTGATGCGCACGTCGAAGTTCAGCGAGTCGCAAATCGTCGCGATCCTACGCGAGGTCGAGGCCGGGGTGCCGGTCGGGGAGGTCATCCGCAAGCACGCCATCAGCCGCGCGACGTACTTCACGTGGAAGGCGAAGTACGCGAACGCGACCGTGTCGGAGCTGAGCCGGCTCCGCGAGCTCGAGCAGGAGAACGCCCGGCTCAAGCGGATGTACGCCGACCTCGCGCTCGAGAACACGGCGATCAAAGACGTCCTCGCCCGCAAGCTGTAGGGCCGCCCGCGAGGCGGCAGGTCGCGCTGACCCTGGTGGACGCGCACGGGCTCTCCGTCGTGCGCGCCTGCCGGATCGCCGGCCTCTCGCGGGCGGCGTATTACGCGCCGCCGCAGGACGCGCTGGACCGGGACGCCGCCGTGATCGAGGCCCTGACCGCGGTGGCCAGCGCGCACCCGAGCTGGGGGTTCTGGAAGTGCTGCGCCCGATTGCGCTTCACGGGGCACGCGTGGAACGCGAAGCGGGTCTACCGCGTCTACTGCGCGCTGCGCCTGAATCGGCCGCGGCGCGCGAAGCGGCGGGTGCCGACGCGCGACGTGCAGCCGCTCGCCGCGCCGGCTGCCCTGAACCGCACGTGGGCCGTCGACTTCATGAGTGATACGCTCTACGACGGGCGGCGCTTCCGCACCCTGAACGTGCTCGACGAGGGCAACCGTGAGGCGCTCGCCGTCGAGATCGCGACCTCCCTCCCCGGTGCGCGCGTGGTCGCCGTGCTCAACCAGCTCGTCGCGATCCACGGGACGCCTAACGCCATCCGGTGTGACAACGGCCCCGCGCTCGTCTCCGAGCCGCTCCGCTTCCGGGCCGAGCGGCAGCAGGTGGCCCTGCGCTTCATCCAGCCCGGCAAGCCGAACCAGAACGCGGACATCGAACGCTTCAACCGCACCTACCGGCGCGAGGTCCTCGACGCGTACCTGTTCGCGTCGCTCGCCGAGGTACGCGCGGTGACCGAGGCGTGGTTGACGACCTACAACACGGAGCGGCCGCACGACAGCCTGGGCGAAGTCCCGCCGCTGACCTTCCTGCCCCGGCCCACATCCACCCCCGATCAGTCCAGCTTCAGACTGTCCGCTTGACGGGGGAGCTTACGGGGCGGCGCGCCCGGCGCGCCACGTGGCCGCGTCGAAGGCCTCGCCGGTCTGCATAACGTGCAGCAGCATGGGCACGAGCCGGCGCGCGACGGCGCACAGCGCGCTCGTCTTCGAGCCGGCGTTGTGCCGCCGCAGGGCGCGGTCTTTGGAGTCTTGGGCACGGCGGGCCTCCGGCGGTGAGGAATGCGGGGGCGCACGCTGCGCCCCCGCCCTTCACGCCCCACCCGTGCCGCCGCTCAGGCCGGCGTGCAACAGCGAGCGGGCGCCGCCGCGGCCCGGAGGCCGCGGCGGCGCCCGCTCCGGCAGCATCGCGATGTAGACGTGTACCCGGGCGTACATCGGGCGTGGACGTTCGCATGCGCGTTCGCAACAGGCGGTGAGAATTCGCGCGAATTCTCACCGGGTCGTGCGAATGGGAACCCGTCGTGATTCTCCAAGTCGTTGCAGTGCCTGCACTTGGACGCACACTCCGCGTGGCGCCCCGCCTGCCTTGGCGAGGAGAGGTCTCCCCGCGCCGGCGTGGCGCGGTGGAGGCTTCGTCCCCCACACCGCCCGACGGCGTCCGCCCGGACGCGCCCGGGCCGGAGGTTCGGCATGCCGAGTGTCGGTAGTCCCCCGTCCGTCCGCGCGCGCCAGGATCGTCCCCCGCCCACCCGCCCCCGAGCACGCCGCGCCCGCCGGCTCGCCGCGGTCGTGCTGGCGGGCGTCTCCGGGGCCGGCTTCGCGGCGGCCCCGGCGCGCCTCGCCGCGCAGGCGCTGCCCGACCCGTTCGCGGGCATCGTGCTGAGCGACTCGCAGACCGTCGCGCTCCAGGCCTTAATCACCCGCACGGGTGCGGCGGCCAGCCCGTTCATCGCGCGGCTGCTGCGGCTGACGTCGGCCGACACCGCGCTCGCGCGCGCGACGCGCGACTCACTCGTGGCGCTCTACACCGCCCACAACACGACGCTGCGTCAGGCGCTCACGCCCGACCAGCAGGTCACCTTCGATGCCAACATGCAGGCGTTCGCGGCCGCGCACCGCGCGGCGGCCCTCGCCCGGGACAAGCAGCTGATGGGGGCGCCGCCGTCGACGACGCCGTCGGCCACGAGCGGGGGGCAGCCATGAGCCGACGCCCGTTAGTTAGGTCACGCCACCGCGGCCCGCGCGTCGGGGTGCCCGGCGTGCGGGGCCTCACCCGGGGCCTCGCGGTCGCGTGCGGGACGGCGCTCGCCGGCGGCGTCCTGCACCCGGCGCGCGCCGCCGCGCAGCGGGTGCAGATCACGCAGGCCGCGCCGGCGGCGGCGGGGACGACAGGACCCAACTGGGCCGCGGTGACGGTGCAGTTCAGCGGCTCGTACGGGACGACGAAGTCGTGCACCGCGGCGTGCGTCTTCCTCCCCTACGACTACAGCCCCACGGCGAACGCGCTCCAGTTCACGGTCAACGGCGTACGGCAAGACCGGCTACTCCGCGTCACCAACACCGCGGAGAGCTGCACCAACAACAGCGACGGCACGCAGAGCTGCCAGCGGACGTACACGGCGACGAACGGCAAGCTCACGCTCCCGCCGAACGCGCCGACGACGCTGTTCGTGCAGCTCGCCCCGCCGAACGCGTCGGTCTCGCAGACCCAGTCGTTCGCGGTGAACGCGGCGAGTCGTGCCCACCCGCTCATCAGCGTCCGGCCGCACGAGGGGAGCAACCGGGACGTGAGCCGCTGCGCCGCGTCGTGCTTCGACGCGGTCGCGACGGTGAGCACGCCGGCGTACACGAGCCTCGACGTAGCGCGCGGCGTCAGCCTCGTCTACCGCAGCAACCGAGGCCGCGGCACGCTCATGCTCGACGTCGTCGACCCGTCGTCGCCCTCGGACCGCCCCGCGCGGATCGGCCTCCAGCTGCGCGACGCCGCTGGGCACCAGCTGGGCTGGGACAACGGGCTGACCGAGATGCAGTTCGCGCGGAGCCGCGACACCGTGCGCGTCGCGACCGAGTTCGGCGGGGGCGGCTACGGTCCGTCGACCGGGGCCTACCCGTACGAGATGACGGCGACGGTCACGAGCTACTGGACGGACGGGGACTACCGCATCCTCGATGTGCCCGTCCGGCTCCCAGTGGAGGGCCAATGGGGGTCCCCGTACGGCGCCTTCTGGACCGTCGCGGGCGTGCGGACGATCCGGGGCAACACGGACGCCGGGCGGCCGACGATGACGCTGCTCGACGGCACGGGGACCGTGCAGGTCTTCGACGGCCAATGTATGCAGCTGACGCCGAGCTGTCACTTCACGCCGCCGCCGGGGGTCCCGGACGGGTGGATCGTCCCGGGGACCGACGGCGGCGATAGCCGCGTGGCGTACCAGCAGGCACTCGCGGGGGGGCTGTTCGCGGAGTACGACGCGAACGGGAACGAAGTCGTGCTCATCACCCCCCTGGGCGCGCGAACCACCTTTTGGTGGCGCGGCGACGCGACCCGGCTCGACTCCATCGTCGACCCCGCGCACCAAAAGACCACCTTCCAGTACGATGGCAATAGCAAGCTCGCGGCGATCGTCGACCCGATGGGCCGCGCGACGCGCGTGACGGTTGACGGCAACGGGGACTTGGTGAGCGTGACGGACCCGCTGAACCAGGTGGCGACGTACGCGTACACGAGCCACCTCCTGACGCATTACACGCAGGTCGGCGGCGGGACGTGGGACTACACGTACGACGAGGCCGCCAAGCTCGCGTCTACGACCGCGCCGGCGATCCAGACGTACGCCGGGTCGAAGCGGCCGGTCACGCGCACGCTCTCGGAGGTCGGGCAGCGGCTCGTCGGGTACCACGCCGGCGGCGGGAGCGCGACGAACCCGCTGCCCGCGTATCTGCCGCGGGAGGCGGTCGACTTCGTCGTCGACGCGGCGAGTGACACGACGGCGTGGCAGGCCGACCGCTTCGGGCAGCCGTTCTCTACCCGAATGCCGGACGGCTCCGTCGACAACGTCGCGACGGACGAGAACGGCTTTCCGACCCAGAGTCTCACCGCGAATGGGCACGACACGCGGGCGTACTACAATCCAGCCAAGCCGTGGCTGGTCGACAGCACGTGGGATGCGACGACGAACCAGCGCGTGCGCTACACGTACGACGCGAGCAACTACGACGCGCTCCTGACCGCCACGGGCGACGTCACGCCGGTGACTAACACGTGGAGCAGCGGCCGGCTCGTGAGTAGCCAGACCGGCGCCGGCGGTCCCAAGACCCGGTACGTCTACCTCCGCGCTGGCGACGCACGCCCCGACAGCGTCGTCGACCAGAACGGGCACGCGACGGCCTACACGTACGCGTCGACCGGGCTCCAGAACACCACGGCGGCCCAGACGCCCGCGGGCACGACGCGCTACGGCTACGACGGCTACGGGCGCCTCCAGACGGTGACCAACCCGCGCGGCGACACGACGCACACCGACTACGACGCGCTCAACCGCGTGACGGCCACCGTCGACGGCCTCGGGCACCGGACGCAGCAGCGGTACAACGCCCTGTACCCCACGGCGGTGGTCGACGCGAACAACGCGACGTACCAGAGCCAGGCGGTCAACGCGCTCGGCGGGGCGCAGGACTTCACCGACCCGACGAACCACCAGACCACCTTCATCCGCGACTCGGCGAACCGGGTCACTCAGCTGCACGACCGCCGCGGGCAGAACGTGTACTACGGGTACGGCCGGATGGGCGACGTTACCGGCATCTCGGTCAGCGACGGCGCCGCCAGCACGTTCTACCAGGACCCCGCGGGCCACGTCAGCGTTGCGTCGAACCGCGAGGTGCTCGACTCGACGTTCTACGACAACGCGGGGCGGGTCACGCGCGAGACCCACCACTTCCCGAAGTTGGCCCAGGCGGGCGTGCCGGCCGACATGGAGGTGACCTCGCGCTACGACGTCCAGGGCCGCCGCGACACGGTGCAGCTCGGCTGGGTTAACCACTGGTCGCTCCCGCTCGCGCAGTACCGCTTCAACGCCCTCGGGCTCGTCGACACGATCGTCGATCCCGCAGGACAGACGACTACCATTGCGTACAACGCCGAAGGCGCGCTGCTCAGCCGGACGCTGCCTGGGGGGATCAGCGTCAGTGACATGCCGACCGCTCTGCACGAAGCGGGCGGGCAAACGTTCACGGGTAACGCCAAACTCGACACGTTGTTCGGGACGCTCCTCACGCCGGATAGCATCGGGCGGATCCGCGAGCGCATCGGGAACGGCACGAACAGCGGCCCCGGCTACCAATACGACAACGCCGGCCGGCTCACGAGCGTGTCGACGGTGCAGTACGGCACCTCCCCGAAAAACTGCACGCCGATCTACGGGTCGACCGGAGTCGTCCCGACCACCCCGGGCGAGCAGCCGACGCGGTACTCCTGTACGGGAGGTCAGTCGACGCGCACCGAGACGCCCAGCGCGTCGTTCACGTACGACGCGGTCGGGAACCCGGCGTACGCGGGCGCGCAGCTGGCGGACAACGCCAACCGGCTCGCGGTCTTCAACGGCCAGAAGTACTTCTACGACGTCGCGGGCAACCGGTGGTCGCACACGGACGTCGACGGGACCTTCCGCGACCGCCCGGCGTGGAACGCCCTGGGCCAGCTCGTGGGCATCCAGGTCAGCAACGCGACGCTCCTGGCCGGCGCGGTGTACGACTCCGTCGACTTCGGCTACGACGCGCTCGGGCGCCGGGTGCGCAAGACGCTCGTCGGCGCGGGCCGGACGACGTACTACGTGTGGGACGGCGACCAGGTCGCGGCCGAGCTCGACGGGCAGGGCCACGTCACCGCGGGCTATGCTTACTACCCGGGCACGGACCGGCCGCACAGCGTGCGGCTGAACATGCTCAGCGGGGTCGGCGACACGACGTACTACTACGTCCAGGGCGACGCGCCGGGGAACGTGCTCGGGCTCCTGCGGCCGAACGGCACAGTGGCCGCGCAGTACCAGGTCGACGCGTGGGGCCAGCCGACGGCGATCAGCGAGCCGGGGCTTCAGGGCTGGAAGCAGCCGTACCTGTTCGCCGGGCGCGCGTACGACCGCGAGACAGGGCTCTACTATAACCGCGCGCGCTACTACGACCCGCAGGGCCGGCGCTTCCTCAGCGAGGACCCGGCCGGGCCCGCCGGCGGCGTCAATCTCTACGTCTACGCCGGCAACGACCCGGTTAATAACCTCGATCCGAGCGGGACGACGTGCGCGACGTACGCGGAGGTTGAGTACCACCACTACTCCGACGGCTCAGTCGAGATGGAGATACTCGGCTACGAAACTGAGTGCAGCGGGGGGAGTGGCGGTGGCAGCGGGAGTCAACAGCAGCCGAAACCACCGAAACCGAAGTCGCCCAAAGAATGTAGCGATCGAACTGCCACCAACTTTACAAAGGAGCACGCAGCTGATGCGACCAAGCTGGCGCAACAACTCGGAGTTCCGACAACTTTTGTTCTCGCTGTCGCTGGCGACGAGAGTTTTTCCGGTAGAGCTGACGGTGCAACTATCGGTAACAACTATTTTGGACTACACGTCGGAGCACCCGGCTCGTATGGGGGGTATCTACGACCGAATGGCAAGCGTTCTCTGCTTGCCGGATTCGATCCAAGTTTGGGGTTTATGGGATCGGGTCAAAGCTTCGTGACAATCGCTGACAAAACTTTGTCCGGCGTCGCAGATCGAAGTGATACAGCCGCTTTTTTCACAGCGATGCACAGCAGGTTCGGGCTGGGAGATTCCACCGGCCGTTACGTACACAAGCTTACAGTGGACGTACGGGATGCTCAAACTCGACTCAATTGTCCTTGAAAGGGTCATACTCATGAATTCGAGTCACCGATTGCTCGTAACTGGTCTGCTATTCACTTGGCTAACTACCGCGCACGTCAGCGAACTCTCGGGGCAGAACAGAGCGCCTAGCATCACCGAGAAAGAGGCGCACGAGCTTGCAGTTGCGACTCTGACAGCTCAGGCACGGCGGTTCAAATCAATGGAGTTCGACTCGTTACACACCCCAACACCAGAAGGCTTTTATCTGTTTTCTATTACAGCAGATACGCCGGACGGTATCAGTCCAGTCATGGGGCATTTCGCGGTGAACAAAAACACAGGCGATGTTTGGGACCTAACCGTGTGTGAGAAGAGGACCTCAGTAGCCTTTGCGCGGCTCCGACGCATGTTACGACCACATGGATCGACGTCGCCCACAGAGACCCCTCGCAGGTCGCGGACTGCGCCGTGCGTTCAGTAGTGAATCATTTTGGGATTTCAGGAGTCGCGGAGGCCTAAGCAGTGAGCCCGAACGGGCTGAGTCGCGCCGATATCCGGCGCGACTCAGCCCGTTCGGGCCCGCGACACGACATCCTTCACTCGAATGCCGAGCCGCTCCAACCGTCGGTACAACGTGGCACGCGCCACACCGAGCGTCCGTGCCGCCCGCTCGGTGTCACCGGCGCACACGCGTAGCAACTCTACAAGCTCTCGGCGCTCCGCGTCCACGGTGTGGGGCGGCGCTGCCCGTCCCTGCGCAGCACTTGCGGCGTCCACGTCTCGCCCCGCGCTCACCGCCAGCGGCGGTCGACGCGGCAGCGCCTGCCGCACAGCTTCTACATCCACGACTGGCCCGGTGCACCACGCGAGCGCTCGCGCCACGACGTGCCGCAACTCCCGCACGTTCCGGGGCCAATCGTACGCCATCAATCGCTCGAGCGCCGCTTCCGTAAACGCACGCGCTTCAGCGCCCTCGACCTGGACGGCAAAGTGGCGCACGAGTAAGGGTACGTCCGACCGCCGCGCCGCGAGCGGCGGCACGTGGAGTACGATGCCCGCAAGCCGCTCCGCGAGGTCCTCGCGGAACCGACGTGCGTCGACCAGCTGATCGACATCATCGTTCGTGGCCGACACCACGCGGAAATCGCTGCACCGGTCGGCGCGGGCCCCCACGGGACGGTACACCTTCGTCTCGATCGCGCGCAGTAACTTCGCCTGTGCCGCTGCCGGAAGGCCACCAATCTCGTCCAGGAAAACCGTCCCGCGGTGCGCTTCGGTGAGGTAGCCCGGCGTGTCGGCCGTAGCGCCCGTGAATGCGCCGCGGACGGAGCCGAAGACAGCGGCCTCGAAGAGCGGTTCGGCGACAGCGCAGACGTTGAAGGCGACGAACTCGCCACATCGGCCGCTCGTGACGTGCACCGCCCGCGCGACCAGTTCCTTCCCCGCCCCGGTCGGGCCCTGCACGAGCACCGGTAGTGCGGTCCGTCCCGCGCGCACGACGTCTTCCCGGAGGTGCCGCATCGCGCCCGACTCGCCCATCAAGAGCGGCGCGATTCGGGCGACGGCCGCGGCGTCGGCCCCGGCGCGCCGCTCGGACGTCCCGCGCCCCGTCGGGGGGGGCGCCGTGCTCACGGCCGCGCGGCGCCCGAGCGGCGCTCCAGTGGGCGGGTCACGGCCTCGGCGTCGGCGTCGGTCCGGATGATCCGCGGCGTGAGAAACAGGAAGAACTCGGTCTCGGTCGACTGCCGGCTGGCGTGTCCGAACAGGCCGCCCACGAGCGGGATGCTCGACAGCACGGGGATGCCGCTCTGGGTCGCCTGTCGTTCGCGGTCGGCGAGCCCGCCTAACACGACGGTCTGGCTGTCGCGCACCAGCAACACGGTCTGGACGGTGCGCGTGGAGATCACCGGCGCGCCGAACTGCACTTCCGCGGTCGCCGAGCTCACCTCCTGCGTGACCGCGATGCTCACGAACCCGTCGCCGCTGATTGTCGGCTTGACGACGAGCTTCGTGCCGACCTCGCGGTACTGCACCACCTGGTCGCGCGCGGCGTTGTCCGTAGGGAGTGCGCGCGACACCTGCACGAACGGCTGCTGGCTCCCGACGAGGATCTCGGCGGCCTCGTTGTTCGTCGCCAGGACGACGGGGCGCGAGAGGATCCGCGCGTCGCCGCGCGCGGCCGCGGCGCGGAGCGTGGCGTCGAACTGGATGGCCCCGGCCGCTTTCATGATGCGGAGCGCGAAATCCCCGAGCCCGAGCGTCGGCGTGGTCGCGCCGCCGACGGTCACGCTGTTCACGCCGGAAACGCCCTGCACGGGCGTCTGCGGGACGGTGCTCTCCACGCCGAAGTCGAAGCTGCGGGTCCGGCTCACCTCCGCGATGACGACCTCGATCAGCACCTGCAGGGGCCGGACGTCGAGCTCGCGCACGGCGGCCTGCACGAGGTCGGCGTCGGCGCGGCTGGCGCGGACGAGGAGCGCGTTCGTACCCGCGTCGGGGATGATCGTCACCTCGCCGGCGAAGGCGGCGGTCCGCCCCGCCGCGCCCGCGACCGGCTGCGCGACACCTGCCGCCGCATTCCCGGCGGGAGTCCCGGCGGACGGCTGTCCCGGGACGAACGGCGCGACGGCGGTCGGGCCGAGCTGCTGCCCAAGAGTCGGCGCGTAGCCGCGGGCACCCGGCTCCCCGAGCGCCGAACTCCGGCCGTAGAGCGCGTTCACCGTCGCGGCCACGTCCGCGGCGCGCGCATGGCGGAGTCGGATGACGAAGAGTTCGGGCCCGCCCGGTGCGGCGCCGCCGGGAAACATCGGTGAGCCCGCAGGCGCGACGGGGTCGGGCGCCGCGGGGCGTGGGACTTCCTTCGGGCGCACCCGGTACAGCCCGGCGACACTGTCGGTGACCAACTCCCACCCCTGGGCCTCGACGAGCCCGCGGAGCAGTCGGGGGACGGCGGCACGCGGCACCCCGCGCGCCGTTTCCAGCGTCACGCGCGGGGCCGGCGCGCCCGGCAGCGTGGGGGTGCCCACGAGGACCGGCCGGTCGAGGTAGCGCCCGAGCGCCTGGACCGCGACGCGCAGGTCGACGTCCACGAGCCGGACGTCGACCATACTGTCCGCGGTGGAGACGAACTCGGGGCCAGCGGTGCGCCGCTGCGCGTTCGCCGACGGCGCGCCGACGAGCGCGCTTGCGAGCAGCGCGCCGCCGAACGACAGCGTCCGGCGCGACCGCGCCGCCGGGCGCCGACGCGGGGTCCGTCGTTTGTTAGGCGGCGTGTGTCGCGCGCTCACGGCCGCCCCCCGAACGGCAGCAGCGCCCCCGCGGCCGCCGTCTGCGCGCCGCCGACGCCGCCCGTCCCGGACGTCAGATGCCACGCCGTGTCCGGGGCCGCGACGACCAGCGTGTCCCGTGTGATGCGTCGCACCCGGAGTCCCGCGAGCGTGTCGCCCGCCCGGACGAGGACCCCGCCCTCCCGGCCCGGCACCCCGCCGAGCACGGCCGCCCATTCCGACCGGCCGCCGACGAAACCCTGCACCACGAGGTGCGGCCGGGTACTCGGCAGGCCGCCGGACGGTGCCGCCCAGACGCGGGGCGGCGGATCCGGGGCGCCGTACGCGACGAGAGCCGGCTGGTGCGTGAGACGGAACGGATCGTAGGCTGCGAGCAGCGCCGCGGCCGATGTGAGAACCAACGGTGAACGCGGCGCCGGGGCCGCCGAACGACGTGTCACCTGCGTCATCCCGATGGGGAACGGGGGCGCCGGCATCGGCGCGCGCCACCCGACCACGGCGAGTGCGGCGCCGCCCAACGCGCCACTCCAGAGCAGGGCCTCGACGACGCGCGACGGGTGCACGGGGGAAGGACGGAGTGGCATCGGGCGGGGCGGGAGGGAAGGCAGGAAGGAAGAGCGTTCCGGGGTCCGCGGCGGCCCGGACGCGGCGGGCATTACTGGGCGCGCTCCCCGCCGAGTACCAGGACGCCTAACGAATGGCCGGCGGCGACGCCCGTCGTCACGAGCGCCTCGACGACGAGGGCCGCGTGCAACGTTTCGGCGCGCGTCGGCGCCGCGCCCGGCTCGGGTTGCGTAACCGTCAGTTCTCGGACGGCGAGCCGTCCGTCGCTCCGCTCGAGGGCCGCAAGGAAGGACGCGAGCCCGCGGACGTCGCCCGTCACGTCCGTCCGCGCGGTCACGCGAAAGAGGTGGGCGGCACAGGTACCCGGGCTCGGGCACGGCCTATGGTCCCCGGTCGTCCTGCCCCGCGGAGTAGCAACAGTCGTCATCGCTGCGGTCGGCGCGGCGAGGAGCGGGGTGGCCGCGCGGAGTTCGACGGGGCCGAGCTGAACACCCGCCGCGGTCGCGAGGGCGCCCATGCGCTCGGCCAAGGCGGGGCCGGCCGTCGCGGCGGAGCCGCTCACGAGGAGCGTGGCTTCCTCGTCCTGCGCGCGGCGTTCCCACGCGCGGATGCGGTCGCGGTGTCCGGCGGCGTCGTGCACATCGGCGCGCGCGCGCGCGACCGCCGCTTGCAGTTCGCCCGCCGCGGCGCGGTGCTCCGATACCCAGCGCCACCACGTCGGCACGCCGCGCCCCATAACGAGCACGCACCCGACCACGGCCAGGCCCACACGCGCGGTGCGTCGATCACGATCGGAGAGCGATGTCACGCCTGTTACGCGGCGGGGGGTGGCGACGCAGGCAATCGGGGCGGTGCCCGGAAGCGGAAGTGCACGGTGATCCGCGCGAGATCCCCGGACGGCCGTTTGGCAGAGTCGGCGAGGGTCGGTGCATGCGCGGGTCCCGCGGGGCCGGGCGGCGGGGCCACGGGCGGCCCCACACCCGGCGGTGCGCCCGGCACTGGTATGGGGGCCGCCTCGGTCGGGTCACGTTCGCGGGTGAGCGTGCCGACGAGTTCCGCGGCGTCGACGTCCGGCAGGTGCTCGACCACGCGGACGAGGTCTCCGGGATGCGGCGCGAGGGCGACGAGTGTCCCGCCGACGCTGTCGAGCCGAACGTCGACGACGGCGGCCCCGGTGGGGAGGTCGCGGGCGAGTTGCGCGAGCCACACGGTCGGCGAGCGGCGGCCGGCGTCGAACGGCGCGAGCGCGTCGAGCACGGCGAGGGCACGGGCGCGGGCCGCCTCGTCGGCGGCGGCCCGTGCGCGTGCGGGGCCGAGCGCGTGGAGGGCGTCGGCGGCTCGACGTTCCGCACGCAGCGCAGCGACGCCCGGTGCTGTGGCGGCGCTCGCAAGCCCGAGCGCGCACGCCACCCCCGCGAGGACGAGGCGGGTCCGTGGGACGGGACCGACGGCCGGCCGTGCCGCGGGCGCACACGCGGCGGCGAGGTACCGCATGCTACGATGGCGCGGCACGAGCGACACGGGGTCGCGCCCGCGGTGGCGCGCGGCCCCAAACGCCGCGGCGTAGCCCCCGCCGTCCGGCCCGAGCCCGTCGAGCGCGGGATCCCACCAATCCGATGCGGCGAGGTCGGGCGTCGCGGAATCGCCGTCCGCCTGTCGGGCGGACGCGCTGCGCGGAAGGCGTTGCAGCGCGGCGAGTACGCCGTCGACGTACCGGGCCGCGAACGGCGTCGCGCCGTCCGTCCACTGCACTTCGCTCCCCCGACACGCGTTCCCGAGTACGACCGCCGTGGGGGCGACGCTCCCCAAGCGGAGCCGCGCGGCCACGCACGCGCGGATCACGTCGCAGACCACCGGGCTGAGATACGCGGCCGCCCACGCCATCGTCTCGGACGTTGTCGTCTCGGGACGCGGCGCGGTCGGGGTGTCGACGTCGGAAGCGCCTGCCGACGACGCGTCCACACGCGCCTCTGCGTGCTGTTCGGTCGCGGAGCGACCCGAGACCCGGCGCACCCCGCCGGTGAGCAGCGGGACGGCCGCCTTGAGGAAGAACTGGCCCACGTTCTCCCGGACGACCCCGGCCAGCACCGCGTCGTCGGCGACCGGCGGCAGGCCGCTCAGCCGCTTCACCTGCACGAACGTGGGGGAGAGGGCGGCGTGCACAACGGGCGGCCGACGGCGGAAACGGGCCAGGGGGGGCGCGTGGCGACCGGCGGCCGCGGCCGCGCCTTCCAGCACGCCCGTGAGTACCGCGACCAGGGTCGGCGTGTCGGGCAGCGCGGCATCGTCGGCGGGTGCGAGCGTGAACACGTCCGGGACGGCCACCCATGCCTCGGTACGCGCCCAGAGGACCGCGGCGCCCCGGACGAGGACGACCCGAACGCGCGCCGGCGCGATCTCGACGCCGAGGTCGATCGACGTGTGGGATGCTTGTGGCATGACGGGGCTTACTCGACCCAGCTGCGCCGGCGCACGACGGCGATGCGCGCCACGACACGGGCCACGCGGAGCTCGACCACCGCCGTAACGGCCGGCGTGCCGGACACGCCCGACGCCGTCACGATCCAGGCGGCCGGCTCGGGCACCGCGCGGGTCTGCAGCGCCGGCAGTTGTGCGCCGAACGCGGCCGCGGCGTCGCGGGGGAGGCGGGCGGCGACGCTCGCGAGGTCGACCACCGCGGCGGGGGTGCGGGCGCGCAGCGCGAGGATCGCCGCGACGGCGTCGGGCGTCATCCCGGGCAGCGCGAGCAGCACCTCGCGCGGCGCGTGCGACAGGTCCACGGGCGCGTCGTCGACGCCGACGCGCGCCTGGACGGCCGCGTGCAGGCCCGGCACGCGCGCGTCCAGCGCGGTGGAATCGAAGCCGCGGACGCGGTCGAGCTCCGCCGCGGCGGCGAACGGCGCGTTGCGCGGTGGCGGGCGTCCCTGCGTCCGGTACCAGTCGGCCTCCGCCCCGGCCGCGCGCGGCGTGTCGTCGGCGTCCCGCCAGTCGAGGAGCGCGTCCACCAGCGAGTCGGCGAGCGGCGGCGCCACGCGCAGCGCCCCGAGCAGGCGATGCATAGCGTCGCCCTCGGCAGCGTCGCCGAGCGTAAGCGCGACCGTCGTCCCGGCGGCGGTCAGCCGCACCGCACAGCCACGGTCCCGCGGCACGAGCGGCGAACGAGCGACCGCCGTGTCCAGCGTCCGCCACCGCCGCGCCAGCTGTTCCGGGGCGATCCCGAACAGCGCGCTCGTCGGATTCGCGACGTCGGGCGTGCCCGCGTCCGCCATCGCGGCGTCCGCGGCCGCCAACGCGCGAGCTGCGCACTCCTCGGCCTGCCAGGCGGCGCGGGTCAGGGCCACCCGGTTTGCCGTCGCCGCCACCGCCTCACGCCCGGCCATCCCGGCGGTCATGGCTAATGCCGTGAGCGCGACCACGGCCCAAAGGACCCCGATTAGTACGTACCCTCGTACGGCCCCGGGTACGCACTCCCGGTCTTCTTGGTCCCGATGCCGCCCCGTCATCCGCGCGTCCCGATACGCACGATCAGCGTGTCGGCGTCGAGGATGACGCCGAGGGCGAACGGGGCCGTCACCCGGCTCGACCACGCGGCCGCCCAGCGCCCGCCCGATGCGGGGTCGCTGAGGTAGCGGAGGCGTCCGTCGGCGAACCCGGTCCGCAGCACGACCGGCGTGTCCTCGCCCGCACCGCCCGAGGGACCGCTGCCCGCGTCCGTACGCAGCGAGAGCACCAGCGCCGGGCGCCCCGCAACGGCGTCGATGGCCAGGCGCGCCGTGCAGCGCTCCTGCCATCCGGCGGGGACGTCGCACCACGTCGAGAACCGGAACGTCGTCTCGGTCCCGTCGACGTCCGGCCCCGTCACGGGTCGCACCTCGAGCTGGCCGACCGCGTCCCGGAGGAGGCGGTCGGCGTTGGCGGCGCGGTCGGCGGCCGCCGCGGCGCGCACGACGGCCGCCGTCCCGTCGACGAGCTGGGCGAGCACTGCGTGGGCCGCCGCAAGCGCAAGCGCGCCGATCGTGACGGCCACGAGCAACTCGACGAGCGTGAAGCCCCGCCCATCGCCAGCCACACGGCGGGGCAGGTCCCCCGCGCGGCCGTGCTTACGGCCGCGCGCCACGCAGCACCGCCGGTCGGTAGAGGGCGGTCGTGAGGAGGACCACGGCGGCCGCCGGCGTCGCGGCCGCCGGTGTCTCGGACGCGACCGCCCCGGTCGCACCGGCGACGGCCGCGGACGGCGGTCCCGCAGTCCCGCCGAACGCCGAGTCGTCGGGCGCGGCCAGGAGCGTGACGTCGTAGAGCGTCGGCGTCGGCCGGCCGATGCGGAGGCGCCACGGCCCTTCCGCGCGCTCACCGAGGTGCCGGTCGAGGTCCTCGCGCGGCCACAGCGCGACGGCGTCGAGGAACGCACTCGCGCGTCGGACGGCGACGTCCCGCGCCCGCACGCGCCCGACCGCGCGCGACGCGTCGGCGGCGAGGGCGGCCGCGCCGACGACCGCCGTCGCGAGGATCACGAGGGCGACGAGCACTTCGAGGAGGGTCGTCCCGCGACGCGCAGCGTGGGACACCGCGCCCCGCGGCGGGCGTCGCTGGAGGTGTGGCGTTCGACACCACGGCGCTCGCCGCTCGGAACGCTGCACGATGGACGTCATCGGTCCACCGGCTGGCGCCCGGTGAGCGGGTCGATCGCAGGACGGGCCCCGTCGTCAGGCTCGATCAGCACGCGCCCATCCGGGAGCGCGAGCACGTCGCGGGGAGGCGCCGCTCGCGTGCGTCCGCCTCCAGGGCCCGCCTCGCGCGCCGCGGCGGATTCCGCATCAGCGCGCGGCGCGGTCGGCGCCGCGAGTGCCGCCATCGCCGGCCCGACTGACACGTGGACCCGGTGCCCCGTGGCCAGGGCGCGCGTGCGCGCCGCGGTGACTGCGGCACGCCAGGTGTCGGCCGGCATGGGGGTGGCCGATCGACCAGCCGCCGCGACCACACCCGCCAGCACCCCGAGCACCGCCAGCACGACGACGAGTTCGACGAGGGTGAATCCCCGTCGGGACGTACAACGCGCGCGTGTACCGCGTGTACAGCACGTGCGTGTGCAGGGCGCGTGTCCGCCGCTCGCGTAGGTCATACGCCGCTCACGCGCCGGGGCCTGGGCGGACGCTGTACACGGCCTGGAGGAGCGCGGCGGCCACGAGGGCGACGACGGCGCCGAAGCCCAGGATAAGCGTGGGCTCGACCAGTCGGACGGTTTGCGCGACGAGCGTTTCGGCGCGCTCCGCCTCGAGCCGGGCCGCGTGCGCGCACATCGCCGCGAGCTTCCCCGAGGCTTCGCCGGCGCGCGTGAGGCGGACCATGGTGGGCGTGACCGCCCGCGTGCGCGCGAGCGCCGCCGCGACCGACTCCCCGGCCACGATCCCCGCCCGCGCGTCCGTGAGGCGCGCCTCGACGGCCGCGTCGCCCGCGGCGCGCGCCGCATGCGGGAGCGCGGCCGCGACGGGAACCCCGCGCTCCAAGAGCGCCGCGAGCGCCGCGGCGGCGCGGGCGGTTGCGGCGGCAGACCGGACGGTGCCGAGCCCGGGCGCGCGGAGGAGCGCCGCGTGCCACGCGACGCGACCCGCGGGCGTGCGGGTCCACGCGTGCCACGCGACCGCTGTCGCGCCCGCGAGCCCGAGGGCGGGTACCGCGCCGCCGCGCGCTACCGCGGCGGCGGCCAGCACCACGCGCGTGGACCACGGTAGTTCCTGACCGATCCCCTCGAGGAGGGCCGCGAAGCGCGGGAGCACGACGCCGACCAGGAGCGCGACGCTGGCCGTCGCCGCCGCGGCGAGGAGTGCGGGGTAGGCGAGCGCGGACCGGAGCGCCGCGCGGGTGCGGGCCGTGCGCTCCGTGAGGTCGGCCGCCTGACGCACCGCGCCGGCAAGGCCGCTTCCGGCTTCGCCGGCGCGGAGCAACCCGACGACGACGGGCGGGACGCGCACCGGCGCCGACTCAAGCGCCGCGCTCAGGCCGCGCCCCTCGCGCACGGCGCCCTCGATGGCGGGTAGCGCGGGGCGCCAGCTCGCCGGCGCCAGGTCGGCGAACGCCGCGAGCGTGCGCCCCATGGGCAACTCGGCATCGAGCAACGTGGCCAGGGCCCGCAGACCGAGGGCGAGGTCGGCGGGCGGGAGCGCCGGTCGCCGGTCGGCAGGGAGGCCGTCCGCTCGGCCGTGCGTCGTCGCGTTCGGTGACCGAGCGCTTGTGCCGTTCGCCGGACGTGCCGCGCGCAGCTCGACCGGCAGCGATCCGCCGGCGACGAGCACGGCCGCGGCCGCGTCGCGGGTCGCCGCGGTGACCGTGCCGCGTTCGAGCGTGCCGTCGGCCCGGGCCGCACGGTAGGCGAACACCGTACGGACCGCCTCCTCCGTTTGTGGGGGCATGATGGGCGGAGGCTTCACTCGGCCGCGGTGCCGGACGGCTGGCCGACCGTGCCTGTGGTTGGCCCTGCGCCGGCGGGCACGGGCCCGCCCCACGACGTGACATCGGCGTCCTCGTCGCCCCCGCCGGCACGGCCATCGCGCCCGAGCGAGTACAGGTCGTACGACGCCGGGTTGGCGACGCCCGGGGCGACGTAGACGTACGGGCGTCCCCACGGGTCGAGCGGCACGGCGCGCGTGAGGTACGGCCCGCGCCAGTTTCTGGGCGGCTGTCCGTCCGCGCCGGGGGCCGGGGGGGGGGTGCGCAGCGCCGCGAGCCCCTGCTCGGTGGTGGGCAGCGCGTCGTTGTCGAGCCGGTACTGCTGGAGCGCGAGGCCGAACACCTCCAGCTGGCTCTTGGCCGCGGCGACTTTCGCGTCACCGACGTTGCGAAAGATCGCCGGCGCCACCACGGCGGCGAGGGCGGCGATGATGGCGATCACGACGATGAGTTCGATCAACGTGAAGCCGTCGACGCGCCACCCGCGGGCCGCGTGAGACGCCGACGTGCGATCCGGCGTGATCCGGTGCTCACCGCTGTACTCACCCCTGGACGACACGCGCGACCTCCTCGACGGTAGTGACGCCCTCGCGGATCTTCGCCCACCCGTCGGCCGCCAGCGGCAGCAGGCCCGCGGCCTGGGCCTGCGTGCGTACGACGTCGCGGGCCGTCCCTGTCCCGACGGCGTCTTTCAGGGTCTCGTTGACCGGCAGCAGTTCGTACAACCCGACCCGTCCGCGGTATCCCGTCCCGCGGCAGGACGCGCACCCCACCCCGCGCGTGAACTCCGCGCCGGTGACCGCTTGGTCGGCGGCGGCGTCGGTCACGGGGCCGGCACGCGCATGCGCTCGGATGAGCGCGGCCACGACATCCGGCGCCGGGTTGTACCGCGTCCGGCACGCGTCGCAGACGCAGCGCACCAGCCGCTGCGCGAGCACCCCGTCCAACGTCGCCGCGACGAGGTACGGTGCGACGCCCAGGTCCAACAGCCGCGGCAGCGCGCCGACGGCGTCGTTGGTGTGCAGCGTCGAGAACACGAAGTGCCCGGTGAGCGCGGCACGCACGGCGACGTCCGCCGTCTCGGCGTCGCGCATCTCGCCGACCATTACCACGTCGGGGTCCTGGCGCAGGATCGCGCGGAGCGCGGCCGCGAACGTCACGCCCGCCGCGGCGTGCACCGGCACCTGCGTTACGCCCGGGAGCTGGTATTCGACCGGGTCCTCTACGGTGACGAGCTTCTCGGCGCCGGCGTCGCGAAGCCCGAGACACGCGTACAGCGTGGTCGTCTTGCCGCTGCCAGTCGGCCCGGTCACGAGCAGCAGGCCGTGTGGCCGCCGCGCGAGCCGCGCCACCGCGGTGCGGATCGCGTTTGGCATGCCGAGCGCGTCCAGCCCCACGGGCCGGCCGCCGTGGTCGAGGAGCCGGAGCACGACGCTCTCGCCGAACACGGTCGGCACGGTCGAGACGCGGAGGTCGAGCTCGCGGGCCTCGAGCCGCACGCGGATCCGGCCGTCCTGCGGCCGCCGCCGTTCGGCGATGTCTAACTCGGCGAGCAACTTGACGCGACTCACCACCGCGCGCCCGATGGAGGGCGGCGGGTCCGCGGCGGGGACGAGGACCCCGTCGAGGCGGACGCGCGCGCGGAGCCCGCCGGGCCCGGCCTCCAGGTGCACGTCGCTCGCGCCGGCGGCGTAGGCGTCGCGGACGAGCAGGTTGACGTACCGCACGACCGGCGGCTGCGTCGCGAGGTCGCGCGCGTCGGCCGTGACCCCGTCGTCGTCGAACGCGCCCGCGCGCGGCCCGAGCGCGACCGGGTCGCCGCCGTCCCCCGCCGTCAGCTCCACCCCGCGGGCGGCGGCCGTGGCGAGGCGCTCGATCAGGACGTCGACCTCGGACGCGGGGGCCGGCTCGGGCGCGACGGCGCACCCGTACGCCTCGCACAGATCGTCGACGCAGTCGCGCCACCGGGCGTCCGGGGCCGCGGCCACGATGAGCAGGCGCCCGTCGTCCGCGAATCGCCGCGGCGCGACCCGGTGGTGTCGCAGGTAGTCGCGCGAGAGCCCGGGGGCGAGCCCCAGCTCCGGCGCGTCGGGCGGGGTGGGGCGGCGATCGGGCGAGGCGACGGCGGGCGGCACGCGCGACGGGCGGGAGGCGACACGCAGGGGAGCCAGTCCGGCCAGCGACTGGTAGCAGCAACGCTGCCTGAGGCGCGGCTACGGTACTACCAGGCGTTTGTTCCGTCAATACGCGCCGTACGACACAAAACCTGTCGAATGAACAGACAAAGAACTCTTAGTGTGGCACGGTTCTTCGTCTGTGCCGGCTGGCAGTGGATCGACGCGGGCCGGGACCGCGGCAATCCGTCGTCGCACTCCGGCCCTGCCTGAGCCGCGCGCGCGGCGCGTGTCACCGGTGGTTGAGCCGAGCGAATGGCTGCCCCCGGCACTCCAGGCATCGACGGCGGTAGGGGACCGGACGCGCGGCCACGCACACATGACAGCAGACTCTGTTGGCGAATTCCGCCCGAGCGTCGCCGTCGCGCGCGCGCGACCCCTCGCGCACCCTGGCCGGGGTCCCGGTTCACCGCGGGCGACTGAATTCGCCAACAGAGTCACAGGGTTTCCAAGACGTCACCTTCGCAAGACGAGCGGAGTTCTGCGACGGGTTCTGCGACGATCGCCGGTCCTTTTGGGCGCGCCACATGCCGTGACGCCCCTGAGCGTCGGGGCGGTTCGCGAACGTTCGCTCCGCGGAGCGGGACTACGGCCGGGCCACCTCGAGGACCTGCGCGAGCCGGTGCCGCCATCCCGCCGCGAGATCTCGCAGGTGCGCCCCCCGGCCGCGGTCGGGCGCGGCGGACAGTAGCCCCTGGGCGGATGGGTGCGGCACCGCGACGTAGCGCACGCCCGGCTCGGCGCGCAGCCCCGGCGCTGCGCCCGCGAGCAGCGCGTACACCGGGCCGTCCGGCGGGAAGGCGGCGGGCACCGGGCGTCCCCGGATGCGGCCTCCTGAGCTGACGCCCGCGTCGGCCTGCGCGCGGGCGGCGGGGACGGGGGCGTCCACCGAGCCGATCGAACGGACGGGCATACGAGACGGGGGCCAAGGAGACGGAGGGCTGCCGAAGCGCGAGTATATGGCGCGGCGCGCGGGTGCTCGCCCCGTCGCCTCCCCGCCCCAGCCCGCGAGCGGAGCGAGCCCGGCCCGCCAGGGCCGCGGCAGCGCCAGCGGCGCCCCGCGCCGCCCCTCACGGCCCCTCAGCGCGTCACGTCCGGGGCTTCAGGGGTGGCACAACCTCGTGCACAACCACGGTGCGCGCCTCGCCCTCACTACGCTCGTTCCGGTCGCAGCACCCGCGTGTTGGCCCCGACGGACCCCAGGTGCCCCACGTCCTGTTCGCGCCGGAGGGCCTCGCCGAGCACCGCGACCGCCCCCGGCGTGGCCGGCTCGTCCTGGCGCTGCCGCTCGGCCGTGTAGTCGCCGCGCCCCGTCTCGAACTGCTGGAGGAAGCGGATCATGCTCACCGGGCCGAGTGCACGCACGAGCACCTCCACGCCCGCCTGGCGGATGTCGTCGAGCGTCGCGGCTCCGTGATCATTCATTTGAGCAGTCTTGGAAAAAGCACACGGCAGCTACTCGGATTTCTGCGTACGCGGCAACTTAGGTTGTCAGCAACGGCGAACTACGGTCAGAGTAGCCGACTGGAAACCTAAGGAACCGATGTGAGTACGCGAGGTTTCGCGTACGCGTATTGCTAGCATTGCAGAACTTCGGCACGCCACTATGATCTCGGTATGATCGTCACTGTGGCCAGCTACAAGGGCGGGGTAGGGAAGACGACCAGCGCCGTCCACCTCGCGGCCTACCTGCAGCAGCGCGCCCCGACGCTCCTCGTCGACGGCGACCCGAATCGGAGTGCGACGGGGTGGGCGCGGCGAGGCGCGCTCCCGTTCAAGGTCGTCGACGAGCGTCAAGCCGCCCGCTACGCGCGCGATTTCGAGCACGTCGTCATCGACACCGAAGCGCGCCCGGACGAGGAGGACCTCCGCGCGCTCGTCGGGGGGTGTGACCTCCTGGTGATCCCGACGACGCCCGACGCCCTCGCCCTGGACGCGCTCATGCTCACGGTCACCGCCCTCCGCGGCCTCGGGGCGGTGAACTACCGGATCCTCTTAACGGTTATCCCTCCTCGGCCGAGCCGGGATGGCGATGAGGCACGCGCGATGCTCCTTCAGAGCGGTCTGCCGGTCTTCGCGGGCGGTATCCGGCGTCTCGCGGCGTTCCAGAAGGCCGCGCTGTCCGGCGTGCCCGTGCACACGGTGTCGGACCCGCGCGCGGCGGAGGCGTGGGCCGACTACTGCGCGATCGGGACGCAGCTCGGCGGGACGGCGGGTTCAGTCGCGATTTCTGATACCGGCGGCTCGGCCGTCGCGGTCGCCGGGGCAGGGCGCACGCCGTGAGCCGACCGGCGAGCAAGTTCAGCGGCCTGCTCAACGCCGTGCACGACGCGCCGACAAGCGACGTGTCGACCAGCGACGTGCCGCCGGCGCCGGCAGCCCCGACTCGATCTCACCCGCGTGACGTGGCCCCTACGCTGACCGCTCCGAGCGCGGCCCGTGCGTCGTCCGCGGCAGTCACGCCCCCGCCCACGTTACCGAGTGCGGATGCGGCGACGGCCCCATCGCTCGCCGCCCCGCGCGCTCAGCCAGCCCACCCTTCGAGCCCCACATCTGCGTCGACGGTCGTTGCCGACGTACCAGACGCACCGGCGGCTCCCGCCATACCGCGGCGGCCGGGTCGCCCCGCGGGTAAGCGGAGCGACCCCGAGTACGACCAGGTCACGGCGTACATCCGCCGCCAGACCTACCGCGACGTTCGCATCGCCCTGCTCACGCGGGGCGACGGCCAGGAGTTCAGTGAACTCGTGGAGGAGTTGCTCGGCGCTTGGTTGAGGCGCTCCAACTAGCGTTTTGCGTACGCGGACTTCCGCAGGAATAGAGTTTTGCGTACGCAGATTTCCGCGTACACTTCCTGTCAAAATTCCGAGTTGCCGCATGCTCATGTAGCCGACGTGCCGCGCGCCCGACCCCTGGTGACTTCTCGCCGAGTTGCGTTGTATTACAACGGGTTTACTACGGTGTATTACAACGTAGGGAGGGTTGGTCATGGGCGTGCCGAAAAGCGTGCGGCTGCCGTCGCGGTTGGAACATGAGCTTGAGCGCGAGTTCGCGCGCCGAGGCGTGAAGGAGTGGAGCGCCGGAGTCGTCGACCTTCTCTCCGAGGCGGTCCGCATGCGCCGCGTACCGGGCGTCGTGTTCGTCGACAGCCGCACGGGCCGGCGGCCGATGGTGGCGGGCACGGGTCTCGACGTGTGGGAGCTCGTCGCCACGTGGCTCGCGGTCGGGCGGGACGCGGCCGCGTTCCGCGAGGCCACCGACTGGCTCACCGAGGCGCAGCGGCGCTCGGCGCTGAACTACTACGCGCTTTACCCCGAGGAGATTGACGCCCGGATCGCGGCCGACGACGCGTGGACGGCCGGGCGGGTGCGCGACGAGTTGCCGTTCACCACGCACGCCCCCGCTGCCGCCGCCATGCCGTCGCCGAACGGCGGGTCGGGGCACGCCGGCCCTTCTAGCGGCCCGCCCGGCGACCCGTCCCGCGCGACGAGCGGCTCTCCACCCGGCGGCTCTCCGGACGTTCGCTGAGTTGGCCGACGATCCCGACGCGGCGCCCCGCTCGAGCTCCGATCCGGCGAGTCCGGCGGGCCGAGCGGGTGGTGCGCCGCCCTTGCGGTTCCTCCTCGACGCGGACCTGCGGCCGACGATCGCGGTGGTCGCGCGCGGGCTCGGGCTCGACATGGCGAGCGCGCACGAACTCAAGTTCGGCGATCTGCCCGATGACGAGGTGCTGCGCTTCGCCGCCCGAGAGGGACGGGTCACAGTCACGCGCAACCGCGACGACTTCGTCGAGTGGACGACCGTGTTCTTGCAGCGCGGGGACCCGCACGCCGGCGTGCTGATTGTCCCGACCCACTTGTCGATCCAGCGACCCGAGCGGGTTGCCCACGCGCTGCTCCGCTGGGCAGACGCCGTACAGGCGCGGCTCGGGGGCGCGGCGCCCAGCCCGTACCTTCTCGACTGGCTACACGAGTAGGCCCCGCGCTCCACTCGGCCCACCGCGGCCCGCCGCGGCCAGAGTGATCATCGGAGTGCGCGCGCCGCGCCATAGTCCGGCGGGGTGGTCGTCGCGTAGCTACCTGGGTCGGGTCCCGTCGTCCGTGTCGCGCGGGGTCGTGACGAGGCAGCGTGCCCCCGCACGGGGACGCGTGCCGCCGACACTGAGGCCGGCGCCCCCGCAGCAGCGCCGGCCGATCGGGCGCTACACCCCCAACAAGGCGCGCTGCGTGTCGCGGTCGTACAAGCGCGGGGGGACTGGCAGCCCGCGGCGCAGCAGCTCGGCGCGGACCTCGACCACGAGCTTGGCGATCGGCGGGAGGTCGCCCGCTTCCTGCCGGGCGAGCGCGACACACCGGCGCCACGCGTCGTCGTCGGCCAGGGCTTCCGCGGCGAGCTTGCACACGCCGACATGCCGCACCGAGTCCGGCAGCACGCGCGAGAGGTCGGCCAGGCGGTCGGCCAAGTCGGGGCTCGGCGGTGCGGGCCGCGGCCGTGCACCCGGTGATCCACCCGATGTCGCACCCAAACCCGGCGATGCGCTCGGCAGTGGGGCGGCCGTGGGCGCGAACAGGGAGCCCTGCACCGCGCCGCCCCTGTTACCGAGTCCGGCGATCTGCCCGCCGGCGACGAACGCGCCCGGCCGCGGACCGGGCGGCGCGGCGGCGGATCCCGGCGTGGCTTCGACCCGCGCGACCTCCTCCTCCCGCGCGAGCGTGGGGGCGAACTGGTAACAGGCGGAGATCAGCTTCGCGCCCCGGCCCGGGTGCGTGGGGAAGTGGCGCAGGTCGTCCGCGGTGCAGGGCTCGTACGTCGGCTCGGCGGCGAGGAACCCGACCGCGACCAGCTCCTCGTGGTACCGCGCGAGCTTGCGTACGACCTGCACGGTCTTGGTCTCCTCGACCGGCAGCCGGTCCCGGAGGTACGCCACCGGCACGCGCACCACGGGCGGCCGCGCCCCGGCCGCCCGCGGCGGCGGTCCCTTGGCCGCGACGAGGTGGCGCGCGGAGTCGAGCAGGCGGTAGAGCCGCCGGGCCATGTCGCCCTCGAGCCGCCAGTAGCCCGCCGTCTCCATGAGTCGGAAGTCCTCGGCGAGCCGGCGCGCGAACTCTTTCGAGATCGTGAACTTGAGCCGGGCGCCGCCCGGCGCGTCCGCGCGTCCGACGATCTCGAGGCGATCGATCAAGCCGAAGATCACCTCGGAGTGCACCCGGCCCCGCTTACCGCCCCGCCGCCACGCACCGCCACTGGCCGTGATGCGCACCTTGGCCAGCCGCCGCGCCGTCTCGATCATCGCTGCGTAGGACTTCACGCCGCGGCCCCGGCCCACGTGCTCCAGGAGCTCGGCCACGCCCCACGACACGGTCCGGGCGTCGTCGGAGTCTACGTCCCACCGCTGGCCGCGGGTTCGCTGGTTCACGACCTCGCCGAGGGCGACCAGGATGTCGTTGGCGAGCGGCGACGGCAGCCGCGCGGCGGCCACGTCCGCCGTGTTGTCGTCGCCGCGGCCGCCCACCACCCGCCCGGGGTGGTCGGCGGTGACGACGAACCGGGCCGGCGTCCGGTGCTCGAGCAGCGTGTACGACGTCCCGAGCTCCGCGTCGTGGTGGCCCTCGGAGCCGGCCGGTCGCCGGGCTTGGCGCGTGACCGGGTGGTCCTCAAGGGCGATCACCATGCGCGCCCGCGCCATCTGGTCGAGGGTCCGCGCGACGACCGCGGCCGTCGTGCTCGCGGGTTCCGGTACCGGGTCGACCGCGGGGTCGACGGCCGCGTCGGCAGGCGTCGCGCCACCGGCTGACCCGCCCACCGCGCGTTCACCCGCGGCTTCGCCGGCCGCCCCGTCTCGCGTCTCGGCCGCCGCGTCGGCGGAGGGTGGGACCGTCCGCTGCTCGCCTTCGTGCTCCATCACGATTGCCCTTGGTCGTGGGTCCCCGTACGGCAATGTCCTATCAGTACTACGTACTACAGTACGTGGGCGGGGCCGGGGGGCGAGGGGTGGTTCGCGGACGATTCGGTGGCGCCCGGAAGCGTCGGGTGTTTGCCACGCGGTCAAATCCCGAAGGGTGGTTCGCGGACGATTCAGAGCGCGGTACTTGGGAGTGAACCGCCGGCGACCCGGAGCCCCAGGGGTGGTTCACGGACGATTTGCGGGCGCGAGTTGGAAGCCTCCCCGCCGCGCCGACCCGCGGGGGGCTGGGGTGGTTCACGGACGATTCAGGGGTGGTTCGCGGACGAGATCAGGGTGGTTCGCGGACGAGATCAGGGTGGTTCGCGGACGATTCAGGGGTGGCTCGCGGACGATGCCAGGGTGGCTCACGGACGCGACGGGGGCCTGTCGGATTTTCTGTGTGCGGGGCCGGGTCAGGCGTCCGCGGGGGCGCGGTCGCCGGTGAAGCGCTCGCCGAAGAGCACGGCGAAGTACGGGAAGGCGGCGCGCCACTCGGGGGCGGGCAGCTTCCACTTCGCCACCACGTTGCGGAGCGCCAGGTACAGGAGCTTGATCGCGGCCGCGTCGGTCGGGAAGTGGCCCCGGGCCTTCGTCACCTTCCGGAGCTGCATGTGCAGGCTCTCGAGCGCGTTGGTCGTGTAGAGCACGCGCCGCACCGGCAGCGGCACGGCGAAGATGGGCGCCACGTACGCCCAGTGCCGCCGCCACCCCGCCGCGACCGCCGGCAGGCGCTGGCCGAGCGGACTCGCCTCCAGGGCGTCGAGCGCCGCGAGCCCGGCCGCCTCGCCCGGCGCGTGGTAGATGCGGCGCAGCTGGGCGGCGGCCGCCTTGCGCTCGTGCCAGCCAACGTGCACGAGGCTCTGGCGCACCAGGTGGACCACGCACTGGTGCACCTGCGCCTCGGGGTAGACCGCGTGCACCGCATCCGGAAAGCCCGTGAGGCCGTCGACGAGGGCGATGAGCACGTCCTCGACGCCGCGGCCCCGGAGCTCGCCGAGCACCCGGAGCCAGAACTTGGCGCCCTCGGTCTGTTCGACCCAGAGCCCGAGCACGTCCTTCTGCCCGTCGCGGTCGATGCCGAGCGCGAGGTAGACGGCCTTGTTCCGCACCGTGCCCTCGTCGCGGATCTTCACCCGCAGCGCGTCGAAGATGACGACCGGGTAGACCACGTCGAGCGGGCGCTGCTGCCACTGCGTGACCTCCTCGACCACGGCGTCCGTGACCGTGCTGACGAGGTCCGGCGCGATCGCGACGGCGTAGAGCTCCTCCAGGTGCCCCTGGATCTCGCGCACCGTCATGCCCCGGGCGTAGAGCGACAGCACCTTAGCGTCGAAGCCCGGCAACCGCCGCGCGTGCTTCGGGACCAGCTGCGGCGCGAACGTGCCGGCGCGGTCGCGGGGCACCGCGAGGTCGAGGTCGCCGTCGTCGGTCAGCACGCGCTTGGGCGTCGTGCCGTTGCGGTGGTTCGGCTGGTCGGCGGGCCGGGCGGCGCCCGGCGCGTACCCGAGGTGGTGCGTCAGCTCGGCGCCGAGCGCGCGCTCGACGACGGCCCGCTTGAGCGCGCGGAACAGCGGCTCGACGTCCTCGGGGCCGTGCAGCCCGCCCGCCTCGGCCAGCAGCGCGTCGAGCGCCGCCGGCGTGAACCGTGGGGCCGGCGCCGCCGGCCCCACCTCCTCGTCCTGCCGCTTGCGTCGGGGCATCCTCCCACCTCCTCCTCAGCTACCGGGTGAGACCCCGCACACAAAATTCCGGATAGGCCCCGCGACGGACCGCGGCGCGCGCCGCCCAACCCGCGAGCTGGGTGGCGCGGCCGCAGGGGTGGTTCGCGGACGATACGGAGACGCTTCCGGACGGTCGTAGACGGGTCGTTCCCACTGCCGGTGGCACCACCCTTCCCGAAGGAAGAACCCGGCAGAGAGGGTTGATCAGCCGGACGTGGACGTGACACGAGGTCGCTCGCGCTCGGCCACAGATCTGGCACCGGGCGCGCTCGCGACGCCTCGCGGCCACTCGCTCCGACCTGACGCCGACAGGCGCGACGGCGCGGCCTGACGCCGTCCTTGTTCAGCGCTGGGCACGGGGTTACGGTAGTGAACGGGGGATGCGTGCCGGACGGACTTCGCGCGCTCGGCACGCGTTCCCAGGACAACCGAGTCCGGCCCACAGGGGCTATGCCCCGAGGCTTCTTCCACTCGCATTCGCGGGCGGAGCCTCGGGGCTTTTTCGTCTTCCCTACCTATGGCCGGCCATCTCGACACAGCCATCCCACTGACGTTTGCCCGCCGTGCCCCGGTCCACCGCCGCCGTCGGGTGCGCCAAATCAGCGAGCAATGCAAAGGGGGCTGTTTCGGAGCCAGTGCCTTCGGCCCCGCTCCTTCACGCCCCCTTTGCGCTCGCCCCTGCAGGGGGCCCGGGGCGCGCTCCGCTGGCGCCCCGGTTACGCCTATGGCGGCGGCTCCGCCGGCGGCTTCGGCGAAGCGCGGGGAGGGTCCGTCGTGGGGCGCCATTCGCACGCGTCGCGTGCTCAAGGCGCGGCCGGCGGGGGTCGCCTACATGGGGAATCCGGTATGCCCGACCTGAACTCCGATGCCACGCCCGTCCCGTCGTCCGCCGACCGCGACGAGGAGCCGACGGCGTTCGTGGCGTGGACGATCTGGATGGATCACTTGCTGCGCGGGGACGCCCCGCCCTCGGCGGACGATTGGGCCGACGTCCGCGCCGCGTACGTGAACTTCATGGGCGCGCTCCGTTTGGCCGCCTACTGCGGGCGCCAGGCCGACGAGCTTGAGTTGTTGGCTGTCGATGCCGATGCCGACCGCGAGCGGCGCATCGACGTCTGCATGATGCGCGGGGCGCTGGCCGTCGGGTTGTGTGACGCGGTGGGCGAGCCGACGACGCTGGTACGCGGCGACATCCCGGCGTCGGAATGGGAACCGCGCGCCCAGGCGGTCGGCGAGGCCGTCCGCCACTTTCTCGTGATGGTCGGGCGCCTGCCGCGTCTCGACGCGGCCCCCCCTCCGCCGGCACCGGAGGCGCCACGTGGCTAAGACGCCGCGCCCCGTCAAGCTGCGGGTGCACCTCACGCCCGAGGAGCACGCCGAACTCCGGCGGCGGGCGATCCTATCGCACCGTCCAGTGTCACGCTACGTGCGCGAGGCCGCGCTCGCGGCGCGCGTGGTGATCGCGGCCGGCGCGGTGGACCGCGCGTTGATCGGGGACTTGAAGCGGATCGCGAACAACGTCAACCAGCTCGCGCGGGAAGCCAACAGCGCGCGCGCGTTCCCGGCCGAGGCGAAGGTCGACGCGGTGCTCGGGCCGCTCGCGGCGCTGATCGCGAGCCTGGCGGCGGACGTGGCGGGGCGTCGGTCCGGCGCGCCGGAGGTGTTCCCCACCGCGGCCGAGGCGGACGCCGCCGAGGAAGGGGCCGCGTGATCGGGTCGGCGGGGTTGGGCGGCGGCTTCGCCGGGCTCGCGGGCTACCTCGTCTACGGCCGCGGGCGGGACGACGCGTCGCACGGGACCGAGGACGTGGCGGCCGTCGGGCGGGGGGCCGCGCGGGTCGCCTGGGTCGAGACGCGGAACCTCGAGACGACGGATCCCGCGGCGGCGGCGGAGATCATGGCGGCGACGGCGAAGGCGTTTCCGAACCGACTCGAGAAGCCCGTCTACCACGTCTAGCTCGCGTTCCACCCGGACGACCGCCCGACGGCGGCGATGCTGCGCGACGCCGCCGACCGGCTCCTGCACGACTTGGGGCTCGCGGGGCACGAGGCGGTGTTCGTCGCGCACCGGGACACCGCGCACCCCCAGGTGCACCTCATGGTCAATCGGGTGCACCTGGTGACCGGCCGGGTGTGGCGGAAGCGGTCGGCGACGCGCTCGCGGCGATCGGGCCGCGCGAGCGGCACCTGGCCGCCGCCGTCGCGGGCAGGCGCTCAACACGACTGTTCAGACCATCGCCCCGCGCGAGTTGCAGGCGGCCATGCAGGCGGTTCAGACGACGATCGGGATCGTCACGGACCCCGCGGCGGTGCTGCGGGCGAAGGTGCGAGACGGGATCACGGCGGCGGTGACGCCGCCGGAACTGGAACGCTAGCCCGGTCCCACGGCGGGGGCGTGGTATAGGGCGGGCGCGCGGCGGCGGGCACGGCCGCCGCCGTCGGGCGGCGCGGGCGTCGCGCGCGCGGCGTCGCCGATGGGCCGTCGCGGGCCGGACCGGTCGAACCCGCCGCCCCGCTGTACCCGCACCTGCTATGCGGTGGACCCCGGGTCGGGACCGGCCCAGCGCGCGGGCTCGGTCCAGAGCCGCGGGATCGCGACGGCGTCGACCTCCGCGTCGGGGGCGCCCGCCGGGAGCGCGGGCGGGAGTCCCCGATCCTGGACCGGGTGAGCCGTTACCGGATAACCGAGCCCCGCTGGGGCCGTAGTAGCCGCCGGTCGCCCAGCGCGCCGGCGGCTCGTGCTGTCAGCTCGGGTGCGGCCGCACGTTGGTGTACTCGTACCGCCACGCATCGAGGACGGACTGGGCCTCGGCGTGCGAGGCGAACCCTTGCTGCGACAGGACCTCACGCCGGAGCGTGCCGTTGAACGCCTTGCCGTGCGCGTGGTCGCCCGGCGTGCCGGGCCGGCTGAACGCCAACGCGACGCGGGTGCAGTCCGCCCAGCGGTCCCGCGCGACCGCGGTGAACGCGTTCCCCTGGTCCGCCTGCGTCGCGGACGTCAGGCCGGCGCCGGTGCCCGCGCCGCCCCGCTGCGCCGTGACGCTCGATCCGTCGGGGTGGCCTCTGCGAGCGGGGTCGGCGCCGGCCGTGCCGCTGACGGCGCCGGCGCGCGGAGCGGGTGCCCCGCGGGCAGCAAGGGCGCGACGGCGTCGCGGCCGAACTCCAGCGCGCGCCGCCGCAGCCAGACGTCGCGCAACTCATCCGGCGGCTCGTCCGCCGCGCCGTACGTGCCCAGCGCCGGGTACGCCGCGAGGACGGCCGCGCGGAAGTCCGCGCGGTAGCCGGCGAGGACGTCCGGCGTGGCCGCCGAGTCGCCCGCCATCGCGCGCAGCAGGGCCACCGCGCCGGCGACCCCCCGGGGCGCCACGTCGCGGTCCATCACGATCGCGAGCAGGTCGCCGACATGGACCCGGCGGCGCGGGGCCCGAGCGGGCTCGGGCGCGCCGCCCGCCGGCCGCGCGGGCGGGCTCGGGAGCCGCGCGGCGTACGCCGGGTCGGCGCACGTGTCGAACAGCCTGCGGTCGGTGCCCGGCGCGCGGCCCGCGGCCGGCGGCGGCGTGCCGGGCGGCCCGATGCACCCCCGGCCGCCGGTCCGGTGGCGGCGCAGGGGGTGGGTCGCCGGCAGCCGCGGCGCGGGGAGGTAGCGCCCGAACTCCTGCGCGCGGCGCCGGAGCCAGAGCGCCCGCAGCTCGAGCGGCGGGGGCACGTCGTCGGCGTACGCGCCGAGCTCGGGGTACGCGGCCAGGACCGCGGCGGCGAAGTCGCCCGCGTAGGCGCGGCAGTCCGCGAGGAAGTCGGCGTCCGGCGCCGGGGGCCGGCCCGCCATGTAGCACCGCAGGACCGCGAGGCCGACGAACCCCCGCGGCGACGCGCCGGGCGCGTGCATCACCGCCGCCAGCAGGTCGCCGACGTGGAAGCGGCGCGCCGGGCCGGCTCCCGGCGCGTTACGGGCGGCCGGGTCGGAACTCATACTGCCGCATCACCGAGTCCATCGCGGCCTTGCGCGCGACGGGGTCGCGCGCGAGCGCGCGGGTCCGGGCGTTGAACGCGTCCAGCCGGCGGCCCGCGTCCTCCACGGCCCGCGCGGTGGCGACCTCGGATGCCGCGGTGGAGACGGCCGCGCAGTTCGGCTTGGCGCCGTCGGCCTCGAGGCCGGGCCGGGGCCGGCCGTCGCCGCAGTAGGCGAGCGCCTTCGCCCACCGGCCCGCCGCGTCGGTGCGGGCCTGCTCGCGCCAGTAGCCGGCGGTGTAGCGGTGGCTCTCGGCCGTCGTAGTGAGGGCGGCGAGCGGGTCGTCGCCGTCGGCGACCTGTTGCGGCGACGGCCGGCACGCGCCGAGTAAGGCGAGCACCGCGGCAGGAGCGACCGCTGTGAACCACACCTGCGGTCTCGGCCGGACATGACCATGCGCCGAGATACGGGAACGGAGGTGAGACGGCATAGCACGGGGCGCGTGCAGTGCGCCGCGAGCATCCGGAACGGAAGCCCAGCGCGCGGCGTCGCTACGTTTGGTCTGCAATGCTACGAGTAGTATGTAGCGAGCGAATCTGTCAAGCGGCGAGCGTCACCGGGTGTCCCGGCCGTCCGCCCTCGACCCGCGCCTCGTCGGCGCCGTGCTGCGCGGCCTCCGCGAGCGCGCGGGGCTGTCGCAGGAGGCCCTGGGCGATGCGGCCGCCGTGCACCGCACGCACGTCGGCTTCCTCGAGCGCGGCGAACGCAACGCGACCCTGGACAGCGTCGCCCGCGTGCTCGGCGCGCTCGGGGTCACGTGGGCCGAGTTCGGGGGCGCCCTTGATGACAGGCGGCCCCTGCACGTGCGCCCGCACACCCAGCGTGACCCCCCGACGCGCGGTGCCCGCAAGCGTTGATCGGCGCCAGGAATCCGTAAGGCGAGCATCGGGAGCGAGATGTGGGAGACGCGATCCGTCGCGGGCAGCCGTGGAGCGGTGGTGAGTAGGTGTCCCCCAAGATGGGGGATATCCGAACGCGCCGCAACGTGCGCGCATGCCCCCCGTCTCCCCGCGCCGGCCCGCGGCCGCGCGCCCGCCCCCCGAGCAGGCACGCGGGCCGGCGCGCGAGCCCGCGCGCCCGCCGCGGCGGAACCGGTTCCCCTCCCCCACGCGGGCGCCCGAGTACCAGTACATGCTGGGCGAGTTGCGGGCCGCCCGCGAGGCGCTCGGCCTCACGCAGGGCGAGGTGGGGCGGCGCCTCGGGCGGGGGGACCAGTTCGTCTCGAAGTGCGAGACCGGCGACCGGCGGATGGACCCGATCGACCTGCTGCGCTTCGCCCAGCTGTACGGGCGTCCCGTCGTGTCGTTCCTTCCTACACTCCCCGACCACGGCGACGCACGGGCGGGCCCGCGGCCGCGCGCGCCGGCCGCCCGTTAGGTGGTTGACGTTAGGCCCGTGTGGGAGGTGCGACGCGGCGATCGCGTCACGGGCCGCCGTCTCCACGCTGCGTGGTGAGTGTCGCAGAACGCGTCGCAAAACTGGCCGCCCCTCGCAACGGGGCGTGTTTCAGTGCCAGCGTTTTAGGAAGCTGCCGCTGCGAGAAGAGCAGAGTTTTTGACAACAGTTTCGGGACATCTCACCAAGCGCACTAACGCGGCCTCGGCGGAAGCTGGGCCGGTCTGACGTCAGTATCTCCATCCGCGAGCGCGCAGGTCACGATTCGCGCCTCGGAGAACTGCTGTTTGCGGGCGCTGCTGTGCGCAGATACGTTGGTTACCCTGCTACACGCGCGATGCTGCACCACTGCCCACGCTACCTGGAGATTTCGCCTGTGGACCGCACACCCGTTACGTCGTCGAACCTGGCTGCAATCGGCTACGACGCGTCGTCGCGTACTTTGGAGGTGGAGTTCACGAACGGCTCGGTGTACCAGTACAGCGGAGTGCCACAGCACGTGTACGACGGCCTGATGGCAGCCAAGTCCCATGGGACGTACCTGAACCAGTACGTCAAGAAGGGTCCTTACCCGTACACGCAGGTCCGATAGGCAAGCGGCACACGTAGATACCCGGCGCAGTCGTCATGCGCATCCGCAAGCTTCGGGTACAGGGTTTTCGATGCCTGCGCGACGCGACGCTCGAGTGCGAACGCTTCACAGCGCTCGTCGGGCCGAACGGTGTAGGCAAATCGACGTTCCTACGAGCGCTGGAGCTGTTTTATCAGCCCCACCCACGCCTCACCGCGGACGACTTCTGCGGCGGGGACACGTCCGCCGAGCTTGTAATCGCGGTCACATACGTCGACCTCTCGGCCGAGGCGAGCACGCAGTTCTCGAAGTACATGCAGATGGGCACGCTCACGGTCGAGCGAGTGTTTTCGCTCGACGGCGGTCGGGTGGGCAACCGATTTTATGGCACGTCGCGGCGGCACCCCGGGTTCGATTCCGTCCGCGCTGGCCTTTTGGTCAAGGACCGCGGGAAGACCGCACGGGCAGCGTACGACGCACTCCGCGAACGGCCCGAGTACGCCGGATTACCGGCATGGACACAGCTCGGCGCTGTCGCTGAGGCGTTGGGTGTGTGGGAGGATGCGAACGCCGACGCGTGTGAGCCCGCTCGGGACGACGGCCAGTTCTTCGGGTTCACGGAGGTCGCCCAAGGGTACCTCGGAAGGTTCACCCGACTTTTGTACGTGCCCGCGGTTCGGGAGGCGGCCACCGACGCGGCCGAGTCGAAGGGGTCGGTCATGAGCGACCTCCTCGATCTAGTCGTTCGGAACGCCTTGTCCACGAAGGAGCCGTTCCGACGCCTGCAAACGAGGACGCAAGCCCTCTACGAGCGCCTCATCTCTCCCACCCGTGTTCCAGAGTTGGGCGCGCTCGGCGGCCAGCTCACCAGCACGCTCCGAAGCTTCGTTCCCGATGCTGCCTTGACGCTCACGTGGCGACCGCCGGGGGAGGTGCAACTGCCCCTGCCGACGGCGGACGTCAAGCTGACCGAGGGTGCGTACGAAACCGCCGTCGACCGCACCGGGCACGGGCTGCAGCGCGCGTTCATCTTGACCATGCTGCAGCACTTGGCCGTCGCGCGCGTCTCGTCGGGTTCCGGTGAGAAGAGCACCCTCCCGAGCCTCGTGCTGGCGATCGAGGAGCCCGAGCTCTACCAGCACCCGAACCGGCAACGCCACCTCGCGAAGACGCTGACCAAGGTCGCGGGCGGTTCGATCCCGGGGGTCGCGCAGGACACACAGGTGATTTGCGGGACGCACTCGCCGCTGTTCGTGGGCGTCGACCGTATTCACGAAATCCGGTTACTCCGGCGGGCCGCGGACGACCCCGAGGACGTCCGGTGTACGCGCGTGTTTCGGACCGACCTCGGCGCGGTGGCAGACGCCTTGTGGGAGGCGGACGGCCGACCGTCGCCGCGCTACACCGCGGCCGCGCTCCTCCCGCGGCTCAAGCCGATCATGACTCCTTGGATCAACGAGGGCTTCTTCGCGGACGCCATCGTCTTAGTCGAGGGCGAGGACGACCGCGCGGCGCTGTTCGGGGTCGCGCAGGTCCTCGGCGTCGACTTGGAGAGCCACGGCGTGGCAGTCCTGCCCTGCAGCGGGAAGACCTCGCTCGACCGCCCATACGCGATCTTTCGCAGTCTCGGGATCCCGGTCTACCTCGTGTGGGACGGCGACAAAGGTGGGAAAGACGCGCGGCCGGAGGATAACCACCGCCTACTACGGCTGACGGGCCACCCCCTTGTCGACTGGCCGTCCGAGGTCAATGGATCGTTCGCGTGCTTCGAGCAAGACTTGGAGACTACCATGCGCTCGGAGCTCGGGGGCGAAGTGTATGATGGCATTCTAGGAATTTGTCAGCGTGAGTTCGCTATTCCGAAGCTCAAGCATGCTCGAAAGAACCCTACCGTCGTCGCGCGTGTCATCGAGGAAGCGAAGACGCGCGGGTGCACGTGCGCAACCCTCGAACAGATCGTCAGGGCGGCACAAGCACTGGCCTGAAGCCGCAGGGCTGTGTATCGGGGGTAGTACGAGGTCCCACGTACGCAGGTGAATAGGCGTTAGCAACTGTCTTCGTTGTCAAGCCATAGCAACTGTCTTCGTTGTCAAGCCATAGCAGGCGCTCCGACCGCGCACCACGCCGTGTTGCTCCGCGCCATCGCGTTCAGCGTGGTCAGCAGCTTCCGCATGCACGCGACCAGCGCGAGCTTCTTCGGCTTCCCGGTCGCGAGCAGCCGCTGGTAGAAGGCGCGGATCACCGCGTTGCGCTTCGTCGCGACCAGGGCCGCCATGTAAAGCACCGCGCGCACACTGGCTCGGCCGCCGTGCACGAAGCGGCGGCCCCGCATGGTGCCCGAGTCGCGACTGAGCGGCGCGACGCCGACGAGCTTCGCGACCTCGCGGCGCGAGAGCCGGCCTAACTCGGGCAGCTCGGCGAGGAGCGTGCGCGCGAGCACCGGCCCGACACCGGGCACGCTGCGGAGTAGGTCATCGCGCTCGCGCCAGGCGGGGCTCTGCTGGATGAGTCGCCCGAGGTCCGCGTCGGCCGCGCGTAGCTCGCCCGTGAGAAAGGCGATGTGCGCCGCGAGGCTCTTCTGCACGGCCTCGGTCCGGCGCGCGACGGCGTGGCCCAGGCGACTGCGTTCGGCGGTGAGCATGTCGAGCAGCTGCCGACGCCGCGTGAGCAGCGCGTCGAGTTCCTGCACGTCCGCCTATGCAAGTACACCCAAGCTCGCGCGGGCGCGGAACAGGCAAGTTCGCGCACCCGGTCGTGCTGTTCAGTCGTGGTCTCTCGCTCCTGATAAGGGTGGCGGGTGCCCCGGAGCGCCGCTCGGTGACGCGTCGCTGCGGGGCGCGAGGAGGGCGCCCAGTTCACGGAGCCGGTAGCTCCGCCCGTCGATGTGGACCACGGCCACGTGGTGCAGCCGCCGGTCGAGGATCGCCGTCGTGAGGATCTCGTCGCCGGCGAAGATCTCCGGCCAGTCCCGCACGTGCTTGTTCGAGGTCAGCACGATGCTCCCGCGCTCGTAGCGCGCCGACACGAGCCGGAAGAAGAGGTTCGCCTCCATCCGGTCCAGCGGGCGGAAGCCGACCTCGTCGATGATGAGCAGCCCGCAGTTGAAGTACCGCTTCGCCCGGAGCCGGGCGGGCGGTACCGCGGCGTCCGCCCGCAGCACGTGCATCAGGTCGTCCAGGACGAAGTGCGCCACCGAGAAGCCGTTCTTGATCGCCTTCACGCCGAGCGCGGTCGCGAGGTGGCTTTTGCCGACCCCGGGCGGCCCGAGGAAGAGCACGTTGGTCTTCTCGCGGAGGTAGCTGCACGTGGCCAGCGCCTCGAGCTGCCGGCGGTCGGCCTTGGGCTGGAAGCCCCAGTCGAAGTCCTCGAGCGTCTTGCCCGGCGGGAGGCCCGAGAGCTTGAGCATGGTCGTCACGCGGCGCTCGTCCTTGCGCTCCAGCTCCCCGGTGAGCACCAGGTCGAGGAACGCCGTGGGCGAGAGCCCCTCGCGGGCGGCCTGCTCCAGGAGCTCGGGCAGGACGCCAGCCGGGTAGTCGAGGCCTAACGCGGTCAGCTTGGCGGCGAGCGGGTCGAGGTCTGGGAGGGCCGGGGGCGTGGCGGCACGCGGCGTTGTGGCTGCGGGTGCGCGCGGCTTCATGCGCAGGCCCTCGCCGCCGGCCGGCCGTCCACGGGCGACGTGCCCACCTGCGCGTCGACGAGCGCGACGTAGTCGGCCATCGGCCGCGCGACCTGCGCCGCGTCGAGCTGTGCCAACGCGCCGCCCGGCTCGCCCGCAAGCTGCAGCCGGGCGCGGCGCCCCAGCGGCGTCGGCGCGCGCACCGCGGCCGTCGAGGGCCCGTCGTAGTGCGTGTCGTCGAGCACGAGCCGGCGGGCCGTATGCCGCGCATGGCGCGCGACCTCCGCGCCCTCGGCGAGCACCACCACGTGCTGCGCGGTGCCGCGCACCTCGAGCTGGCGCCCGACCCAGGCGAAGGGGACCGAGTAGCGCCGGCCCTCGAAGCTCACGAGGCAGTCGCGGCTCACGCGCCGCACGACGACGCAGTCGAACGGCTCGTGCACGCCCGGCACCGCGCGCAGGAGCGGCCGCTCCGCCGCGAGCGCCTCGCCGACGGTCGTCCCGGTCGCGGGGCACCGCCGCCGGACCAGGAGCTCACCGGCGCGCGTGTCTCACGCCCTCTGCAGCGCGTCGAGCCCGCCCCAGTCCGCGAGCAAGAGGTCGGCGAACGCGCTCCGCGTGCCGCGCACCTGGCGCTCGACCTTGCCCTTGTCGGAGCCCGTCGCCGCGCGGCACGGGTCGACGCCGAAGCCGCACGTGCGGGCGAACGTGTGGAACGCCGCCGAGATCACCGCGGTCGGCCCCGCGCCCGACGCCACGGCGGTCGTGAGATGGTCGATGCGCACCCACAAGGGCACCCCGCCGTAGCGCCGGAACAGGGCGAGGTGGCCCGTCTGCCAGGCGAGCTGCGTCATCGTCGGGCTCACCCACACGAACGTCGCCCGGCAGTGCGCGAGCGTGCCGATCAGGCCGTAGAGGGTGCGGCGCTCGCCGTCGATGCGGGCCTGCCACTCGAACCAGTCGTGCTGGGCCTGCACGCCCGGCGGAGTCTCGACCCGGCGGACCGCCTGCACCGGCGGCGCCGCGAAGCGCCGGCGCAGGTAGCGCCGGACCGCTTGGTAGCTCCCCGCGAACGCGTACTCGCGGACCAACACGTCGTGCAACACCGAGGCGGGGAGCGCCCGCTCGCCGTCGGCCGGGGTGTCGCCGAAGCGCGTGAGCACCGCGTCCACGCGCTCCTGCCATCCATCCAGTGCCGACGCGCGGTCCCTCCGTCCGTCGGGCGCATCCGGCGCGCGTTTCAGTCGGTAGCGCAGGCCCGACTCCGCCACCCCGAGCTGTCGCGCCACCTGCCGGATCGAGGCGCCTCGCCCGACCATCTCCGTCGCAACCATCACCTGGTCCCTCCGCAACGTCGCCATGAAGTGCTCCGCCTCGGGTGACGTGGTGCCCGAAGCGAAGGGGGCCGGCGGCGCCGGCCCCGGTCAAGGCGAGTGCGCGAACTTGCCTGTTTTCAGCCGCGCGAAGATGGGTGATCGTCCACACCGCCCCCGCCAGGGGGCGGACCTCGGGCCGGACCCGCTCGGCGAAGAGGGCGAGGATGCCCGCGTCGACGTGGTCCGTCTTCGCGAGCTGGCCGGTCGCTTTGGCGAAGTCGCGCACCTGGCGCGGGTTCGCGACCACCACCGAGAGCTGCGCGGCCGCGAGCGCGGCGACCACGGCGAGCTCGTGTCCGCCCGTTGCTTCCAAGACCACGAGGGAGGGCGCGCCGCAGGTGAGGCGCTCGACGAGTGCGCCAATCCCCGCGTCCGTGTTCGCGACCGTCCAGGACGCCCCGCCCGGCCGGACCGCCACCACCAGCTCGCCTTTCGCGACATCGATGCCGACGAACATCGTCTCTCCCCGCGTATGGGTGTCCCGCAACGCTCGGCGGTCCTCCGCTTCCTCGCCGCCTCGGCCCCCTCTTGCGTGATTCGGGTGTGGCACCGCGTGCCGCGCACCCCGGCAACTTTTCGGGCTCACTGCGACAGAAATCGGCACGCCGCTCTGACTAACGCACGGTGTTCACCACCCAGACAACATCGAGCTGGCGCCCGGTTCAGCGTGCATGCAGAATCACGCACGCGCTAGATACAAGACATCAACAACGATCCTCGTGTTACCCTATGTCTGACACATACACCGTCTCGTGTGCATGCTGCCGCACCCAGATTGCCGCTAGGACAGGCCCGATCGACGACTATGGCTCGCCCTGCAGCGTCTGCGGCTCCGCCGACCGTGTCGTCCAGATCACCTGCGAGGAGGTACTTACACTCCGGGTACGGGAATCGGTGCGGACCACGCTGAAGGAGCACGGAGTTCGGAGGCCCGTGCTCGACGAGAAGTCCGGCGACGACTGGAGCCACAGCCGCGTCAAGTGGGTTCAGCTCGAGCGCCGGATTGATCGAGCGAACGACCGGTACATCGAGCGCGTGACAGACCCGGACACTGGCGAGGTGATACATTCGCGCGACGAGCCCCTATCCCTTCACCTCGGGCACGGCGACGCGAGACGGCGGACGACGGAGTCTCCCGGCGGCGAGGCGTAATGCATGTCGGGTCCGACCAGTTCCGGGCGTAGGCGGTTGCAGCTAGGCGTCTCGTCTTCGAAGCCGATGATCTCAGCGCGACTCCTGACCTCCCCGAAGGCAGGCCTGTTGCTCGCCGTTGGGCTGGCGGCTTGCTCGTCGCCACCGTCGGACACGGCCATCGCGTATGCGTCACGACCCGGAGCGCCGCGGGATAGCGTGTTCGTAGTTGAGGAAGCGTTACACGAGGCCGACGGCAGTGAGCGGGCGCCGCATCCTGGTCTGCACGCGAAGGGGGTGGACACGGTGATTGCGGCGATCCGCAGCGCCCTCGGCGATCGCGGGCACTGGTCCCACGTGCGGGACCAAGCGTGGGGTCGGGCGCTCGTCGCACATCGGGTTGCGGACATCGACGCCGCCGAGCAACTGCTCGACGAGTACGGCAATGTCTTGCGTGGTTCGCTTGCACCGGGGCAGAGGGAGCAACTTGCCTCGCTCCGCCGCGAGTACGAGCTGCAACTCGCTGTTCGCAAGTCTCAGATCGCTGCTGCCCACGCTGGCGGTCCGCCGGCCTCGCCTCAGCCGCGGAAGTACATCGATCCCGTTACAGGCAAGTGCTGCTGCCTCGCCTACCCGGACGGAACATCGACATGCGACAGTTGACGCGCCACGTCGGGCCAGCATCGCAACGCCGATGTCTAACGGGTCGTTGAAGCTGTCGAGTATGCACGGACGCTCCTGGCCCGCGTTCCGCCTCCGTCCTACCACGACCAGCTGCGCGCCTTGGAGGCTCGCAGCGTCAGTCTGAGTTAGAACGCAACCGACACACTCGTAGAGCACGCTATTGGAGCCGATCGATCGCGACGAGCGTCTGACCGAGCTCGCCTTCGTTAACGCACTCGTGAGCCTCCTTCAGGCGCACCCCGCATATAGCGACGTGGATCCCGAGGCCCTCCGGTCCACGCGCCGCGAAGCGCGGGTGTTGCCCGACATATCGTGCCTGCGCGCCGGGCAGCCGGTAGTCATCGAGTGCAAGGGTGTCGCGCCCGCGATCCGTGCACGCATAGATCGGTACCTCGATCAACTCCGCCGTCTCGCGGACGCGAACCAGGGGGCGCACGTAATCCTTGCGGTACCCGAACCGGTTCTGCCCGCGTACAAGGACGAGTTTCGCGCCGCCGGTGTAGAGGTCTGGGACACCGACGCGTTGCGTCGGGAGTTTGCGCAGCAACGCTATGCACTTCGGGACACAGCTCTACGTCGGATCCTATTTCCTGACCGGGGTGCAGAGCCGGAGCAGCGCGGGCGGGAGCTGGCCGGCCGTCTCTCGACCATCAACTGCGGACGGGAGCACTGGTCGCGGTACCAGAAGTGGTGCGTCGATGCGCTCGAGTTTCTGTTTGTCGGACCGCTCGAGAAGCCGCTGTACGAGCTTTCGGACGAGCCCCGGATCAACCGCCGAGACATCATCCTTCCCAACTACGCGGAGGCTGGTTTCTGGCGGTACGTACGGGACCGGTTCGCGGCCGATTACGTCGTTGTGGACGCGAAGAACCATTGCGAGCGGCTCGGCAAGGCCGAGGTACTGCAAGTGGCCAACTACCTGAAGCCGAGCGGAGCAGGAATGTTTGCCATGATCTGCACGCGCACGGGTCCGCCTCCGCGCGTTCGCCTGATCCGG